>CAMBXM010000120.1 GCA_945871815.1 Singulisphaera sp. GP187
AGGTAGTAGCTGAACGAGCGATCGGCCTTCACGCCACAGAAGCGGTAGAAGTAGCGGGCGAGGTCCGACTTCTTCTGAAACACCAGCAGCAAGTGCTTGTCGGGCAGCCCGAGGTAACGCCCGTTTGGCGGGGTAGTCGCTTCGCCAAACGTGGCCCCGCCGTTCAGCAGCATCGACTCGACCTCGACGTAGAGCTTCTCGGCGCGCGCGGCGAAGAGGTGCAACCGCAGCCACGGGTCGAGCTTCTTGGGCTTCTCCGGCATCTTCGGGAAGCGCTTGCGGAGTGCCGCGACCTCGTCGAGCAGAGCTTTGCGCTGACCCTGCTTCTCCGGCATCGGCACCGTCCGCAGGTTGCAGCCGATGCGGAAGTGTGCGGTCTCGAGCCACAGCACGCGACCCTCGCCGAGCACGCGATCGATGTCCTCCGTGCGGGTGTCCTTCGACCACACAAAGGGCCCGTAGGCGACGTGCCCAGCGGCGGTCAGCTGGGCAGCGTCACCGCCGGTGTAAGGATCCACCGGCGTCTTGGCGACCTCGTCGTCGTCCTTGCTCTTGCCCTGCGCGGGTAGCGCGCCCGGCGCCGCCAAGGCGGCACCGAGCAGCATCAAGCAGAGGCGCAGACGAACCGAGGTCACTTCGATGCCGAGCCGCCCTTCGCGGCCGCGTCCTCGGCTGCTGCGGGCGCCTTCTCGTCAGCGGCCGGCACAGGCTGCACCAAGGCGGAACGGCGGATCTCCAGTTCTCGCTCGACGAGCTTCTTGCGCTCGACGTCGAGATCCTGCAGATCGTCCTCCAACTTCTTGAGTCGGGCTGAATCCGGCCCGCGCTTCTCGATCTCCTTGTCGATGCGACCGCGGATCTCGAGCGCCTGACTGTCAATCCGATCGAACTGGTTCAGCAACGAACGCAGTTCCTTGACCGCCTTCTTGGCGTCGCCTTCGTAGCAGCGGTCGAGGTAGGAGAACATCGTCTCCCACAGCTGCGTCTGCGACTGGTCGCCGGGCAGCGGCGACTTGTTGCTCCCGTCGGGGTCGACGAAGAACAAGTGCGGCAGCTTGTCGCCTTCCTTTTGCGGCTTGAACATCGCCGTCAGCGGATGGTCCGCTTCGAGCACGTTGGGCGGCAACTTCACGCAATGGAACCATCGCGTCAGCAGCACCGTTTGCTCGTTGTCGAGCGATCGGCTGAGCAGCGCGTGATCGGTGCCCTTGCAGCGCTCGCATTCGCGCATGACCAGCAACGGCCGTCGGTCCTCGCGGACGACGAGTTGCATCGCTTGCGCTAGCGGCAGAGCCCGCTCGCGTTCGATGGAGACAGTTCCGCTCGATCCACTCTGAGTCGTGGGGGCAGCCGGTCTCCAGACCGGATAGTCCCACGAAATCTGCAACAAGTCCTTGGTGGTCTTGCCGCGACGGAAATCGATCGGGATGCCACCTCGGCCACCACCTGGGGTTCCGGGGCTCGCACTACCAGGAGCAGGGGCGGGAGCCGAACTGGCCCCCGAGCTACCACCTCATCATTGCGGCGCGGCGGGCCGCGCGAAGATCATTGCCATCGCCACGCAGGCGATGCTGGCACGGAATGCACTCATGAATGCTCTCGTGGGGTTCTGTGCGGGAGGCCAATGCCAAATGGCACCGACGGACCGCAGGCCAAGAGCCTACCCCGGCTTTGGCCTCGAGCAAGCCTGCGATCTTCTGGCAGCGGCAGACCCGGGCACCGCCGGTCCTCAGCGCGGCCCGGTGACGTCGATGCCACCGCGCAAGAAGACGGCTTCCATGTAGTCGAGGACCGACCGCACGTAGGCGCGCTTCTCATTGTAGGGCCCGGCGTAGAACGCGCGCTTGAACCCGTAGATCAGCACGTCCTTGAGCGCGCGCGCGTCGAGCCCGAAGGTCTCGACCGCCTTCTGGACTTCGTCGGTCATGGTGGTGCGCGACACCAGCCGGTTGTCGGTGCATAGCGTGACGCTGCAGCGCTCCTTGCGCATCAACCGGAACGGGTGCTTCGACAGGTCGTCGCGCAGTTCGGGGATCGTCTGCTGGTTGCTCGTGAGACAGACCTCGAGGGTGATCCGGCGGTCGGCGACGTAGCGGACGAGCTTGTCGATGAAGGCCTGCTTGTCGGTGATCGCCGGGTCCTTGATGTGCCGACGACTGAACATCCAGGTGCCATGACCGATGCGATCCGCATGGCAGTCCGTGATCGCCTGGAAGATCGACTCGGGCCCGTAGTCCTCGCCAGCATGAACAGTCTTGCCGAGGAAGTGCTCGTGCGCGAGTTGGTAGGCCGATTGGTGGTCCTTGGCCGGGAAGCCGCGCTCCTGGCCAGCAAGGTCGAAACCGACGATCGGCAGACCATCGTCCTCAACCGCCCGCACGGCGGAACGGGCGAGTTCGAGCGAGGCAAGCCCATAGATCGAGGTCGGCGGCGCTGACGGCAACGCATCGAAGTAGGCGCGATAGTGCGCACTGAACACTGGCAGGAAGAAGCGCAACGCACACACGATCACACCGCACTCGAAGCGCGGGACCTCCCCACGCTGCACGCGAGGGTCCTTGTTGATCTCCTTCTTGGCGCGCTCCAATCCGCGACACACCGCCGCGAGCACTTCGCGGATCGTGAACCCAGCCTGCGCATGCAGCTGCGGCGCAAAGCGGACCTCGATGTAGAAGACGTTCTCCTTGCGGCAGTCGATCGCGAGTTCGTAGGCCACGCGTTCCAACGACTCCGGCTCCTGCATGCACGCAACCGTGAGCTCAAACCCTCGCAAGTACTCCGGCAAGTTCTTGTAGGCCCGCTTGAAGACCAGATCGAGCAGGCCATCTGGCGTTTGGCTCGGCAGCACGACTCTGCGCTTCTTGGCCAGTTCGATGAGCGTCGGCAGTCGGAGACTCCCGTCGAGATGGAGATGCAGATCGGACTTGGGGAGTTCCGCGAGGATGTCCCGCGAGAGGAGGGGCGTTGCAGCTCGACGGCTCGGCATGACGCGATCTTGGGCGGCCGAAGTGCTCGGGGCAAGCGCGGCCTCGGTGCGCCTTGCGGACCGAGACGACCTCGTGCTTGGCGCCGAAACGCGCGCCTCCTACCGTGGGCCGCTTCGATGTCTGCAAGCTGGGAGTATGTACAGGCTGACGCGCTCGAGCGTGCGCGCTTCGTCGACCACGCGTCGATCCTGGCACTGCCGCACGAACTCGCGGCACCGCCAAACCGGGCCCGCAGCGTCCTGCGCCTGGGGCTCGACGGCAGGCGGTGGTACTTCAAACAATTCGGCAGGACCTCGCTCCAGAACCGCTGGCGTTTCCGGACCACGCGGCCGCACGCCCAGGACGACGCCGAACGCGAAGTCCTCATCACGATGGCCTTGCGGGAACGCGGCATCGAGACGCCGCGGCCGGTGCTCCGCGGACACACGCAGGATGGGCAGTCCTTCTATCTGTGCGCCGAGATGCCGGGTCGGCCCTTGCGCTTGTGGCTGCGCGACGGCCCCCTCGCCCCGGCGATGCTGCAACTCGCAGCGGCGTTCTGCGGCGACCTACTGGCCCAGGGTTTCCACCTGCCTGACCTGTCGGCCGAACACCTGTTCGCGCGCCAGGAGATCGCCTTCTTCCACTTCGGCGTCATCGATCTGCACAACGGCCGTCTGGCGCCGCCTGGTGCTGCGCCGCTTTGGCTGTGCCGCCGCGTGCTGCGCCACTTCCAGCGTTCGGTTCAGGACCTGCCCATCGAGCGCTACACGGCGCTGCGCTTCGCCGCGCGGCTGTTGCGCACCGCGGGACGCGGCAGCGAGACTCGGTCCATCCTGCGCTCGTTGCCACCGATGGACACCGCCGCACGCTACGAAGTCGACGGCAAGGCAAAGGAGTACAAGGACCGCAATCCCAACCGCACGGAGCGCGAACTCGACCTACTCGCCAAGGTCTGGCCGGGGCGCCCCGCCGAAGTCGTGCTCGATGCTCCCTGCGGCGCCGGCCGGCTGCTGCCCTTCTTGCGCGCCCGCGAACACAAGGTGGTCCAGATGGACCGCGCCTTCGCGATGCTACAGCAAGCGCGAGAACTGCGCGGCGATGTGCCGACAGCGCAGGCGCACGCTCTCGCACTGCCGCTCGCCGACGGCGCGGTCGACGGCGTCGTGATGTTCCGGTTTCTGCATCATCTCCAGCCGTCGGCGCAGAAGCTCGCGGTCGCCGAAGCCTGTCGCACGGCGCGGCGATTCGTGGTCGCCAGCTTCTTCCATCCGTGCAGTGTGCACCATGCAGTGCGCCGCGCACGCGACCTCTGTGCGCGGCGAGCACCGACGCGCTATGCCGTGACGCTGTCGCGCGTCGAACGCTGGTTCGCGCAAGCCGGGTTCGAGCTGCAATCGCACGTGGCGGAGCTACCGTTCGGGAAGGACCTTTGGATCGCGAGCTTCGTCCGCGCCCAACGTCAGAATGCCGCGGCCGCGGCCGCGACGGTCATTCCTGGTCCGGGCGCGAGCGTTTGAGGATCGAGAGGAAGTCCTGTTTGTCGGACTTGTTGTCGTTGGACTCAGGCGGCTTGGTCGGCTTCGCCGGTGCCGCACTCGGCGCCGGACGCGCCGCTGGCTTGCCGCCGCCGAACACCGAGTCGAGCGCCGTATGCGTCGCCCCGCGGTTCATGCGCAGCGGCGCTTCCTGCTTGTCCTTCTTGTCTTTGCCATCGCCGAGCATCGCGTCGAGCATGCCCTTGTGGGGCTTCTGGTCGTCGTTGGCATCCAGTGCCGCAAACGCCTCCTGCATCGATTGCTCCAGGCTGAGCTTGGTGCCACCCGTAGGGTCCAGAGTCACAGCGCCGACGATGATGCCCTCACGAGCAAGGCGGACGAGGATCAGATAGACCTCGAACAGTGGCAGGCCCAGCACGGCAACGAGGCCCTTGGGCGACATGGTGCCGTTGACCTGCGACAACAACTTGATCTCGAGCACATCGAGTGCGACGTCCCCCATGCGCGCGAACATGTCCTCGCTCGGCTCCACCGGCTTCGCCGCGTCGGGGAACATCTTGCGCATGCTGCGCCAGTCGTCGACTCGCTTGCTGCCTTCGAGCAACACGGAGGTTATGCCGATGCGCATGTCGTGCTCGTCGGCGAAGGCGGGAAGCTTGTCTTGGCGACGGTAGTAGAACACCACCGGCCCGTCCTCGATCAAGAACTCGTAGAGAGCCTCGCGCCCGAACAGCCGCAGCATCTCGCGCAGTTCGTCTTTGCGGAAGTGCCCCGAATCGAACAGCGCCAGTACGATCGGACGACCCGAGCGCGTTCGCTCCGCTTCTGCGACCTCGACCGCCGCCGCCGGCAACTCGCGCTGATGCAACGAATCGCTCGCTGGGATGACGCGCCGCGTCAGATGATGCGGGTCGAGGTAGACGATGCGGCCGTCCCGCATGTAGATGTCGAGCCGGTTGTCGGCCTTCTCCAGCGACAGGCAACCGCAGTGCTTGCCAGCAGCGAGCATCTGCAGCACTTCCTCGAGCGACAAGAAGTCCGTGCGGCTCGCGAAGTTGAAGTCTTGGTTGCCGTGGCTCGATCGCAACAGCACCTGGTCGAACGCACGCGACAGCTCGGTCAGCGTCGCCATCGAGTAGAGCGAGCCCATCACCCACTCGGCCGCGCGCTGCGGCACGCGAGCAGGATCGCTGGCGGCGAACTCGTGCATCGCTTGGCGCACACTGGAGAACAACAACTCCATCACCAAGTCGCGCGTGTCGGTCTTGCTGCCTTCCATGCGACGCTTGCGTTCGACAAGGTCCTGGACGCGCTTCAGCATCGACGCGAGCGCTGCTTCTGAGCGTTCGCGATCCTGTGCGACCAACGCCTCGACGGCGCTGCCGACATGGGACTTCAGCTCCTCGCCGAGTCCCCGTGCGTCCAAGTTGTCGCGCTCCACGGCAATATCCGACACATCTTCGGCTTTGCGCTGGCACCGGCTTGACGTCGCACTTCCGCACAGAGACCGCGACCGTCTATGGTAGGTCGATGCTCGCTCGTTCCACGACCTGGCTCTGGCTCGCGCTCCCCGCGGTCGGCATGGCGGAGCCGCCATGCCAGGGGCAGTTCGCCGACCCTGCCGCGTGCGCGCAGTGCCACCGCGCCGTGCACAACGAGTGGCAAGCAAGCGCACACGCGCGCGCCTTCGTCGACCCTGTGTTTGTGCGCGCAATGCAGAATCGCAGCAAGCCGGAGCGCTGCGTTCCGTGCCATGCACCGGCCACTGTGCTCGATCGATTGGGGCAGATGCCGCACGCGCGGGCCGAGAACCGCGAGCACGGCGTGGACTGCAGGAGCTGCCATAGCCGAGGCGAAGTCATCCACGGTCCGAGTGGCGGCGACACAGCTGCGCACCAGACCGTGAAGGACCCGACGTTCACGACTGCCGGGAGCACCGCTCTCTGCAGCAGTTGCCACGACCTCCGCATCGCCGATGTCCTGCCCCTGGCTCGAGAGTTCCGCGCCGCACAGGAAGCGACCGCTGGCGACGAGAGCTGCATCGGATGCCATATGGAGTCAGTACAGCGGCCGGTAGCCAACGAACCAGATGCGGCGACACCGGCGGGTCCTGTGCGCGCAGGCCGCAGTCACCGACTGCTGGGCCCCGATGACGCGGCCTTCTGCGCTACCGCCTTCGAGTTCCGGCTTGCCGAGGACGGCGACCGCCGCCGACTCATCCTCAACTGCGGTGCCGGTCATGGCGTGCCCGGACTCGCTCGCTTGCGCAGCTTTACGATTCGTCTCCGGATGCTCGATCGCAATGGCGCGGCATTGCACGCAGCTTCCACGACAATCTCATGGCAGAACCGCCTGCTGGTCGACGAAGAGCGACGGTGGGATCTGCCGCCTCGCGCCGGTGCAGTTGCATTGCGCGTCGAAGTGGACCACATCTTCGCCGATCGCAAACCGACGCCGATCCTCGACCGGACCTGGGAGCTGCAGTGACCGACAAGACAACCACGCCACTGCAGGAAGCTCAGGCGACGCTGGCAGAGCTGGGCCTGAAGGAATCGCCACGCCGCCACAACCTGCAATCGAGCCACAGCTCGTCGGTCCCGCTCGCCTGCGAGGGCAAGGACGGCCGCACCTTCCTGTTGAAGTGGTTCTTGCCGCAGAAGCTCCATCACATCTATCCAGCTGGCGCGAGGCCTGAGGACTTCGCCCGACGTGAGGCTGGGTTCTACCGACTGCTCGACAGCATCGACCCGGATCGGCGCGACCTCCCAACACCTCGGACGATTCTGGTCGGTCCCGGCGATCCTCCGCGTTGGCTGCTGCTCGAATGGTTGCAAGGCGCACCGGGCCCCGCCGAAGAGGTGCTGCTGCAAGACCACGTGCTGGAACTGCTGCGTCGGCTTCAATCGGTGCCCACCGATCGACTGTTGGGTCGCCGTGACTTCCCGCTGAACCACTGGGATCCCATCGGGTATCTCGAACGGATCCGATTGATGTACGACGCCGTGCTCAACGTGCTCGGGGAACCGCGCTGGCGCCATCTGTTGAAGTTCTTCGACGAAGCCGTCCGCTGGCTCGACGGCCGCAAGCCGGTGCTCGTTCATGGCGACTTCGTCGAGGCGAACATCGTCGTCGATACCAACGACCGCCCGCACTTGCTCGATTTCGAACGCGTCGGCATGGGCAACAGCGACCACGACTTTGCGACCTTCTGGATCCACAGCACGCGCTCCCACGAGTGGAAGAAGAGCCTCTTGATGCGCTGGCTCGGCAACGGTGTCGGCGGCGATCGCATTCGCAGCGAGTGGGGCATCCGGACGGCCCTGGCCCTCCTTGCGGTGCAGCGCTTGCGCTGGGGCTTCCTGACTTACGGCGATGAGGACCAGAGGGTCAGTGCGAATCTCGCACTGCTCGATGCCGCGATTGAGGGCGGGAAGGACCTGTTCCCACGCTGAACGACAGGGCTCGCTCGCGGATCGTCTCGACACCCATTGGCGCCAGCCCCAGAGCCAACCTGCAACGGCATTGGCGCGAACCCATCCGGCAACCAAGGCCGCGCAAGCCGGCACTCCGCCCCTTCGCTGCGAGGTGTGAACGGACGTTGGCGGCCCAACTGCAGGTTGATGAAATTCCGCCGCCAGCCTGCGGCAGCTAGTGCCGCACCGATGCGGCAGCGGCTGCAAGAACGAGAAGTGGGCACTCGTAAGTCCTTGCTGGCAAACGCCAGACGCGATCAGCCTCAACTCGCACCACGGTTGGCACGGACCTTTCTAAGGAGGTCGCATGGCCTGCCTCGACCCAATGCCGCTCGCTATGTCCCCGCGAGCGCTTCGCACGTCCGACCCCGTCGCCGACGAGCAGGCCATCGAGTTGCTGCGCATCGGCCTCGCCGAGCAGGCGATGCAGAGCATCCAGGACCGCTACGGGCTCCGACTGTTCCAGTTCGTCCGAGGCTTGGTCCGCGAGCCGCACCTCGCGCAGGACATCGTCCAGGAGGTGCTGGAGAGGGTGCTGCGGAAGCACCGTCTCTACCAACCCGGCACGAACTTCCGCGCCTGGCTATTCGAGATCGCGCGCAACCAAGCTCTGTCGGCGCTGCGCGCGCAACGACGCTTGCCACGCCCGATCAGCAGCCTCTCTCGCGAGGACCATGACCACCACGGCAGCCTGCTCGACCTCGTCGAAGCTAGGCCTGCGGACCGAGCGCTCGAAGAAGCGGAACTGATGACCGCGTTCGCCACGGCCGTCGACGAACTCCCGGAGCGCTACCGCGCGGTGTTCAATCTGTGCGTCCGACAGGGTCGCCCCTATCAGGAAGCGGCGGACCTGCTGCGGTTGCCGACTGGCACGGTGGCAATCCGCATCATGCGCGCCCGCAAGCGCCTGTTCGGCTCGCTCGAACACCACCTCGACCGGATGCGCCGTCCGCCTGCCTGCTTTCAGTGACTGCAGGCGAACGCAACGTGCGGCACGGAGCGCGGTCCGACAGCGACCGGGTCAACGCGGCGCCAACAACGCCTCGGCGGCCACCACACCGAACGACGGCCAGTCGGCGCGCCGCGCCACGCCCTCAAGGCTGCGGCGGGCTGCCGCGGCACTCGGCTCCACCAAAAGTGATTCGATACCTGCGCGCATGAGCTCGAAGTGAGCGACGCCAAAGTCGAGCGCTGCGGACCATTGCTGCCGATCGGCGACCAAGCCCTCATTCCAGGTCGCGCCGCTGTAGAGACGGCAGAGCCGCAGATAGTCGACGTTCTCGACCACCAAAGGGGCCTTCGGGATGGCCGCAAGGAAAGCCGCCGCCTCCCCCGCCCGATTCTGTTGCGCCAACGCACACCACAACCAGTGCGTCGCCGCGACGCGGGATTCGTCGTTCTGCGACACCAGCAGACAGTCGCGAAAGGCCGCCTCGGCAGCAGGGAAGTCGCGCAAGCAGAAGCAGGCGATCCCGAGGTGGTAGTGGATGTTGTACTGCAGTGTGCTGTGCGGCGGTCGGCCCGCGACTGGCTGGCCATCGGGCTCGACCTCCAGATCCTTGCCGGCGACGGCGGCCGCCGCCCGCTGAAGGTCACTGCGCGCCGAGTCGAAATCGCGCAAGGTCAGGTGGCGGTGGCCGCGGTGGCGCAGCAGGTGCGGCTCGTCGGCAAACTGCAGTAGGCCGGCAGAGTAGTTCGCTACGGCATCGCGGAAGTAACCGAGGTAGCCAAGTCGACGGCCCACCCACAGGATGGCGGCGAGACTGTCCGGCGCCTGTTGCAATGCCGCCATGGCGGCGTCGAGATCGCTCTCGCGCTGCCGGCGCGCATCCTCGATCAACGACGGACGAAGCAACGGCCGACCGTCCAGGGCGAACGCTTCGGGCCACGCGACTTCGACGGAGCGCAGCGTGCGCTGCTCATCGGCGATCATCAAGAACGCCGCGACATCGGGCTCGCCACAGGACGAGAGCACCGCGGCAGCGCGCTCGGGACCGACGACCATCAACGCAGTGCCAAGGCCGTCCGCGAGGGCGCACGACCGCGCCAGCACCGTGGCGCTGACGATGCCGTGCGTCGGATTCTCGGCCGTGCGCGGATCGAAGACATGCGTGACGACGCGACCGTCCTGGATGGCGAAGTTGCGGTAATCGCCGCTGGTGCACAGGGCGCGATCTGCGACTGGCACAGAGACTCTCGACCCTTCCGCTCCGACCGTCGCGTGCTCCGGATCGACGACGCCGATGCGCCACGGTTTCTGATCCGGACGAACGCCACGGCAGAGCACTTCGCCGGTGATCTCGAGCATGAAGTTGCGGACGCCCAGACTGTCGAGTTCATCGCGCAGTCCGTCGGCAGCGAGACCTGCCACGAGCCCATCGAGGTCGATCGCCAGATCGACGCGCGTCTTGCGCAGCGATTCGCCGTCGATCTGCAGTGCGCCATGCCCAACGCGAGCGTGCGCCGCGGCCTGAGCTTCTCGTGTCGGCGCCATCCCTGACTGCTTCATTCCCCGATACAGCTCGCTCAGAGGATGCACCGTGGGATCGAACGCGCCGTCGGTGCACTTGGCGAGTTGCAGCGCGATCGCAACTCCCCGCCGCAACATCGCACTGGCGACAAACGGCTCGGTGCTCCGGTGCATGTTGAACCGCGCGATCTCGCTGTCGGTTCGCCAGTTGCTGAACGTGACGTCGACCTGGTCGAGCAACCGCTCGACCGCGGCCTTGACCAACGCCGGGCTATCGCCGCCGTGCCACTTCAGCACGTAGGCAGAGCCCATGGTCGGGCCACGCAACTCGTGCAGCACCAAAGGCCCGGCGGCGACGTCGTCGCCACCGCACGCGGCCAATAGCAGCGCGCCCAGTCCAAGGCCACTGCGAGAGCGGCCGCCCGGTCGAAGCCCGGTGCGAATCACCCGCCGAAGTCGTCGAACGCGATCATGTTCTTCTCGACGCCCAGGTCGTCGAGCATCTTGAACACGGCGCTGTTCATCATCGGTGGTCCGCAGAGATAGAACTCGATCTCGTCGGTGTTCTCGTGGTTCTTGAGGTAGTTCTCGAAGGCCACTTGGTGGATGAACCCCTTGAAGCCGGTCCAGTTGTCTTCCGGCTGCGGCTCGCTCAGAGCGACGTGGTAATTGAAGTTCGGGAAGCGCTTTTCGATCGCCTCGAACTCCTCGGTGTAGAACATCTCGCGCTTGCTGCGGGCGCCGTACCAGTAGCTGACCCTGCGGGTCGTCTTCTCGGTGTGGAAGAGATGGAAGATGTGGCTGCGCAACGGCGCCATGCCAGCTCCACCACCGATGTAGATCATCTCGCGCTGCGTGTCCTTGATGTGGAACTCGCCGTAAGGACCGGAGATGGTGATCTTGTCGCCCTTCTTCAGCGAGAAGACGTAGGACGAGCAGATACCTGGCGGCAGTTCCATCCGCTTGGGTGGCGGCGTGGCAATGCGGATGTTGAGCATCACCATGTTGCCTTCAGCCGGATGATTGGCCATCGAGTAGGCGCGGAACATCGGCTCCGGGTTGTTGGCGACGAGGTCCCAGAACTTGAACCGGTCCCAATCGCCGCGGAAACGCTCGGCGACGTCGAAGTCCTTGAACTTCAGCCCCTGATAGGCGGGCACGTCGATCTGGATGTAGCCGCCGGACTGGAAGCCGATCACCTCGCCCGCAGGCAGCGCGACCTTCAGTTCCTTGATGAAGGTGGCGACGTTGTCGTTGCTGGTGACCGTGCATTCCCACTTGCGAATGCCAAACACCTCGTCGGGCACACGGATCTTCATCGGTGCGCGCACCTTCACCTGGCACGCGAGGCGCCAGTGATCCTTGGCCGCGCTGCGAGTGATATGCGTGCGCTCGCTCGGCAGAATCTCGCCGCCGCCCTCGAAGATCTGGCACTTGCACATCGCACACGAGCCCTTGCCGCCGCAGGCCGACGGCAAGAACAACTTCTGCTGCGACAGCGCCATCAGCAGGTTGGTGCCGACCTCGACCTCGGGCGAGCGACTCGCATCGTCGTTGATCAGCAGCTTGACCTTGCCCTTACGGACGAGCTTCTTCTCGCAGAACATCAGCACGACCACCAGGAGCACGATGACTCCCGTGAGCGCCGCAACACCGATGAGAACGGTAGACATGGCTCAGATACCGCTGAAGGTCATGAAGGCCATCGCCACGAGCCCCGTGGTGATGAACGTGATCCCCAGCCCCTTCAACGGTGCTGGGATGTTGGCCGTGCGCATGCGCCAGCGAATCGCGGCCATGCTGACAATCGCGAGCGCCCAGCCG
>CAMBXM010000121.1 GCA_945871815.1 Singulisphaera sp. GP187
TCCCGATCGGGCCGTGGCTCCAGGGGCAAACCTTGGCGACGCAGGCCGTGCTGTGGGACCAGGTGCTCACCGGCAGGTTGCTCGACAGCAACGTCATCGAGATTTCGTTCCGCTGAATCCTGCCACCACAGCGGCTCGGTCAGTAGCCACCGGTCTCGCGCAGCACTTCCTCGACCGTCGAGTGGCCGCTGAAGATGGCTTCGAGACCGCAGGTGCGCAGCGGCACCATGCCGCTCTCGATCGCTGCGTTGGTGAGCGCCGAAGTGCTCGCATTCGAGAGCATCAACTCACGGAGTCGATCATCCACCACGAGGATCTCGGTGATCGCCATGCGACCCTTGTAGCCGGTGAAGTTGCAGGTCTCGCAGCCCTTGCCTTGGGCGAACTTTTTGGCACCGATCAGTGACCGATCGACGCCGAGTCGGCGGAGGACCTCGTCAGAAGGCTCGTACTCCGACTTGCATCCCTTGCAGACGCGGCGAACCAACCGCTGCGCCAGGATCCCCTGCAACGTGGCCGTTAGCAGGAACGGTTCGATGCCGATGTCGGCGAGGCGCGTGATCGCCGATGGCGCATCGTTGGTGTGAAGCGTCGAGAACACCAAGTGCCCGGTCAGACTCGCTTCGATCGCGGTTTGCGCGGTCTCACGGTCGCGAATCTCGCCGACCAGGATCACGTCCGGGTCCTGACGCAGAATCGTACGCAGCACCTTGCTGTAGGTGACTTCGATCTCCTCGTTGACCGGGATCTGGATGATGCCCTCGAGGTCGTACTCGACCGGATCCTCGACGGTGATGATCTTCACATCCTCACCGTTGGCCTCGTTGAGCATCCCGTACAGCGTGGTCGTCTTTCCCGAACCAGTCGGTCCGGTGACCAGCACGATGCCGTGCGGCAGCTCGAGGAACTTCCGCAGCTGCGCCTTCGCGGTCGTCAGCAAGCCGAGGTTGTCGAGATCGAGGGCTACCACCGAACGGTCGAGCACGCGCATGACGGTCGATTCGCCAAACATCGTCGGCAAAGTCGACACACGCAGGTCGACCGAACGACCACCAACTGTCAATTCGATGCGGCCATCCTGAGGTAGCCGCGTCTCGGCGATGTCGAGGTCGGCCATGACCTTGATGCGTGCAATCAGCGCTTCGGCTAGATGCGGGGGCGGCGCCTCGAGCTCGAACAACGAACCGTCGACTCGATAACGAATCTTGAAGTCCCCTTCGAATGGCTCGAGGTGGATGTCCGATGCCTTGTCGCGGATGGCTTGGTAGAGGATGTAGTTGAGCAGCTTGACCACGGGTGCCGCCGCAGCCATGGCCGTCTTGTCTTCCAGGTCGATCTTGCCGCCCTGTTGCTGCAGTTCCTGCACCAACTGATGCATGCGTTGCTTCGCCTGCCCGGCATCCTCTTGGTAGTACTTCTCGAGACCCGCCTGGATCAGGGACTCGTCGGCGATGACGCCCTTGACCTCACAGCCCGTCGTGAACGAGAGGTCGGCGAGCATCGACAGGTTGACTGGATCCGCGATTGCGATCGTCAGTGTCTTGCCGGTCAGTTGGACCGGCAGAGCTGCGAACGCACGCGCAGTCGCGTGGTCAACTTTGGCGATTGCCTCTTGCTGCGGCGCGGTCTTCGCGAGATCCCAAAAGGTCAGACCGGCCTGCTCGGCGAGTGCGCGAGCGAGGTCCGATCTGCCGATGTGCCCCAACTCCATCAGGATCTCGCCGATGCGCCCGCCCTTGTCGCGTTGCTGCATCAGGGCTTCTTGCACCATGCCTTCGTGGATGGCCCCGTTGTCCTTGAGGATCTGCCCGAGCAGTCGCCGCGCCGCCATGGCTAGTCAGCTCCGGGCGCGCCAAGACGCGTCGCCATGGTCTTGCGATCGAACGCGTGTTCCAGCGCGGTGTCTTTGGTGATGCGACCTTCGCGGTAGAGCTCCATCAGGTGGTCGTCCATCAGCACCATGCCTTGTCGACGACTGGTCTGGATCACCGACGGGATCTTGAAGGTCTCGCTCTTACGGATGTGGTTCTCGATCGCTGGCGTGTTGAGCAGGACTTCAAAGGCTGCGACGCGGCCCCCGCTGGCACCAGGCAGCAGAATCTGTGAGATCACGGCGACCAGCGACAACGACAACTGCGAGCGGATTTGCTCTTGCTGTTCCTTTGGATACTGATCGATGACGCGATCCACAGTGCGCGCCGCACCTGTGGTATGCAGCGTTCCGAACACCAAGTGACCGGTTTCGGCCGCCGTGATCGCGGCCGACGTCGTCTCCAGGTCGCGCATTTCCCCGAGCAGGATCACATCGGGATCCTGGCGCAAGACGCGACGCATTGCTTCGCCGAAGGTAGGCACGTCGCTGCCTACCTCCCGCTGGGTCATCTGCGACTTCTGATGGGTGTGGTAGTACTCGATCGGGTCCTCGATCGTGACGATGTGGACATCGCGATTGCGGTTGATCCAATCGACCATCGTTGCGAGTGTCGTGGTCTTGCCGGAGCCCGTTGGCCCTGTCACCAGGACTAGGCCGCGATGGAGATTGAGCAGTTCGCGACAGGTCTCGGGTAGACCGATTTGGTCGAAGGTCAGCAGCTTCTGCGGGATCTGGCGCATCACCAGCCCGCGCATTCCCTTCTGGGTCAGCACGCTGACGCGGAAGCGGCACTTGTCTTTGTGCGCGAAGCCGAAGTCCGTGGTGCCTGTCTTCTGCAGCTCTAGCCAATTCCGCTCTGGGCAGATGGACCGGGCGAGTGCCTCGGTGTCCGCAGTCTGAAGACTGGCATCGCCGACTTCGACGAGGTGTCCGCCGATGCGGAACACCGGGCGCCGCCCCACTGACAAGTGCATGTCGGCAGCGCCCTTCTCGTGGGCGAGGTCCATCAGTGCGTGGATGTCCATTCTTGGTTACGTCGGAGCCTTCGCGGAGGCGTCACATCGCAGCGGTGACGCGCAGCAGTTCTTGGATACTGGTCTTGCCTGACAGGACCTTCCGGGCCCCATCTTGCATCAGGGTGCTCATGCCACCGGAGCTCAGCGCCTGCTCGCGCAGCCGGACTGTCGGTTCACCCCGGAAGATGCGGTCGCGAAGCGCCTCATCCAACTGCATCATCTCATAGATGCCGATTCGGCCGCGGTAGCCACTGTGCTCGCACGCAGCACAGCCAACGGCTCGCATCGGCCGCGCGCTGCCAGTCACATGGCTGCGGTCGAGACCGATGCTGCGCAACTCGATGTCGTCGAGCTCCACCGGCAAGGCGCACTTCGGGCACAGCACGCGAACGAGGCGTTGGGCCAGAACCGCCTGCACCGCGGCTGCGACCAGAAACGGCTTGACCCCCATGTCGCACAGTCGGGTGATCGCTGACGGGGAGTCGTTGGTGTGCAGCGTCGAGAACACGAGGTGGCCCGTGAGCGCCGCTTGCACGGCGATCTCGGCAGTTTCGCGGTCGCGAATCTCGCCGACCAGGATGACATTCGGCGCTTGGCGCAGCATCGCACGGAGGATGCGCGCAAACGACAAGCCGATGCGCGATCGAACTTGGCATTGGTTGATCCCGCGGATGTTGAACTCCACCGGATCCTCGGCCGTGATGATCTTCACGTCAGGCCGATTGAGCTGCTGCAACGCGGCGTAGAGCGTTGTGGTCTTGCCCGAGCCCGTGGGGCCGGTGACCAGCACGATGCCGTTGGGCCGGGCAATGCAACGTTCGAAGCGTTCGCGGTCAGGTCCGCCGAAGCCGAGCGCGTCGAGACTGAGAAGACCCTTCTCCTTGTCGAGGAGACGCATCACGATCGTCTCGCCGTGGTTGCCAGGTAGCACTGACGTGCGCACATCGACCGCTCGCCCCATCGATTGGATGGCGATGCGGCCGTCCTGCGGCTTGCGCTTCTCGGCGATGTCGAGTCCAGCCATGATCTTGAGCCGCGAGGTCAATGGCGCAAGCAAGCCGGCGTCGAGAGAGGCGATCTCTTTGAGCACGCCGTCGATTCGATAGCGAATGCGCAGCCGCTGCTTAAAGGGCTCGACGTGCACGTCGCTCGCACGCTGCTCGAGCGCGTCGTCGAGCGTCTTCTGTACCAGGCGGATGATCGGGGCGTCTTCCGATTCCTGCACACTCGTAGCGGCCTTCTGCCCACTCGTGGCACTGCTTCCACCCCCGAGCTTCCGGATGTGGTCCTTTAGTGCCGCCGGCGGCATGAGCGCACACTGCACCGTGCAGCCAGCGAGGAACGCTAGATTGTCGGCGACGAAAACTTTGAGAGGGTCATCGATGGCGAGCCACAGAACCCCGTCTTTGTAGAGGACCGGCAGTGCCTCGTTGGCGACGACCTGTTCGAGCGGCACGCGCTTCAGCGCTTCTGCCTGCGGCACGAACTTGGCCGGATCGACGAACTTGAGCCCGTGGGCTTTGGCGACGCAGCGCCAGACCGCGCTCTCGTCGGCTAGCCCAAGAGCGACCAACGTGCGTTCCAGGGACTGGCCGCGCGACTGGGCGGTGCCTTCGGCCCGCGACAGCTTCTCGGCATCGATAACGCCGGCGTCCAACAGGGCCCGGCGGAGATTCGCGGTTGCGCTCAACGCTACGAAGGTAGCAAGTTAGCGGCCCGCGTCGAGCGCTGAGACGCGCCGAGTTGTCTGGATGCACAACCCGCGCTGGAGCAGGTCGGTCGCCGAGGCTACCGCTCGCACGCGGTCAGCGGACGAAACCGTTGAACAGGATCTTGCGGCTCGGGACGGCCGGGTGATTCAGGTCCACCACCAAGTCGCCGCGGAGCAATCCAGTCGGTGCGTCGCTGGAGATCTCCAGCTCGACGATCAGCTTCTTGCCGTCCTTGCTCTTTGTTGCCGTCACGAACTTAGGGTCCATCGTGAGGTTTTCGAGTCGAATGGAGGTCGCATCGAGATCGGAGTCGTCGTTGGGCTCGAAGGTCACCTTCTCCACCCGCTTCTGGCCCTTGCGGATCATGCCGAGTGTCAGAAACGTGCCCGGCTTGACCTCGAGCGGGCCAAGAATCGCCGCGCTGATGCGCACGGTGATCACGGGTTGGCCAGGAACGTCGGTGTAGAACTTGAGTTGCCCACCGCCCAGTGCCTCGGCGCTGCTCGGTTGGTAGGTACCCCGAATCGTCCACGTCGCGACACCAGGCGAGGCCGACTCCTTCGTGTAGGTGACCGCGAAGTCCTTGTCGGAGTTGTCGCTGCCCGTGATGTTGAAGTCCGGCTGCAACGGCGATTGAACCGTCACCGTGAACTCGCGCTTCTCATTCCAGACCATCTGGTTGAGGTTGACCTCATTTGGGGTCACCACGAAGACCTGCGCCCCGGTGGCTTCCCACTTCAGCTTGATCATCGGCAGTTGCGGGTCGGTCGTGTGGATGTCCATGGTCGCTTGGCGCGGACCTGCGATTCCACCCATCTCCATCTGTACTTCGACCTCGCCAACGGCACCCGGCGGCACCTTGATGACCGCAACTGTCTCCTCCCGCTCATTGTCCCCTTCGGTGATCACATGGCGGATGCCAGGGTTTGGCTTCTTGCTGTAGCGGTAGCGCTCACCGCCGATCGTGATGGTGGCGCTGCTGCATTGGCAGCTACCCTGCAGGCCGCGCCATTCGACCTCGGTTGCGAGCGGGTTGGTGAACGGAAAGCGCCCGACCACAGTGTCTTGGCTGTAGTGCGTCCCGAAGTCCTGGTCGGTCGATGCAAACCACGAGTTGCCACCGGTCCCGCGACCCTCGACCCTGCGTTCCTGCCCTGGCTGGATCTGCGGCGCGGACTCCTTCTTGACCGCTGGCTGCGCACCCTCGACGGCTTTCGGAGCATCCTGGCCCAGCAGTCTTGGTTGGAGACCGACAACGAGACCCGCGACAACGATTACCAGCAGCTTCGAGTTCATGGACATGCCTAAGGAGAGAGATGCTTGCACCCACCGCAACGCGGTGCCCAGTCGGCGCCATCGCAGGATGCGCGGTGCTGGACTGCACTCTTCGTGCAGGCAGCGGGGGCGAGTATAGCTGTGAGCGACAGAAAAACTCCCAAGCATGCCCAACTGTCGAGCGGTCCCCATCGTCCTGTTCCTCTGTTCCCTGCCGCTAGGTGGCTGCTGCAGCATGGCCCGGCTCTTCTGCGGCCCCGATCGCACGTCCTGGGTGCCGATCGCCTACGACTCGCCAAGTGCCACCCTAGCGACCTTTCTCGAGGCTGTACGACGCGATGACCCGGCCAAGATCTACCAGTGCCTCGCCGCGAGCTTCGTGAAGCAGCACGGGCTTGATGGGCTCGTCGTCAATGCGGCATGGGAACGCCTGCGCAACGAGGTCACGGGCCTCCACCTGCTCGGCTACGCGGAGGTGCCTAAGGCGCCACTTCGGGCGGACGACGGCGGCGTGACCTACGAAGTAACCGTCGAGGGAGTCATCCTGCGGCTGGATCTCGTGCGGCAGAGTTTCTGGGAACTGCACTACCGCGGGCGCGACGGCAAAGCGCGCGAGTCCTCGACCGCCCTCGACTTCGACACGCTGAATGGGCTACTTCGCATCGAGGCAGCAGAACCGGATCCCGTGGACGACTTGCCGCAGACGAAGATCGCCCTGGAGCCGCGTGTGGTACTGCACCCCGGATCGCCTTCCCTGCGACTCGCGGACATCGACCGGCTTGCCGTTGGCCGCGAATGGAAGATCGCCGAGATCCGGACGGTCGCCAACTAGCGCGGACTCCGCGGCTCAGGCAACAGGCGCGCCCGCGCCCGTTGCCTTCGATCCAAAGGGCTCCGCCGGGTCCGTCAGAGGCTGCAGAGGCGGAAACGCATGCCGTTGCTGGCCGACAACTGGCCGCCCGGACCACCCGTATCGAACACGCCGATCTGCGTGTAGAGGTAGAGGTTGTCCAGGAACGGGTCGTTGGGCACCGACAGCGGCCACGATGCCGTGCCGACGCCAGCGGCACCTGGCGTACCCGTGGTGAGCGACCACAGATAGAAGGTCCCGTTGTTGGGGTCGACCAGCACCTGCACCCCGAGCGCCGGGGCGCTGATGGGCACAAAGCCAACCGCGAGGACCGCGAAGGCGGTGCCAAGCAGATTGCTGCCGTCGACGCTTGGCGTTAGGCCCAGCATCGGTTTCCCGGTCAACACCTGCGTCGGAATGATGCCTCCCGTGCCGGCCGTACCCAAACCGTAGAAGGTCGGAGGCACGAAGTCCGTCTCGGTGAACACCTCGATGTCGTCGATCTGCCAGCCACCGGCGAAGGCCGTTGCGTTGCTGATCAACTCGAAGCGCAGTTGCACTGTGCTGGCCGCGTTGGTGATTGCCGAGATGTCGATGTCCACAAGCTGCCAACTCGTGTCCGCCGTCAGTGAGGGCACGGTCGTGACCAGCGTGCCATTGACCAGGACGCGACCGGTGTCGCCAGCATTGAAACTGCCCCATCGACGGTAGCGGAGCCGAAGCCCCTGAACGCTGCTCGTCGGCACCACTGGCGATTGCAGCCAGTTGCTGACGTTGTTCTGGTAGCTGCCGTTGAATCCAGGGCCGCCCAGGTCGTTGCCCCAACAAGCAGTGCCGGAGTAGGCACCCGCCGGATCGCGCCACGCAAAGCCGGCTGACGACCCCGAGATCCCCGCCGCACCAGCGCGCTGCCAGTCATCCTGCGTCGCGACAAACCCGTGAGTCCAGCCGAGGTCGGTCTCACAATCGTCGAAGAAGACGCGGACGCGCGTCCCGACGAAAAACTGGTGCTCCCCCTGCTGCGGGCTGCGCCGCGACACGATGCTGTCCGCCGCTTCCAGGTGGTAGCGGACCGTCGAAATCGCGTTTTGACCCGGGATGCTCGCCACCCAAGAGTTCGGGATCCCGCCCGGCGCCATCGGGACGGTGACCGGAGTGCCACCGTTCACCGAGTAGACCACGTTGAGCGACGCCAGAGTGTTGCTGGTCGCAACGTTGGCGAGCACCGTGTAGGGCCCATCTTCATTGCCGGTGTCGACGAGCGGCGCATGCGTGATCGACAGGTCACTGATCTGCGGCTTGACGATGTAGAGGCCCGTGCTGATGTCGCTCATCAGGATGTTGCCCGAGGGCAAGAACGGGTAGCAGCCCCACGCACCGTTGAAGCCCCCCGACGCGCCTGGCCATGTGTCGTACGAGGCGACCTCGAATGGGCTGTTGGGGTTGCTGATATCGATGCAGCGGTAACCCTCGGTGTACCACGAGCAGTGGCACAGGTTGCCAATGATGTATGCGTTGTGCGGGATCGAACCGAAGTTGGTCGAGTACTGGCCGAGACCAACCGGCGCCGACTTGTTGGTGATGTCCCAGAACTTGACGACAGCACCGTTCACCTCGTCGGTCGTCGCCGCAATCGTGCCGGCAGCGTTCGGCCAGCAGTTGTGCGTGAACACACCCGGCGTGGACACGTTGCTGAGGATCGGTGCCGGCAGCGCGGCGGTCGTCATGATCCGCAACGTGCCGTTGTAGATCATCGAGCCGTAGATGAAGCCGTTCTGAACCTTGATGTCGTGGAAGTAGGTCGAGTTCGGGTTGGTCGAGTTGCGCGGTAGCAAGTTGCCGACGAAGGGCGGGTTCGTCGGATTGGCCGCAGCGTTGAACACCGGCACGCCCGGACTCGAACCCGACTGCGTGCCGTTGCAGTAGATCAATCCCGTCGACTGGTCGATGCTGATGGTGTGCGTGTTGCCGAATGTCGTCGCGCCAACCGTGCCGATCAACACCGGGACATCGGCGTTCGTCAGGTCGATGACCTGGAAGCCACCGGCCGCCTCGGTGCAGACGTAGGCGTAGGTGCCGTAGGTCTCGCAATCGCGCCACTGCGAGGTCGGTCCAACGATGAACGCGCGCTCGATGGGCGTTGCCGGGTTGGTCACATCGATGATGGCGGTGCCGGTGTTGGCCATCAGGATCGCGTACTCCTTGCCATTGGGCGCGGCGTAGCCCCAGATGTCGTTGTAGGGCGCGTGCAAGTTCATCGTCCCCAGCAGCTGGCAGTTGACGCCCTGGGCGAGGAGTGGCGAAGCTACCGCCAGGAGAAAGAGGATTGAGCGTGTCAACATGGGAGCGCTTTGCCGGGCAGGCGAAACGAGATGGGCCCCAAGAGCATATGGCGCCCCCACCAACTGACAAGCCACCAGGACATGCTCGCGTGCGCCGCGGGCTCCGGCCGTTGGCAAGCCGCAGGAATGCGGCCCCTGGCGCTTAGAGTTCACCCAGGCGGTAGCCGAGCAGGTGGGCGCGCGGCAGGCGAACCGCGCACGCGCCAACGAAGCCGTCTGACGGCGAGATATCGAGCATCGACCAATCCTCGAGAACCTGGCCATCGCGCAGCGCCAGCAGTCGGGCGCGCTCCCCGAGGTCGACATCAAACACGTCGAGGGCGGCGAGCCCGAGTCCAAGAGCCTTGACGTAGGCCTCCTTGCGCGTCCAGCAGCGGTAGAAGGCCAGCAGCCGATCGGCCTCCGGCACTTCCTTCAAGGCCGCGTATTCGGCCGCCGAGAACTGCCGCTTGGCAATATCCAGCAGGCGCTCCAGGTGCCGCAGTTTCTCGCAGTCGATGCCGATTGGCGCCGAGGCCACCGCGACCATCGCCATCTGCGCCGAGTGCGAAAGATTGAACTGCGGACCATCGTCTAGCAGTGAGGGCTTGCCACGTGGGCCGAAAGCAAACTGCAGCGACGACGGATCGACCCCGAGGTAGCACGACAGGATCACGCGCAACGCACCGTGAGTGATCGCGTAGCGGCGACGGTGATCAAGGATCAAGTAGCGCTCGGCGCGTTCGCGCTCGTCCTGCGACAACCACTCCGCGTAGCGCTCGGCGTCACCGAACAGCGGCACCGCGAAGACATGGACTTCATTCTGCAGAAGCGCCATATGGCCCGGCGTGAACTCGCGGAAAGTCTGGTGCAGCGGGACTTCGTCCATAAGCGTACGATCGAGGGCAACTGTCCTAACCGCTCGCGGCAGTTGCCGCGAGGGGCTCGGCCGAATCAATCCCCCTTGGCAGCTTCGATCGTCATCAAGAATGGCGGCAGCGGCAGACCATGTTCGCTCCACAGATCGGCCATAGCAGTGGCCTGGAACGCGTAGCGGACCTGAGTTGGCTTCTCGACTGCAGCACAACGAAGGAGCAGTTTCGGGCCCTCACTGCGCGCCACGGCCGGATGGAACACCGAGTCCGATCCCGCCACTTCAAAGTGGGATGGACCACCCTCGCCGCAAGACCACGGTCCGACTACGCCGTCGCAGTGGATCACCACATCGCGGCCGCGCACGGTGGCCGACGTGGCCCTCGGCGGGATCAGCGATGGATCGAGGTCCCCGTAGGCGTGCCGGCGCGCCGCCATCGCGAGACGTTCCCCAACCAGCCGCTTCTGGCGCGGGTGAATGTCGCGGGCATCGCCGATGTCGGTGGTCACGGCCATCCCGACTCTTGGCAGGAGCAGCGCCTGTTCCTGGGCGAGTCGCAACGCGAACAGCTCGCCATGGTCGTTGCCGTAGCCAAACGGGGCGATCTGCACGAACAGAAAGGCAAGGTCACGGCCGAAGGCCGCGCGCCAGTCGCGGATCATTGCCGGAAACAACCGGCTGTATTGCAAGGCCCGGCCGACGTTCGACTCTCCTTGATACCAAATCGCGCCCGTGAACGGGAACGGCACGAGTGGCGCGATCATCCCGTTCCACAGCACTGTCGGCACGTTGGGGCTCGACTGCATCGAAGCCGGGAAGCGCGGCAGCGCGCCCATTGCCTCACCACGGCAGAAGGACCAGCCGCCGTCGAGGCCCAGCGAGCCACCTTCGCCCATTGCAGGTTGGAGACGACACGCCTCGGCGCTGCCGCTGATCCCGCCTTCCCCGCCTGTATCGAGGGCAGCGATGCGCAGTTGGATTTGCCCGACGCGCACGCGCTCGGCGGGGATCCGATACTGACGAGGTGCACTCCAGTGGCCGGGCTCATAGGTCCCCGCAACGTGAACCTCGTCCCACCACAATGCATCCATGTCGTCGATCGGGCCCAGCATCAACACGAGGTCGCGCCCTGCCCAGGCGGCGGGCACTTCGACGCCTCGCTGGTACCAGCCGACGCCGTCGAAGTCACCGAGCCCGTGTTTGGACCACACGTGAGGCAAGCTCGCGGCGTTCCATCCACGGGCATCGGGCGCCGGCCTGCTTGCACCAACGCGGTCCCAGTACTGCTGCCGTTGTTCGGCCAGTGCGAGCTCGCCGCCCTTGGCATCGGCGAGGCGCGCCACGTCGGGCGCGAACTCGGCAAACTCGGTCAGTCCCTCGGCTCGCGTCCAGGCCTCGCAGATCGTGCCGCCCCAACTGCTGGCGACGATCCCGAGCGGATGCTTCTGCCGCAGGGTTAGGTCGCGGGCAAAGAACAGCGCTGTTGCACTGAACGCTGCCGCACTCTCCTTGCTGCACACAGACCACGCGCCATCGACATCCTCGAGTGGCACTGCACTGATCCGACGCGCAACGGTGAACAGCCGAAGTTCGGGCAGATTCGACGCAGTCGCCTCCTTCTCCCACTCCAGCACTCCTTGCTGTGAGGTCGAACTCGGACCAAGGGACATCTCCATGTTCGACTGACCCGAAGCCAGCCAGACGTCACCGACCAGCACGTCCTCGACGGTGCATTTCGAACTGCCGCTCTGCACCTCGAAGCGGACACGCTCGCCGCACTTCGGCGTCGCGAGGCGCAAAGCGAAGCGACCGCCCGCGTCCGCAGTTCCATCGAGCGACTCGCCCAACCAACTCGCTCGAAGAGACACCGCAGCTCCTGGTCCAGCTCGGCCCTTCACCTCGACGACCGAGTTGGACGGCAGCACCATGTGATTGCTGAACAGGCGCATCAGCGACAGCGGCGGCTCTTGCGCAGAAACGACACCGGCCAACATCGCAGCAGCGAGACCATTGACTGGGTTCATGAACGAGTCCTCGACAGCGGTAGGTGGTGGAAACGAACGTTGATCAGAGTCGCGTCGTACCGATTCGGCCACCTTGGCCCACGGCGACGACGGTATCGCCGACGATGGTCACGGTATGGAAGCCGTTGTTCCCGAACGGTCGCCACGTGGCCCCCCCATCGCTCGTGATCGAGGCGCCAAGCGGGCCGACGGCGACGCAGGTGGCGCCGTCGCC
>CAMBXM010000122.1 GCA_945871815.1 Singulisphaera sp. GP187
GGCGGCTACGGTGGCGGCCGCGATCGCGGCGGCGACGACCGCGGCGGCGATCGCTGGTGATCGCAAAGGTATGGTGCCGGTCTGCGTGAGCAGCGGCACCGCCTGACGACAGCCCTAGGATCGAACGATCCTCGGGCTGTTTTCATTTCTGGACCTATTGCAGGCGGTGTCCGCTTGCAGGCGGTGTCCGCGTCGTGCCGCGGCGGCTGCGCTGCCCCGGTCGCGGCCTCGATCTGCTCCGCCGGTGGCGTGCCTTCTCTTGCACCCTTGGCCACGCCCGCCGCATCGTGGGCGAATGGCTCCCGGCAGCACCGCCACCGCTAGCGCGAGCGGAAATCCCAAACAACTGCTGCCCCAGGTCCAATCACGCAGCTTGCCGCAGCCGGTCCGCTGCCCCAAGATCGCCACCCCACCTTGGTCGACAAGCTCCTCCTCAGTTTCGCGGCGTTGGCCTTGGGCCCTCTGCTGGTAGTCCTCGCCCGCCGGCACGCGTGGTCGACCATCCTGGTCGACAGCTTTTGTGTCGTGACGATCAGCGGCTTTGCACTGCTGCACCTGCTGCCCGAATGCGTCGATCAGGCTGGCTGGAGCGCGCTGCCGCTGGCCTTCGCTGGCTTCCTGGCCCCGACCTTGGCCGAGCGCGGTCTGCAGCGAAACAGCCCCAACCTGCGGCGCCTCGTACTCGTGCTGGCACTGCTCGGCATGGCCGCGCACGACACGCTCGACGGCCTGTTCCTCCATGGCGCCGGCCACATCCACGACGGCGAGGCTGCGGCGCACGCGCATTCGCATGACGTGACGGCCTGGGCAGTGATCCTGCACCGCATCCCCGAAGGCATCGGCATTTGGTGGATCGTCCCGCGCACGCTCGGCCGAACCGCTGCCGTGCTGGTGATGGCAGTGACGATCCTGGCGACCTTGTTCGGATTCTTCCTGGGCCATGACTTGGAGAGCTCCGCCTCGGGGCTGGCGATGCTCCAAGCCCTGCTCGCGGGCTCGCTGCTTCACGTCGTCTTCCACGCCCACATCCCTGCCCCGCGCGACCGCCAGCGCTGGCACTTGGCCTCGGTCGCCGGCGCCGCCATCGCTGCGTTCGTGCTGTGGTTTGTGATCCACGGCCACGTCCACGACGGCGAAGGGCAGACACCCGCGCATGTCTTCGTGCAGCTTGCGCTCGAATCGGCACCGACGTTGGTACTCGCCTACCTGCTGGTCGGTCTGTGCCACGCCTTCTTGCCCGCTGGTTGGCTCGCGCGCATGACGCGCGGCAACGCGCTGCAACAGGCACTGCGCGGCGTCGCGATCGGTTTGCCGCTGCCGGTGTGCTCATGCGGCGTCGTGCCGATCTACCGCCAGTTGGTGCAGCAGGGAGCGTCGCTCGCAGCGGCGATTGCCTTCTTGGTGGCCACACCCGAACTAGAGATCACCGCCGTAATGCTCACCTGGCAGCTGATGGGTCCGGAAATCGCCGGCATGCGGGTGGCGATGGCGGCACTCTTGGCACTCACGGTGGGCATGTCCGTGGCGCTGCTGCACAAGCAGCGGGCGACGATGGCCGCGACCGCAGCCGCGGACATGGCGGCGATGCCCGCCGCGCCAGCCGGCACCTTTGCCCAGCGTCTTCGTGAGGCCGTTCGCTTTGGCTACGGTCCCGCAGTCGACAACACTGCCAGCTGGATCCTCATGGGCCTCGTGTTGTCCGCACTGCTGATGCCGTACGTCAGCTCCGAGTGGATCGCGTCGCTGCCAAGCGGGCTCGACGTCCCGATCGCCGCACTCATCGGCCTGCCCCTGTATGTGTGCGCCACCGGCAGCACGCCACTAGCGGCCATCCTGCTCGGGCAAGGCCTGTCGCCCGGCGCGGTCCTGGCCTTGCTGCTGACCGGTCCTGCTACCAACATCACCACCTTCGGCATGCTGCGCCGACTGCACGGCACGGGGGTGACCGTCACCTTCGCCTGCGCAATGTGGCTCGGCACGATTGTGCTCGGCTACGCCGCCAACGCGATCCTGCCGGCGCGCATCAAGAACGAGGCCAGCGCGAGCCTCACGCATGAGCACGGCGCCTTTGGCTGGTTGTGCCTCGCTGTGTTCGGCGGCCTCCTGCTCTGGTCCTTGTTGCGCCAGGGGGTTCGACCATTCCTCGAACGCTTGTTCGAGTCGCCCGCCAACGTCGACGGCAGCCACGCACACACCCATCAGGGTGGCTGCTGCACGCCCGGCGACGAGGACGACGACCACGGCTCGGCCCACGGCCATGGCCGCGGTCCAGGTCACGTGCATGACCACGGCCACATCCAACTCGGCCCCCGCACAACCTCGACGCCCACACCCACCACCGAAACGGGCACGGTGCAGAAGCCTGCAACCCGGCCCAACACGACCGCAAGCCACGACTGTTGCGATAACCAGGACTCGCCGCACTGACGCAGATCGTTCGCGCGCATTCGCCCCTCGCGCCGCTATCGTCGGCAGCGTGGGATCCTGGACGGTACACACCAGCAATCGCCTCGACGTGCTGATCGCGGCACTCGCCGAGCGCATCGACGCCGAACCGCTGCCGCCACTTCAGGTGGAGACGATTCTCGTGCCCAGTCGAGGCATCGGTCGCTACGTCGAACTCGAGATCGCGAAGCGGCACGGCATCGCTGCCAGCCTCTCCCTGCCATTCCCCGGCGCCTGGCTGCAGTCCCTGTGCGGCGAGGTTTCGCTGCAGGCCCCGTTCGACCGTTCGGCCTTGGTCTTCCGGATCTTTCGCCTGCTCGGGGATCCCGCACTAAGCCCCCAACTCGGCGCCGCCGCAGCCTACTGCCGCCGCGACGACGATCAGCAAAAGCGGCTGCAGCTGGCCAGCGCGCTGGCGCAGTGCTTTGACGACTACCAGCTCTTCCGGCACGACTGGCTGGCGCAGTTCGAACGCGGCGACTACCCCGACCTCCTGCATGCCGATTGGCAGATGCGGCTGTTTCGAGCCTTGCTGCACGAGTGCCAAGACCAAGGGACCAGAGCCGCAGCACATCGCCTCGGCAACGTCCGCACCTTGCTACTCGATGCCGGACGCAGCGGGCGGATGTTGCCGCAACGCCTGTCGGTGTTCGGGGTCGCAAGCATGCCCAAGGCCTTCCTCGATCTGCTCCACGAGATCGGCAAGCGTATCGATGTGACGGTCTACGCGACGAAACCCACCGAGCACTTCTTCGGCGACCTGCGTCGGCAACGCGGCGGCGGCGAACGCCCACCCGGCAGCGGACCCGTGCTGCTCGAAGCGCTCGGGGCTGCGTCGCGCGAGTTCCACGACCAACTGCAAGACGTCGCCGGCGACGTCGATGCCGAGCAACCACTGGACTTTGTTGACCCCCTCACCGACTCGCTGTTGCACACGCTGCAGTCCGATGTGCTGCACTTGCGCGACCGGCGCGAGCAAGGCGACGCACCGCCGCTGCCACTGCGGCCCGACGAGGCTTCGCTGCGCGTACATGCTGCGCACGGGCCGCTGCGCGAGATGGAGATCCTGCGCGACCAACTCCTCGCTGCGTTCGCGGAGTTGCCCGAGCTGAAGCCGAGCGAAGTGCTCGTGCTGCTGCCCGATGTCCAGGCCTACGCGCCGTACGTCGAAGCTGCCTTCGCGCCAGTTCAGCATCTCTTGCGGGTGCACATCGCCGACCGCGACCCCGCGCAAGAACTGTCGGTGCCAACCGCGTTCTTGCGGCTGTTCGAACTGGCGAAGAACCGCTTTGTCGCGTCGTCCTTGTTGGCACTGCTCGAAGAAGACTCGATCGCACGGCGCTTCTCGATCGCACGATCGCAGCTCGGCTCCGTGCGCGACTTCGTCGAGCGCACCCGTATCCGCTGGGGTCTCGACGGGGCGCAAAAGGCGCGCGACCTCTCGCTGCCGCTCGAAGACGCCAACACCTGGCGGCAAGGACTCGAGCGACTTGCCCTCGGTGTCGCCACCGGCCCGCTCGACGAAACCGTACTTGGCTTGCTGCCCATGGGCGACGACACCATGGGGCGTGCCGCCCTGCTCGCGAACTTCCTCGCGTTCTACGGTGCCGTGACAGCTGCATGCGACGCGCTCGCGCACGAACGCACTCTCGCGGACTGGGCCACGTGCTTCGACGGCATCTGCGAGCAGCTATTCGACGCCGCACTCCCCGACGAGGAGCAAGGGCTCCAGTACCTGCGCGCCGCCGCACGTCGGCTGCGCGAACTCGATCCGATCGTCGCCGGGCACAAACCCGTCTCGATGTCGTCGACCGCCATCCGCCAGTGGCTTCAGGACGAACTGAGCAGCAAGGGCGACAGTCGCGGCTTCCTCTCGGGCCAAGTCACCGTCGCGGCACTACGGCCGATGCGCGCCATCCCCATGCGCGTGATCGCGATCTGCGCATTGCATGATGGCTCCTTTCCGCGAAGCCAGTCGCGCCACGAGTTCGACCTGCTGCAGCACGAACGAAGACCCGGCGACCGCAACCGTCGCGACGACGACCGCCAGATGTTTCTCGACGCCATACTGGCCGCCAAAGACCGCCTCGTGCTGACCTGGGTCGGCCGATCCAGCAAGGACAACAGCGAGTGCGCCCCTTCTACGGTGCTGAGCGAACTCCTCGACCACCTTGATCAGGCCTTCCTGCCAGCCGCTGACTTCGACAGCGTGCGTGCGCAAGTACACGTCGATCATCCCTTGCAGTCGTTCAGTTCTCGCTACGGCGGCACCGACCCGCGCCTGTTCACGTATTCGACCCGGAAGGCGGCGAGCGGACAACCTTCAACGGCCACTGCGCGCCACGCCACAGCAGCGGCGGACCGCCCCAGCAGCGAGGCACCGACGCGCATCGAACTCGACGACTTGGTCGCATTCTGGCGGCACCCCCAACGCGACTACTGCCGCCGCGTGCTCGACGTGCACTTCGTCAATCGCGAAGACGCGGTGGACGAATGCGAACCGTTCGAGGTCCATCGACTCGACAGCTTCCAGTTGCTGCAGCGCGCCGTCGAGCGCCGCCTCGCCGGGACAACCGGCTCCAGTCTCGGCCCCGCCCCCCGAGCAACGGGCATGCTGCCGCCTGGACCACTTGGGCAACTCGTGCTCGGTGAACTCGACCAGAAGGCCGACCAGTTCGCCGACCGCGTGGGCAAGAGCCACGGCACCGGTCGGGCGCGGATCGAGATCCGCGGCAGTGGCTTCGTGGTGCATGGCGAACTCGACGGTTTGCGCCGCGATGCCATGGTGCTCTGGCGCCCAGGCTCGTGGGCAAAGGAGCATGCGCTGCGCGCGTATCTTCTCCACGTGCTGCTGTCGTGCGCTGCCGCCGCGCTTGACACTCTGCCGGTCGAGACGCACCTCCTCGGGTTGGATGGCCAGCACCATTTGGCACCGTTGTCCGATCCACACACAAGGCTGGAGCATCTGGTCCTCGGCTACTTCGCGGGGCAGAGCGCCCCGTTGCCGTGCCCGCCGCAAGCGAGCCTCGCCTTCGCGACCGCGCTGCTCGACGAGGACAAACGCAGTCCGCAAGCAGCCTTGGCCCTCGCGCGGCTGGCCTACGAACCCGACGCCGACCGCCCCTTTGGCCACGACTTGCCGGACCCGGCAATCGAACTCTGCTTCCGCGGCTATGACCCGCTCGCCACTCCAGAGTTCGCGGACTGGGTCGAGAGAGTGCATCTCGAGGCCTTGCGCACAGTCGGGACCGTGAGGGCATGGTGACGACCACGAGTTTCGAACTGCGCACCACGGCGCTGCCACGGGGCACGATGCTACTCGAAGCCTCCGCCGGAACGGGCAAGACCTACACCATCACTGGCATCGTCTTGCGCCTGCTGCTCGACAAGCGCATCGATCGCCTGTCGCAGGTCCTCGTGGTCACGTTCACGCGGGCCGCAACGCAGGAACTCAAGACGCGCGTGCGCAAGGCGCTGAAGGATGCGCTTCTTGCCTTCGAGCACGAAGGCCGCGGTGACGGCTTCCTGCGCGGACTGGTCCTGCAACACGGCGAGCCCGGAGCCCGGATTCTGCGCGAGGCCCTGAGGCAGACCGACGAGATGTCGATCGCCACGATCCACAGTTTCTGCAAGCGCGTGCTCGACGAGTCCGCGTTCGCGAGCGGGATGCCATTCCGCAGCGACTTCGTCGACGACGAGATCCCACTGCTGGTCAGCGCCGCGCACGACGCGGTTCGCCTCGAGGTCCAGACTCGCGACGCACTGGTGGCCGCGATCGCGGCGCAAGAAGGTCTCCTGCCCGATGCCTTGCTCGCTCCCTACCGCGCCTACCGCCGCCACGCAAACACGAAGCTCGCGCCCGATCCGCGTCCCCTCGAGGATGTGCTCGCGCAGATCCGCGAAGCACTCGCGGCCCTGCGCGCCCTCGCCGAAGCCAACGACCTGCCGCGCAGCACCTTCGCCGCGGTTCGGTGGCTGAAGGACGGCCAGCAGAGCGTGCTGGGCCAGGCTGGCGAAGGGCTCTCCGACCAACTGCGCACGCGCATGCTCGCCGACCAGCCACCGACGGCGTGGTATCTGCTGCTCGCGCGCCCCACGTTGGCAAAGCTCATCGCCAAGCGGCCGCCACCGCCGCCGCTCGACCATCTGCTGTTCGAGCACTGTACGCGCTACGCCGAAGCCCACGCACAGGCAGCCCACTCATTGCGCGCCGCCCTGTTCGCCCGCATGGACGAACGCCTGCGTTGGCAGAAGCACGCAAACAACAGCCTCTCCTATCACGATCTCCTGACGGAACTCGACACCGCGCTGCACGACTCTGACCGCGGACCTGGCCTGCTTCGTTCGATCCAGGCGCGCTCGCGCATCGCCATCATCGACGAGTTCCAGGACACGGACCCACTGCAGTACCGCGTCTTCGCGACCTGCTTCGCCACAACCGGTCTCTACCTCGTCGGCGACCCCAAACAGTCCATCTACGCGTTTCGCGGCGCCGACGTCCACGCCTACCTCGAGGCGCGAAGCGACGCCCGCGAGGCCACGCACACGCTCGCTGAGAACCACCGCAGCCATCCGCAACTGATCCGCGCCGTCGCGACCCTATTCCGAGGCACGGCAGCATTTGCCTACAGCGGCATCACCTTGCCCCCAGTCGCCGCGGCGCTCACGGCCGAAGAACTGGCGGTCGAAGGCCTTCCTGGGCCGGTGATGCAACTGCGCTGCCTCGATGTCACTGCCGCGAACAGCGGCAGCAAGGAGACGTTGACGCGCGCCGTCGCCATCGACGTCGCCGAGGAGTGCGTGCGCCTACTGCGCAACATCCGCATCACGCTCCCGCGCGGCAACGCGAAGGCGGCGCTGCAGGCTCGCGACCTTGCGGTGCTCACCCGTTCGAACCAGGAAGCGCAGCTTGTCCAAGACGAATTGCGCCGCCGCGGGGTGCATTCGGCGATCGGCCGCGCCGGCGACGTCTTTGAGTGCCCGGAGATGGACGACGTGCTGTGCCTGTTGCGCGCACTGGGCCCGGCAAGTCCATCACGCCTCGTGCGCGCCGCCTGGACGACGCCGCTGTTTGGCTTGTCGATCGAAGGACTCGAGGCTCTGGATCAGGACCTCGACGAGCAGCAGCGTTGGCTCGTGCGCTGCTTTGATTATCGCAGCACGTTTGTACGTCACGGCGTGCTCGCGATGTTTGCCGAACTGTTTGCCACCGAGCACGTGCGCTCGCGATTGCTCGAGCGCGCCGACGGGGAGCGCAAGTTGACCAATTACTTGCAGATCGCGGAACTGCTGCACCAGGCCGAACACGAGCATCACCGCCGCGGTGAGTCCTTGGTCGCCTGGCTCGAACACGAGCGCGATCATGCCCAGGCCGTCGACCAGGATCTGAAAGAGCTGCGCCTCGAAAGTGACGCCGATGCCGTCCAGATCCTGACTGCGCACGGCAGCAAGGGCCTGCAGTTCGAAATCGTTTTCGTCCCCTTTGCCTGGACCGGTCGCCGCGCGCCAAGCAGTAGCGTGCCCCTGCTCGCGCGCCAATCGGGCGGCGGCTATGCCCTCGACTTCCGCACCAAGGAGAGCGATCGCGCCAGCAACCTGGAGAGCTACCTACGCGAACAGTTGTGCGAAGATCTGCGGTTGCTGTACGTGGCGCTGACACGCGCTCGTCGTCGCTGCTACGTGCACGCCCTCAACAGTCATGCGGGCCATACATCCGGTCTCGCTTGGCTCCTTCTTGGCCCTGGGCGCCACGATGTCGCGCTCGACTCCTTTGATTTCAAGGCATGGCGCGATGGCGGCAAAGTCGAGTTTGCAGCATGGGTGGACGCCGCCGCCGCGATCGCGAATCAGAGCGAGGATTCGATCGGCTGCGAACGTCCGGTAGCGCGCCTGGGTGCAGCCAAAGAGGCGGCCACGAAAGCGGCCGTCCGATCGATGGCGACGCCACGGGCGTTGCCGGCAGTCCTTGCGCAAGGGTTCCGTACGACCAGTTTCTCGAGCTTGTGCTCGCACGATCGCGCAAGCGCAGAAGTCGTCGAAGCCAGCGACAGCCGCATCGTGAGCGATGAACCAGAGGCGCCTACAGCAAACACCGAGTCCAGTGCTGCGAGTGCAACGGCAGCACCGACCGGCATGTTTGCGTTTGCGCGCGGCGCCGCTGCAGGAACCTGCCTGCACCAACTCTTGGAGCACGCCGATCTGCAAATGGAGGATCGCGCGCTGTTGCCGCTCATCGAGGCGACGCTGCGCGAACACGCCCTCGACACCCCTCTCGCACACCGCGCCACGATCCATGCAGTCGCAGCCGTCGCCGCGATGCTACGAACGTTGCGAACCACCAAGCTCGGGAGCTTCGGCTTCTGCCTGCAGGACCTCGCGCAGAAACAGCGTGCTGCCGAGTGGCGGTTTCAGGCGCGCGCCCGCCACATCGTCCCCAACCACCTGGCAGCCCTCTTTGCCACACACGCCGAGGAGCCGGTGCGCCACTACGCCGCTCGCCTCCGCACGCTGTCGGCGCGAAGTATCGAGGGCTTCCTGACCGGCTCGCTGGATCTCCTGTGCGAGCACGAGAACCGCTTCTTCGTGTTCGATTGGAAGTCCAACTGGCTCGGTGACAGCGCCGAGGACTACACGCCGGCACGCTTGCTCGCCGATGCCCAGCAGAACGACTACGTGCTGCAGTACCACCTCTACGTGCTCGCCGTGCATCGCCACTTGAAGGCGCGATTGCCCAATTATGACTATGAGCACCACATGGGCGGCGCCTGCTACGTCTACCTGCGCGGACTCAAGGACGGCAGCGGCGCCACCGGGGTGTTCTGTGATCGACCTCCGTACACGCTGATCGCAGCCCTCGATGCCTGGCTCGATGGAGTCGAACGGTGAGTGAAGGGCCACCAACTCCCGCGGCAACGCTGGCGCATGCCCTCGTCGCCTTGCTCGATCGCGCGCAGCAGGGCGCCGACGCGCCGATGACGGCCGCGGCGAGGAACACCTTGCTGCGCGCGTTTCTCCGCGTACTCGTGGCGATCGAGAACGGCGACAGCTGCACGACACTCGCCGAACTCGCGGCCGATGTCGCCGGCCCTCATGCAGACGCCGCGATGATCCTCGCCTGCCAGCAACGAGTCCGCGCGGATCTACTGTCGACTGGCGCCATGGCCCTGGCACACCGCGATCTCAGTGCCCCGCTGCCCAGCGTGCCGCTGGTGCTCGACCCCGAGGATCGGTTGTTCCTGCGGCGGCATTTTGCGGCGGAGTACCGGGTCGCCAAGTTCTTCCACGCCGCCACCAACGACGCGCTGGCGCCAGGACCGGAGGCGCTGCGCTACCTGCGCACTCTGGCGCCAGCGCCGGGGGAGATCGACTGGCAAGTTGCTGCGGTCACTGTGGCGCTCACGCGCCGCGTCGCCGTCGTGACCGGGGGGCCGGGCACGGGCAAGACCACCACGATCCTCCGCATTCTGGCGGCGTTGCACCACGACCAGCACAACCTCCAGATCGCCCTGGTCGCCCCGACCGGCAAGGCCGCGCTGCGCATGGATGCCGCGCGTACGCAGCTGTTGGCCGCACACCCCGACGCTGCGGTGGCGCGCGCCTCGACGTTGCATCGCTTGCTCGGCTTCCGTCCTGGCGAGGACACCTTTGCGCGCGGACGCGGATCGACGCTGCCGTTCGATGTGGTGGTCGTCGACGAAGCCTCCATGGTCGATCTCGAGCTCATGGACGCGCTGCTCGCCGCTCTCCGCCCCGATGCACGCCTCCTTCTGCTCGGCGATCGCGACCAGCTCAGCGCCATCGGCGCCGGTCAGGTGCTGGCTGACCTGTGCGATCTAGCGCGCCCCGAACTCGGCGCCAGCCGAGCCCTGGCGGCGCATTGTCGCGACTGGCTGTCGATGGATCTGCCCACGGCACCGACACCCACGCCGCTCGGGGATTGCGTGGTGGCCTTGCGCAAGGTCTTTCGTTTCGACAGTTCGTCCAGCATCGCCGCATTCGCTCGCGCCGTCGCGCGGCGCCGTCCCGAGGACGCGCTCGCCGCGCTGCAACGCGATGGCAGCGATCTCGTGCTCGTGCCGCACGCGCCACTCGACAAGGTCCTGCGTTCTTGGCTGCCGCGCTGCTTGGAACTCTGCGAGGCGACCGCCCCACAACACGCGCTGGCACTGCAGCAGCGGCTGCGAGTCCTGTGCGCCGTGCACCAGGGCCCGTTCGGCAAAGATGCCGTCAACGCCTACCTCGAGTTGCGCTTGCGCCCACGGGGCATCAGCAGCGGCGACGACTATCCGGGACGTCCGATCCTGATCACTACCAACGACCACGCGAGCGGGCTGATGAACGGCGATCTCGGCGTGCTCTGGCCGGACGAGGCGGGGCGCCTGTTGGCATGGTTCGAGGGACCAAAGGGCCAAGCACCGCGATCGATTCTGCCGCTGCGACTCCCGCCGCATGAGACGGCGTGGGCCATCACGGTGCACAAGAGCCAGGGCTCCGAGTTTGACCACGTCCTCGTGATGCTGCCCGATCGGCCGTCGCCGCTGCTCGACGCGCCGCTGCTCTACACCGCCATCACGCGCGCCAAGAAGTCGGCCACGGTGGTTGCCGACCTCGAGGTCGTGCAGCGAGCGCTCGCAACTGGCACTGGCCGGCGCTCTGGTTTGTGCGACTGGCTGAAATCGGCGCCCCCCGAGCACGGCCGATGAAGCAGCCTCCGCAACCAAGATCGCACGACGACTACCTGCGCCGCATCCGAGCGCTGGTCAAGAAGCTGCCTGACACCGGCGAAACGCAGAGTTGGGGCCATCCCAACTTCACGACCAACGGCCGCATCTTCGCCAGCTGCGGTGTCTATCACGAGCGCGCAACTCTGAGCATTGCCACTTCCCTCTTGGAGCAGTCGTTCTTGGTGCAGGATCCGCGCTTCACCGTCGCGCCCTATGTCGGCAAGTACGGCTGGGTCAGCGTGCCGCTCGACTTGGAACCGGAATGGGGCCTGCTCTTGGACCTCCTGCAGAAGGCACACGCACGGGTGCACGCCAAGGGTCCGGCCCGGAAGCGCGCTGCCGCCGTGAGCGCTAGGACCACCGCGCATCCGGCTCGCCGCCCCATCAAGGCGAAGGCGAAGGCCCGATGAGCCGCCGCTTTCCTCGTGCTGCGAACCTTGGCCGCGTCACCACCGATTGACGTGGATCCAGTGCTGCCGATCTTCGTCGCCGTCTACGCCGGCATGTTCTTTGGCGGCGTGCCCGGCTTGCGAATCGACCGCAGCGGCGTCGCCCTCCTCGGGGCCGTGCTGTTGGTAGTCATGGGCTCCGTCACACTCGAGGGAGCGTGGCAGAGCATCGATGCGGCGACGCTGTGCCTGCTGTTCGGCCTGATGCTGCTCTCCGCGCAGTTCCGCCTTGGTGGCTTCTACTCGCGCGTCACGCAGGCGATCGCCGCGCGCCCGACCT
>CAMBXM010000123.1 GCA_945871815.1 Singulisphaera sp. GP187
GGCCATGGCCGATGGCAAGCCACAGAACATGCGTTCTCGTGAGTTGGCTACCGACCTCGAACACGCACGGCGCAACATCAAGCTCGCCCGGCAGATGGTCCAACTGGTCGACCCGAGCCACCTGCTGGCCACGGTGCAGGAGCCGTCCTTGGTTCACGACGAAGAGCTGGTCCAAGGTCGAACGTTGAAGACGCCGTGCTACACGGTGACCGGCAAGCTCCCATCGTTCCCGCTGCGACAGCAAGACGGTGAAGAGGCCGCGGTCGAAGCCAAGCTGTTCGTCGACAAGGTCAGCCATCGCCTAATCGGTCTCGAAGTGCGGCCTTTGCCAAAGGACGGCGAGACGGCTTCGCGCGACGGCGAGTTCGTGCTGCTGTCGGAGCACCGCGAAAACCAGGGTCGCATCGTGCCGACGCGCATCGTCCACTTCGCCATCGACGCGAACGGCAAACGCCGCGCGCAGATGGGCGTCGATCTGACCACCTTGGACCTCGACGCCAAGCTCGAGCCCGCTGCGTTCGACCGTCCGGAGTGACCGCGCATAGGCCTTAGCGCGACCGCAACTGCAACAAGGCATCGGTCGGCACTGCGGTGCGCACGACCATCTGGATCTCGAGTACCTCGGCTTCCGGATCGACCGCGACCGAGGCGGTCGATTGCGCGATCCCGACGACATTGCCGCAGGCATCGACCACCGGCGCGCCCGAGGAGCCGCTGGCGAACTCGCAGGTGACTTGCAAGAACACGCGCCCTCGATCCGAGCCGACGGCCGCCAGCGCTTGGTGCCGATCGCCAACGCCTCCCGCCTCGGCCGCCGATTCTGGCACTGCTGTTCCGTCTGGCCTGGCTGTTCCGGGGGCCGGTCCACGGACCAGGTAGCGGCGCGCGATCGTGCCTGCAGTGAAGGTGGCGAAGAGGTGGTCCGGGTTCGAAAGGCAATACACCGGCTCGCCGGCCATCGCCCCCGGACGCAGCGGCAGCGGCACCAGGTTGCTCGCCGAGCAGCGCAGTACGGCCAGGTCGCTGCTGGCGTCGGCGGCAACGCACTCGGTGACCGCGAACACTTGGCCGTCGTAGCCGGCGACAAACGCGTAGGCGGGCGAGTCCTGTTGTTCCGCGTCGTCAGCGAGGACGTGGCAGCAGGTCGCCACCAATCCGTCGCGGGCGACGGCAAAGCCCGTCGATGCACTCGCGTGCCAACCCGAGCATTCCTCGCAGTGGTAGTAGACGCCGACGAGAACAGTGCTCTGTAGCAACAGGTCGCGCAAGCGGGGCAGCGGCAGCGGTTCTGGGCGCAGTGGCGGCGACGCGAACGCGACGGTGCGTCCATCGGCAGCAGCGCGAACGCTCGCAACCGTGCGCAGTTCGCCCTTCAGGCGCAGAACCTCACACGCGGCCTCGATGCGCAGGAGCAGAGTGGCGTCGTCGATGACGTCCGGCGGTACCACCGGCACGGCCGCGGCCGAGATCGGCTCTGGCCTCTGCGCCGCCAACACGCTTGCCGAGAAACCGAACCAGAGAACGCAGAACGGGAGCAGCAGACTCAACGGTGCCTCCATCGATCGAGGGCCACGGCGGCAACGATGATCGCGCCGACCAACACGTCCTGCCAATGGTCGGCGATGCCCAGTTGCGTGCATCCGGCTTTGAGCACGACGGTGAGCAAGGCGCCGACCACCGCACCGACCAGCGACCCTTCGCCGCCAGACAGGCTCGCGCCGCCGATGACTACGGCGGCGATCACTTGCAGTTCGAGCCCCGCCCCCGCCGTCGGCACGCCGCAGCCGAGCTCGCCAAACTGCAGCGCGCCCACCACGCCGGCACCCAGTCCGCACATGGCATACACCAGCAGGAGAGTGCGCTCGACGCAAACGCCGCAGAGACGTGCGTTCTCGGGGTTGGAACCGATGGCGACGACGTGCAGGCCAAAGACCGTCCGCCGCAGGACGACGGCGCTGATCGCGAGCGCTGCCAGCAGGATCCACACCGCGGGGCCCACAAGCAGCCAAGGCGAGGCTGGCACAGCACGCACGCAGTCGGCGAGGAAGCCCGGGTCGGCATCGATCTTCTGGTCGTCCGCGAGCCACTTGGCCAGACCGCGCGCGATCCCCATCGTGCCGAGCGTCACGAGAAACGGTGCAACCCGCAAGCCAGTGACGAGCAAGCCGTTGCCCAGTCCCCACAGCGCGCCGATCCCCGCAGCTGCCAGGGCTGCGAGCAGCGGGCTGGCGCCATCGCGCACCAGATGCGCCGATGCGACTGCGGCGAACGCAACCACCGAGCCGATCGAGATATCGATGCCGCCGGCGATCACGACGAAGGTCATGCCGAGCGCCGGCAACGCCACGAAGACCGACTGCATGGCCATCGTCTGCAGACTCAGCACGCTCAGAAACGACGGTCGCGCCGCGCCGATCGCGATGACGAGTAGCACCAACGACAGCAGGGGCAGCAGACTCGACCACGAACTGCGCAGTGCGGACTTCATGCAACGGTCTCCGACGTGGGCGACGACTGTAGGGCCTCGGCCAACAACGATTCCTGCGTCCATTCGGAGGCGGCGCGCACTTCACCGAGGCACCCGTCTCGCATCACCGCGATGCGATCGCACAACTGCAGCAACTCGGGCAACTGCGAACTCACGATCAAAATCGCCGCACCGCCGGCCGCCAGCTCGTGCAATGCGCGATAGAGGTGGACCCGACTCTGCACATCGATGCCGCGCGTCGGTTCGTCCAACAAGAGCACGCGACACCCAGCAGCGAGCAGGCGTGCGAATGCGACCTTCTGCTGGTTGCCTCCGGATAGTTCGCCGCTGCGCTGATCGAGACTGCGGCACTTGACCTGCAGGATCTCGCACGGCCCCCGCGCCGTGGCCGCCAAGCGGCGAGCGCTGACGAAGCCGCGGCGGCTCGTGCGCCACAGACTCGGCAGCACCACGTTGCTGGCGATCGACTGCGACAACGAGAGCCCCGAGCGCTTGCGGTCTTCGGCGACCATGCCAACGCCCTCGTTCCAGCGGGCAGCGATCGTCGATCCAATCGGACGAGTGCGCAGCTCGATCGTTCCCGCCGTGCGCGCGCGCAGGCCGAAGAGGACCTCGAGCAGTTCGGTGCGCCCTGCGCCACACAGTCCGCCGATGCCGAGGATCTCACCTTGGCGCAGCGCCAAGGTCGCCGACCGCGGCAACGGTGCGGCGGCGAGATCACAGACGTCGAGCACAACCGCCGCGGGCGTGCGCACTGCAGCACGGCGGACAAAGGTCGCATCGAGCTCGCGCCCCGCCATATGCCGCACGAGTTCCTGGTCGCTGACCCGTGCGAGCACGCCAGCAAACACAGTGCGACCGTCGCGCAGCACCGTCGCCGTCGTCGCCACGCGGCGAACTTCCGCGAGGGCGTGGCTCACATAGACCACGGCTATGCCTCGTTCGCGCAAGTGCGCCAGCACGACGAACAGCCGCTCCGCGTCGTCGCTGCCGAGCGAACTCGTCGGTTCATCCATCACGACGATGCGGGCGTCCTGCTGCAACGCGCGGGCGATCTCGACGATCTGGCGCTGGGCCGGCGACAGCGCTCCGACGCGCGCGCGCAGCGAAATGTCGGCGCGGTGCACGAGTTCGAGCGCCGCGCGCGCCGCCGCATCGCGGGCGCGTCGATCGACCAGAAAGAACCGGCTTCGATGCCGACCGAGCACGATCGCGTCGGCGACTTCGAGGTGGCCCACGATCGACAATTCCTGGTGGATCATCGCGATGCCAGCCCGCTGCGAGTGCAGCGAGCCACTCGGCGAGAACGGTTGACCATCCAGTTCGATCTGGGCCCGCTGCAGCGGCACCAGCCCGGTGAGGGCCCGCAGCAACGTGCTCTTGCCAGCGCCGTTCTCGCCGAGCAATGCGTGCACTTCGCCCGGCCCGACTTCGAGGCTGGCACCGTCCAGAACGCGCGCGTCGCCAAACGCGACCAAGACGTCCTGCATCGAGAGTCTCGGTGTCATCGGCAGCGATCAGCGCGACAAGATCGAGAGATCGGGCGCCAACAGCGACCGGATGCGGGGCTCCGAGCAGTTTTCGGGCGTCGCCAGCGCCAGCTCGGTGGTTTGCTCGCGCACGACCGCGGTGCCGCGCAGCACGGCGACCATGGCCTGCACCCCCTGTCGTCCCATGGCCACAGGGTCCTGCAGTACGAGGCCATGAATCTGACCCTGCTCCAGGCCGCGCTGCAGCGGCTCGCTGCTGTCGAAGCCGACAAACTTGACGGCACCGGCCTTGCCGTTCTGTTGCAGCGCCACCAGGAAGCCGTGCGTCGTGGATTCGTTGGGACAGAACACGCCGGCGACATCGGGATGCGCCAGCAGCAGCGATGCGGCCGTCTGCTGCGCCTTCTGTTCATCGCTGGCGTAGCTCTCGCTCGACACGACGGCGATGCCCGGAAACGCAGCCAGCGCCTCGAGACACCCCTGTTCGCGGGCGGTCGTGCTGGCCGAGCCCTGTTGGAAGCGCAGCATCACCACCTTGCCCGTGCCGGCGAGCAACTCGCCGAGGTGCTTGCCGGCGAGGGCGCCACCGGCGCGATTGTCGGTCGACACAAACGCCTTGTGAGCCGCTCCCGCCAGCGCCGAATCGATGACTACGACCGGAACGCCGTTTTGCAGCGCCTCGGCGACTGGACGTTGCAGAGCTTGCTCGTCGACGGGGGCGAGCACGACGCCGGCCACACCGCTGAGCACGAGATTCTGCAGCAGGTGCACCTGCGCCTGGCGACTGCCCTCGGGATCGGGGCCCTTCCATCGGATCTCCACGCCGAGGTCCTTCGCCGCCTGCTCAGCCCCGGCGTGCACCGCCTTCCAGAACACGTGCTGGGTGCCCTTGGGCACGACCGCGATCGTCATCCCCGCGGACTTCAATTCGGCGCCGCATGACCAGAACACGAGCGGCAACAGCAGCGTGCAGAAGGACGACCGACGAGTGAGCAAGCCCATCGCCGAGCAACGTTGCGGACTGGCCGTGCCGCCGTCAAGGATGGGTCAACGAACGGGCCCGCCGGTCGCGCGCCGCTGCACCAGCGGCAGCCGCGGCTCCGCGACCTCGCCGAGCGGCATGGCCGCGGCCACGGTGCGAGCCGCGGCAGCTGCTGCCGCCGCCGTCCGGGCGTGCACGAACGCCAGTGGCGCACCCTTTTCCACGCGCTCGCCGCGCACTCGCTGCAGCACGATGCCGACCAACGGATCGACTTTGTCGGCAGGGGCACGACGGCCGCCACCGAGGTCGACAACGGCATGGCCGAGGGCAAGCGGGTCGACATCGAGGACGACGCCGCTACGCAGAGCCGGCACCGGCACGAGGTGCGGCGCGCGGCCAAGGCGCGATGGGTCGTCGACGACCCGCGGATCGCCACCCTGGCGTTCGAAGTTCTGTTGCAGGGCCCGCGCGACGGCGCCGCTGCTGAGCAGCTTGCTGAGCCGCGATCGCGCGCTCGCTGCTTGTTGTTCGACGCCCGCCAACAACAGCATCTCGACTCCGAGCTCGACGGTCAGTGACACCATGTCGGCCGGTCCGCGACCCTGGCTGGCCTCGATGATTTCGACGATCTCGAGCGCGTTGCCGAGTGCTAGCCCGAGCGGATGGTCCATGTCCGTTCGCAACGCCGTTACGCGAAGGCCCGCCGCAGCGCCAACGTCAACGATGGACTGCAACAAGCGGTCGGCATCGGCAGCGTCCTTCATGAAAGCAGCGCGGCCGCACTTCACATCCATCACCAGGCCATCGAGGTTCTCCGCCAGCTTCTTGCTGAGGATCGAACTGGTGATGAGTGGGATGCTCTCCACCGTGCCACTCACGTCCCGCGTCGCATACATGCGGCGGTCGGCTGGCGCGATATCGGCACTTGCCTGCGCCATCGCAAAGCCGCAGTCGCGCAGCACGGCGTCGAAGGTCGGCAGATCCAGCGCCGTGCGATACCCAGGAATCGCCTCCAACTTGTCGATGGTGCCACCGGTGTGGCCAAGCCCTCGACCGCTGATCATCGGCACGTGGACCGAACACAGCGCGACCAGCGGAGCCAGCAACAGGCTGGTCTTGTCGCCGACGCCGCCAGTGGAGTGCTTGTCGATACGCGGCTGGTCGCCGCAGCGAGCGAGCAGGGCGCCACTATCGCGCATCGCCAGCGTCAACGCGGCCGTCTCGGACGGCGTCATCCCGCGCAGGCATACGGCCATCAAGAACGCACCGAGCTGGGCGTCGTGCAAACTGCCATCCACCACGCCGGCGACGAGGTCTTGGATCTCGGCGGGCGACAACGCCTCGCCATCCCGCTTTTTCTGGTTCAGCCGCGCTGGGTGATAGTGCACGAATCCGCCTTCGCTCGGCGCATCACTGCGCGACCGGGTGCCAGAGAGTCTTCAGTTCCACGAACGGCTCGATCCACGATAGCGACCGCACGGCCTCGGGCTTGGTCCAGTCGGCGGCGGGCACATCGCAGAAGCGCAACCGTTTGCAGTTGTCCGCGGCGGCCTGCCCCACTGCCGCCTCCGGTTTGCCGGCGACCAGCAAGGCGTCGATGTCGCGGTGCGCCGCGAAGTGCGGCAGCAGCTCACGGCGATGGCCCGCGAGCAGGTTGATGGTCCCCGCCGGGAAGTCGCTGGTTGCCAGTGCTTCGCCCAGCGCCAAGCCCGCGAAGGGTGCCGTCTCGCTGCACAGCGCGATCACGGCGTTGCCGCCCGCGAGCACCGGCAGCACCAACGCGAGCAGCCCGAGGAGCGACGGCGTCTCCGGTGCCACGACGCCGACAACCCCGGTCGGCTCGACGGTGCTGAACGCGAAGAACGGCCCCTGCACGGCATTCTGGCTACCGAGCAGGCTCTGCAACTTGTCCGGCATGCCGGCGTACCAGGTCACCAGCGCGATCGAAGCGTCGAGCTCCTTCTGCGCCGCACCCGACTTCAGTCCGCCCTGGCGCAGCTCGGCGACGAGGGCCTCGCGGCGGGTCTCAAGCATCTCGGCGAGCCGGTAGAGAATCTGACCGCGCAAGTAGGCCGAGCTGCTACTCCAAGCCTTGAAGCCCGGGCGAGCGGCGACGACGGCATCGCGAAGGTCCTTGCGGCTACCGCGGGCAACGTTGATCAGAGGGGCCGAAGCGGGCTGGAAGCTGCGCCCAGATTCGCTGCGCGGAAACTTGCCGCCGACGAAAAGCTTGTAGGTCTTGCGCACGGGAACCGACATGAGCACGACGTTCGCCGTTGCCGCGGCTCGATGCAAGAAATCGCTGCGCGGAACGCCGCATGCGATTCTGGGAAGACCCTCCCGGCGCATGGATTCACCACACCGACCGCGATCTCGGTGTATGGCACGCGCACAGCGATGAGGCGGTCGACGACCGGCAGAAAAAAGAAAGGACCCCGTCGCGGCAGAACAGAGCCCGCGCGCACCCAGGGATTCAACGCCCGCTCCTCGCCCCACCGCAACCGACAGCGAGCCATCGGTGTGCTTGGCTACGTGCCGTGGCACGTGGGTTGCTCCTTACCACACAGATCCGAGCCGAGTCTCTTCAATATTCGCAGGACTCCTATGTTGGCCCCGCCTCGTCTCGCGGAATCCCTGCAAACCCTCCTAACTGATCGAGGTTCGCTCACATGGTCTGCTCCCGCATTCTGCTCGCTTCCATTGCACTCGCCGCGGCGCTCCAAGCCCAAGGCACGACGGCAACGCTGGCCGACGGCCGCATCCTGACGCCCCTCAGTCCTCCGGTCGAGTTTCTGACCGAAGGTCCGATCACGGCGCTCGACACCGCCAGCAAGATCATCTCGGCCCAGGGCCTCAACGTCACCGTACCCGCAACGATCGATGGCCTGCCGTTCAAGCTCATCGGCACCAACTTCGCCGGCGCCGAGATCACGGCGGCCACGTTCAACGCACTGCTCGACGAAAACGCAGCCGCTGGTGGTCGTGACGCCGGTGGCCCGCTGCACCCAGGCGCCGTGCGCTCGATCTTCAGCTCGGGCAAGATCCAGATCGAAGCCACCCAGGATTCGCCGGCCAGTCTCGCGATGCGCGCGCAGCTCGATGCGATCCGCAGCACCGTCGAAGCGAGCCACGCTGTCGTCCTGCTCCCGACCGAAGGCATTGCCTTCCCGGGCCAGAGCGACAACCCGCCCCCGGACACGTTCCAGTACAGCGGCAGCACGCTGAAGTCGGCTGGTCAGGTCTATCAGGACGCTGCCGGCAATCGCTTCCTCATCCCGGACGGCGACGCCGTGGTCGAGTTTGCCGAGAACCTGGTCATGGGACCGATCACGTCGGTGAATGCGACCGGCGCGTTCCCGTCGTTCGTCATGGGTGAGATGCCAGTGGTCCTCAACCCGGACCCGCGCCTCCCCACCGTCATCACCGGCCTCAGCGGTGTCGAATTCAGCCCGAGTGAGTTCTACACGATCCTGGGCAACGCCACGACCGACCCGCACATGGTCGCCGCCGGTTACGTCGTCGACGGCGTGCTGTTCGCTACGATGATCGAGTCCGAACTCATCAACCCGGTGACGCCGCCCACGGTCTCGATCGACCGCGCGACGTTTGACAACCGCAGCAACGAAGTCCGCCTGCGCGGCACGGTCGACAAGCCGACCGGCCTGCGTGTGCGCATCGAGTTCCTGCGCGGCGCCGTCGTCGCCGGCACCTTCATCGAGAACATCGTCGTCGACCCCGCCGTCGGCCCGTTTGGCGAGTGGCTCTACCGCGGCCGCAACACGGTCCCCGGTGGCCTCGCCACCGTCACGGCGATTCGCCTGACGCTGATCAACGAGGTCAATGCGACGGTCACGACCCGGACGTTCGAACGCAGCGCGCTCTGATCGCGGAGCGAGCCCAGCAGCCAGTCCGGGAACGGCGCCGTCGCCGAGCGTCCCGCGGGATGCGATCTTGGACTGGCCTAGAACGATGAGCCCGGTGCGCCCAACGGCGCGAACCGGGCTCGAACTCTGTACCGGACGTGACGATTTCGTCCGCAGTGGAATCAGGCGGATGGCTGCGTTTGCTGCGCCACTCATGACTGCCCCAAAGGTGCACCCGTCTGCCTGGCTCGCGCCAACGCGCCCTCGACCGATCCTCGCCGGCGTCGTTCGCGGACTCCTGCTTGGTGCCGCGCTGACTCCGGCGATGGCCCAAGACGGACCCGGCGGTCCGTTTGGCGGCCCTGCCGGTGGACCAGGAGGCCAAGGTGGCCCGGGCGGACCTGCGAGCGCGCGCGAACAGAAACTGGTGGAGCGCTTTGACACCGACAACAACGGCCGCCTCGACCAAGAGGAGCGGAACACCGCGCGGAAATGGCAGCAGCAACAGCCGCGGCGCGGCATGGGCGGTCGCGGTGGACCGGGATTCCCTGGTGGACCGGGATTCCCTGGTGGAGCGGGATTCCCAGGTGGAGCGGGCGGTCGCGAAGCGGACGCTGCCGCGGAGTCACCGCGTCAACCCGTGACGATCGCCCCGGAAGACGTGACGAACTTCGTGGATCACGCCCTCTACGACCCGGCAGTTGTGCGCACGATCTTCCTCGAGTTTCCAACGGCCGATTGGTTCGAGGAGCTTGCCGACTTCTATCGCACGGATGTCGAGGTCCCGGCAACGATGCGCGTCGACGGTGTCGAGTACCGCGATGTCGGCGCCGGCTTCCGCGGCAACTCGTCGTACTTCGGCGTGCAAGGCAAGAAGAAGTCGTTCTCGCTGTCCGTCGATGCCGTCGACAGCAAGCAGAAGCTCTACGGCTTTGGTGAGCTCAACCTGTTGAACTGCAATGACGACCCGTCGTACCTGCGCGAAGCGATCCATGCGTTCGTCGCGCGGCAGTTCACGCCGGCGCTGCAGGCCAACATCGTGCAGCTCGTGGTCAACGGCGAAAACTGGGGCCTCTACGCCAACGTCCAGCAATTCGACAAGACCTTCCTCGACGGCGAGTATGGCACCAAGAAGGGCGTGCGGTGGAAGGTCCCGGCCAACCCTCGCGGCGGGGCGGGACTCGCGTGGCAAGGCGAAGAGCGCGAGGCCTACGAACGGTCCTACGAGTTGAAGGGCAAGGTCGAAGACGAAGCCGGCGCGTGGCAACGCCTCATCGAACTCTGCCGTGTGCTGAACACGACGCCGATCGAAGACCTCGAACGCGTGGTTCCGGGGGTGCTCGACATCGATGCTGCGCTGTGGTTTCTCGCCATCGACGCCGCGCTGCTCGACGGCGACGGCTACCAAAGTCGCGCCAGCGACTTCCTGCTCTGGGAAGGCCCCGATCATCGTTTCCGGCCGCTGCCGTACGATAGCAATGAGATCCTCGGCGCCGGCATGCGCGGCATGCGCGGTGGACCTGGCGGGCAGGCTGGACCTCCTGAGCAAGGCGGACCCGGGCGCCGCGGCGGCAACGGCGACGCGCCGCCCGGCGGTCGCGACGTTGGCCCTCTGGAAGATGGCAGTGCCCCTCCCGGCAGCGAACGCCGCGGCCAACGCGGCGGCCGCGGCGGCGGTCCGGGTGGCATGATGGGCGCGCCGAGTCCGACTTCGAGCCCCCTTGCGCTGGCCGACCAACAGGCGCGGCCGCTTGGTCGCCTGCTGCTAGTCCCCCGCTGGCGCGCCGCCTATCTGGCGCACCTGCGCGCCATCTCGACGCAGGCGCTCGAGTGGGAAATCCTCGGCGAGTTCGCCACGTCCCTGCACACGAAGATCGACGCCATGGCGAAGCAGGACGACAAGGCGCTCGCCAGCTATACCGCGTTCGGCAAGAGCCTTCAGTCCTTGCAACGGACCGCGATGGCGCGTCACCAGACCCTGCAAGAACACGCGTGCATGCAGGGCCCTTGGCCAGAACTCTCCGACCTCCGCGCCGAGGTCGGGCGCCACGGTGAGCGCGACGCCAAGCTAGCGGTCTGCGTGCGCAGCAACGACGCGAGCAAGGTCGCCAACGTGTGGTTGCATGTGAGCACCGCGAAGCGTGGCCCGTTCGCCGCCGTCGTCTTGCACGACGATGGCCAGCACGGGGACGGCGCCGCCGACGACGGCGTCTTCGGTGGCAGCAGCGAACCGTTCGCGCAGAACGAGGCGGTGCACTACTACATCGAGGCCCTCGACGACGGCGAACAACCAAAGGCCGCGTTCCTGCCCGCGGCTGCGAGCGGGCGCCCGCTACGCGCGGAACTCGACGACAAGAAGCGCTGATCCACCGGAGCGACCAGATCGGTTGCGCCAAAGGGAGCTGGCCGAGCTGGAGCTGACCCAACTGGAGCTAACCCAGTGGCAGCAACTCTGCGCTGCCGTTCCAGAACGCCTCGCGTCTCGGCGCTGGTGTGCCGGGCGCTCAGCGACGGCGCCCTTGCGCCGGCGGCTGTTGGTCGCTGTTCGGGAGCGGGCGCCGGCGTGGCCCAGAGATCAGCCAGCGGACAGCGAGCCTGGAATGCGCAGATACGCGCGCAGTCCCTGCCGACCACCCTCGCGACCGAAGCCTGACTCCTGGAAGCCACCAAACGGCGCCGCCGCATCGAAACGGTTGAAGGTGTTGTTCCAGATCACCCCGGCGCGCAGGCGTTCGGCGAGCCACAAGATGCGCGCACCCTTGTCGGTCCAGATGCCAGCCGACAGGCCGTAGCTCGTGTTGTTGGCCTTCTCGACCGCTTCCTCGGGCGTGCGAAAGGTCATCACCGACAGCACCGGGCCGAAGATCTCCTCGCGCGCAACACGGTGGCTCGAG
>CAMBXM010000124.1 GCA_945871815.1 Singulisphaera sp. GP187
TCCCATCAGGGTTTCGAGGCTCTGTCCGTCCAACCACTGCTGGATGCAGTCGGCGGCAAGAGCCAGGACTCGACCGAGAACCTCACGTTCCTCTCTGAGGAAGGGAGCCAGGACGAACCCAGACCAGTTGGCCGGGTGCATACCTTCGGACCCGCCGCTCTTCTTGCCCTGCGATTCTGCAGAGCCTGTGGGAGCGAGCGGTCCGATACCGAGACGGAGACGGGGATACGCATCCGATCCAAGACGCTCCTGGATGGACTTGAGGCCGTTGTGACCTCCTGCGGACCCCGACGGCCGGAGTCGAATCCGGCCCAGCGGTAGGTTCAGGTCATCGACAATGACAAAGAGCGCGTCCGGCGTGCGCCCCGCGGCCCGCAAGAGCGGCGCGGCGACGTCACCGGACAGGTTGACGTAGGTTTGCGGCTTCACCAGCAGGAACTCGCGTCCCTTCCGGCGACCCTCGCAGACCTTGGCTTTCACCTTGCCGGAGAAGGCCCGCGAACCATCGTCCGCGTGCCGCTCGAGGCGGGAGAACTCCAACCCAAGACGTTGCGCCAGGTGGTCGAGCACCATGAACCCGGCGTTGTGCCGGGTCCCGTCGTACTCCGGACCCGGATTGCCGATGCCCAGAACGATGCGGTGCCAACCCATGACGGTGTCAGGGGGCGAGGACAGTAGGGACAGGGGGTGGAGAGTGCAAGCCCCAGTTCACGGCCGCCGCTCCAACACGAACGGCGAGTGCGTCACCATCCCGACCAGCGGCTGGATCGCCATCGGGTCCGACAGCACCGCCCCCTCACGCAGCCGATAGCCCGCGAGGAACGGCCCGAACGAGCCCGTGAACTTCGCCCCCTGCGGCTCCTGCAGCACGATCGCCGCGTACCGCCTGCCCTCGAGGTCCGACTTCACGCTCTGCACGAACGCCACCGCCGCGCGATCTTCCGGCGGCAGCCCGGGCTTCTCGATCCACGCCAGAAGATCGACCACCGCTTGGCCGTGCGCCGCCGGCTCCTTGCCCGCCTCGACCGCGACGAAGCCCTGGAACGGCAGCCAAACCGGCCCCACTTGGGAAGCCGCGAAGGCGCGCAGTTCGCTGCAGGCGTGTTCGTGACCAGCGCGCGGCAGCCGCGAAGCCGGGTCGTAGAGCAGCGGTCGCGAGCCGAGCGCGCGCACGTCGACGACCAACATGACGAACTGCACGAGCAGCAGCGCCAGCGCCGCGCGACGCAGCCTGGAGTTGGACGCCGCGATCGCGGCCTGCGGACCCGCGACGCACAGCGCCGCGAAGCCGTAGACCAGCACGTTGTCGAAGCCGCCGACGTGCAGGCGCGAGACCCAACTGGCGACCAGGCCGCCACCGGCTGCGGCACCCAACGCCAACGCGTTCCGCGCACCCTGCTGCCGCCACCGTTCGACGAAGGTCAGCGTCGAGAGCAGCAGGAGCGGCATCACCGGCACTAGGTCTTCGGTCAAGAACCCCACCAGTCGGTCGCCTTGCCAGTGGTGCGCGCGCGGCATCGCAAACACGTAGAACGAGAACCACCCGTCGCTCGCCGAATCGTAGGCAAACGTCGTCGTGGCGATGCCGACTGCACTCGCGAGCAAGAACACCACGCCGCGGCGCGGCCGTTCGAGGATCGCGGCGATCGCCAGAGCCGGCAACCACATCAACGCCGTCTGCTTCGCCAGGAACGCGAGCGTCGCCACCGCGGCGGCCGCGAGCGCCGTCTTCCAGCACGTGCCGCGAAGGAGTCGCCAGACCGCGAGGATCAGGGCCAAGAACAGCATGTCGTTGCGACCGAGGTCGTACCAGCTCTGCAGCCAGCCGTAGCCCGCCGCGAACAGTCCCGCCGCGCCGAGCGCCGCGCGCCGTTTGCCGGTCGCCTCGAGCACGAGCGCTGCGATGAGCACTAGGCAACCGATCGTCGACAGCACCGACACCAACCGCACCGCGAAGAACCCTTCGCCGCAGACGAGACTCGCGAGCGCACCGAGTTGATAGAACAGCGGCGTGTAGAGGAACGGCACGTGCTGGGTCGTCGGCGCGTGGTAGCTCGGGAGCCCTTGGCGGACGCGCGAAGCCTCGTCGACCATCGCGCCTTCCATCCACTCGAGCTCGCACGGATAGCCGATGCGCAGCGCGATCAGACCGAACGTGACCAGCAGCGCGATCGCAGCCAGCACCGAGAGGGCGCGCCACGACGCGCGGAACGAATCGGAAACGGCAGCGGGCATCAGAGGGCGCGTAGCCTAGAGCCCCTGCACGTAGGCTTGGAACTCCTTGTCGATCGCGTCGAGGTGTTTGCCGAACAAGACCTCGAACTTCTGCGTGGCGGCGGCGGCGCTGCCCGGCCGCGGCGCGCCGGCTAGGCCCATCGGCGAGAACACCACGGCACCGAGCACCGCCGAGCGGCATTGGCGTTCCCACGCGAGGAAGTCCTCGCGCCACTTCGAGCCGTCGCGCAGCAGCATCCGCTGGAACGCCCAGGCCGCGGTGTACGAGCGCAGAGCCTTCTCGGGCTCGTCGTGCCACAGCGAATGCGCATCGAGGGCGAGCAGGTCGCGGATCGCGATCGGCGATTGCTTCAGTGCCAGCAGCCGGTGCTCTGCCATCGGGCCACCGACCGCGAGCGTCTTGCCGTCGTAGGCGAACGTGCCCTGACCACCGAAGGACTCGGCGAAGCCTTCGGCATACCAGTCCGGCAACACGGCCGGTGCCGTGCCCCAGAAGAACAGGTGGCTGAGTTCGTGCAGCACCAGAGCGTGCAGCTCGTCGTCGCCTTTGCCTTCGGCGCAGACCAGGGTCTGGAACCCGCCGTAGTCGGCGAGGCCGGCGGCATGGTTCTCCAGCTTGCGCGCGCGCAGATAGTCGTCGTAGCCAACGCGCTTCGCGAACACGAGCAGCACGAGTTGTCGCGACGGCGCGCCGTCGATGCGGTTCTCGATGTGCGGCAGCAGCGCCGAACCGAGTTCGTGCAGCTTCTGCGCGCGTTCCGAACCGAGGTCGGTGCGAACGAGCAGCTTCTCGTCCTCGTGCGAGTGGAACCCGTCGAGCTGCAACGCCGCACCGCCGGCCGCAGCGGGCTCGAAGCGACGGCGACCCTTGTTGTCGGCGACGGTCTCGGACTTCAAGATCGCTGCGAACTCTTCGGGCAACGACAACCGGTCGAGCTTGTAGTTGCCGTCGGCATCGACGGTGACTTCGGCGCCGAGAGCCATCGCGGCGCGACAATGTTCGCGCGCGTCGGTCTCGTTCTCGATGCCGAGTGCGAGCTGGGCGATGCGCACATGGCTCCGCCGCGTCCGTTCATCCGCGGTGCGCACGCGGCGGTCGCAATCGCTGACGAGGGCGCGCACGGGCTTCTGGTGCTTCTTGCGCCAGAACGCGTCGCCGTAGGTCTGCATCAGCGAGACCAGTTGGTCGGCAGCAGGGTGCTTGCCCTGTGACACGGCCTTGGCGCGGAGGAACAACGTGGTCGACTGCGGCACGAGCCCGACCTTGCGCGCCCAGGTCGCGATGTCGATGTAGCCCTGGGCCGCATCGGCATGGTGCCGAGTGACCTGTTTGTGGTAGTCGGCGATCTTCACGTCGCGCGCGGATTGCGCCGGGAGCGCAACGGCGAGGACGAGAACTAGCGGACCGATCGAACGCGCATCCCGCATGGCCGCGAGATCCTAGCCATTCCCGACCCCAACGCCCGCGCGAGGAAGCAACAGCGCATAGGCCGTGCGCGGGTCCACCGTTTCGCCGCGGAGCCACTCGCCCGCGAGCGGCGCGGCCCTACGCGCTTCGCAGCACGTACCAACACGAAGGCGTCGACAGCGAACAGGCTGCCCATGCGCCTGCGACTCGTGGGCACATTGGGCCTGATGCTGCGGATCGCAGGCTGCCCATCGACCTGGCTGCGATCGGGGCACCGGAGTGCGGACTCCAGACCGGTATCGCCATCGTCATCTCGGGACCGTTCGGTGCGTCGAGGGCTCTGTCGCAGACGGCTCCGATCCCGGTCATTCCTGCGCTGCGCAAGGCGCGGCCTCGGCACCAACGGCGAACCCGCTCGGCTGCGTGTTCACCTACGGGCTCGCGCTCCGCGTCGACGGAAGCGCGACCTGCTGCTCGCAGCGGGTCGAGCCGTACTGCTGCCGGTAATGGACCGATCGGGCAACACGCCGCCCCGGGTGCGCCGGACGGCATGGACGCGTTCGCATGGGGCAGTTACCGTCCCGCCGCGTGGTCAGAAGGCTCGGGCATCGTCGCTCGACCTCACCGTTCGGCTCGACTGCGGCGTCCCAGCGATGTCGCAGCCCGATCCGAGTCGCGCGAACGACAGCGTTCGCGCGGCGCGACCGCGACTCCCTTCCCCGCACGTTTCGTCTCAGCACTCCAGATCCCTATGAACAAGCTTCTTCTTCCGCTCGCGGCGATGGTCGCCGCCAGCTCGCTGCTCGCGCAGTCGACGATGACCCCGCTCGCGACCTTCGGCGTCGGCGGTTGGCTCGCGCCCGGTAGCGCGACGTACCTCGGCTCGGCCAACAACGAGCGCGGCTTCGCCTACAACCCCGTGACGGGCAATCTCGTGCTCGTCAGCCGCACGGGCGGCATCAACATCAAGGTCCTCAACGGCCTGACCGGTGCCGACCTCGGCACGCTCGTGGCGACGGGCATTACGGGCGGCACGTTCGCGGTCAACCAGGCCGGCGTCGCCGACGACGGCTCGATCTACGTGGCCAACCTCAGCACGTCGGCCGCCACGGCGTTCAAGGTCTACAAGTGGGACAGCGAGGCGCTCGGCCTCACCACCGCGCCCACGGTCGCCTACAACAACACGTCGGTCATCGCCCGCACGGGTGACTCGTTCGCCATCACGGGCGGCAGCGGCGGCAATCCGATCCGCTTCGCCGCGGCGGGCACGGTTGCCTCGGGCCCCTTGAACAGCTCGTTCCTGACCGGCCAACTCGACGCCGTTCCGACCAACCTCGCCACGGCCTACACCGGTATCGCGGGCACGCTCACCACGAGCAACGACTACCGCCTGGGCATCACGTTCATCGACCAGGACACGATCATCGGCAACCAGGGCGCGAACGGCCGCATCACGTCGTTCGGCGTCTCGGCCACGGTCGACGCGACGATCCCGCTGTCGGCAGCGCAGCGTCCGCTCAGCTACGCCGTGATCGACGGCGTGCCGTGCCTCGCGGTGATCGACTCCAACTCGTCGCTCGTCGTGATCTACGACATCACGGTGCCGAGCGCGCCGCTGACGCTTGCTTCGGGCAACCTGACGAGCGGTGTGCTGACGGGCAACAGCAACGGCGTCGGTTCGGTCCAGTGGGCCGCGATCAGCGGCAACACCGCGACGCTCTACGCGATGAGCAGCAACCAGGGCATCCAGGCCTTCAACGTAACGATCGACAAGCCGGCCCGCGCCACGGCCTTCGGCGTCGGCTGCGGCGCGCCGGCGCTGTCGCTCGCGGCCTCGGCTCGTCCGGTGCTCGGCACGACGATCAATCTCAACACCGCCAACCTGCTGCCGACGATGCCGATCACGGTGTACGCGCTGGGCTTCTCCGAGTTCCCCGGCGGCGTCACGCTGCCGATCCAGCCGTTCACGTGCACGGCCTACCTAGCCACGCTGGACGTCACGTTCCTCAACTTCTCGGGCGGCGCGCCGACCGACACGCTGCCGCTGACGTTCCCGCTCGATCCGTTCTTCTCGGGCGTGACGGTCTTCGGCCAAGCCGTCGGTCTCGACGTGAACAACGACTGGGTCACCACGAACGGCCTGCGGATGTACATGAAGCTGTTCTGAGTTCTCGGCGGCGCGCGATCGCCGCGCGGATCGTCACCTCCGCCTCGCGCTGGTTGGGCACCACCAGGTAGCGGCGCTTCGGCGTCTCGTCGTTCAACGCCGACAGGAACGCAGCCGCGACGTCGTCGGGCTCCTTGAACTGCTCGCGCTCTTCCGGCTGCGTCATCAGGCGATCGAGCTGCTTCTGATAGCGCGAGCCCTCACCGCCGTAGCCGCCCTGCGCGAGCCGCTCCTTCATGTTGGCCATGATCTCGGAGCGGTAGTTGCCCGGCTCGACGACGCTGACCTGCACGCCGAACGGCTGCAACTCGGCTGCGAGCGAGTCGGTGAAGGCCTCGACCGCGTGCTTGCTCATCGTGTACGGCCCACCCATCGGCCACGTGACGATGCCCGAGATCGAACCCGTCGTCATGACGCGACCCTTGCTCGCGATCAGCATCGCCGCGAAGGCCTTGGTCATGCGGTAGGGCCCGTAGACGTTGGCGTCCATCTGGAACGCGAGGTCCTTCTCGCTCACTTCGATCAGCGGCGCGAGCACCGCTACGCCGGCGTTGTTGATCAGCGCGAACAGCCCGCGGCCGCCTTCTTCGACGGTCTTCACGGCGGCGTCGATCTGGTCCTGCTTCGTGACGTCGAGGCGAACGGCCTGCACGTTCTCGATCGCGGCGAGGGCCTTCAGGTCGTCGTCCTTGCGCGCGGTGGCGTAGACGAAGAAGCCGTTCTGGGCGAGCAGTTCGGTGGTCTTGCGGCCGATGCCGGTGCTCGCGCCGGTGACGAGGACCGCGCGCTGGGGTTTGGGGTCGGCGGGCGGCGGTGTGGTCTGCGCGCAGAGCGGCAGGGCGAGGGCGGCGAGGAGGGCGGTGAGGCGGAGGTTCATGGCGGAGAGGCAGGATGCCGGGGGAATGGCGCGGCGTCACGACAGCGAGCGTGGAAGGCGCGAAGGCACTCGCGTGCCGCGAGTCCGTCGCCTTCTGCGAGCAGTCGGGTGCGCGTTCGCAGGGCAGCAGCCTAGACGACTACTTCGTGCTCCCCGCACCCCCACCCGCTCGCATCTGGAACACGAAGAGCTGGAACTCGAAGAGACTGTCGGTCTACGACCGGCTGAGTATGCCGCTCGCCATCAGCGGGACGACGTGATCGGCCGGCCCACCCTCGCGCAGCCCTTCGTCCTACTCCACGCAGTGCCGCACGGCCATCCGTCCGCTGGCGACCGCCAGCGACCCATACACCGGACACCGCCGCTGGAATCCCGCCACGAGCCCCGCAGCCTGTTCGGCCGAAGGTCCGCGCAGCACGATGTCGAGCTCGACCGAGCTGAACACCGTGACGTCCGCCCGCGGCTGCGCTGCGAGATCGATGACGCCGCGCGCCGTCACCGCCGCACCGGCGAAGGGCACCGCGCCATCGTGCGCGAGCACCTGCAACACCTCGGCCGCGCAACTCGCAACCGCGACCAGAACGAGTTCGCCCGGCGTCGGCGCCTCGCCGGGCGCGCCATTGCGCACCGGGCCGTCGACAGTGAGACGATGGCTGCGCACGGCGGCTGCAACTCGGCCGAAGATCGCAGTCGAAGCTGCGTGCGCTTCGTAGCTGCGCGGTGCGGAGTCGGGGTGTTGGGCTTTGGTCATGCTCGAGATGGGGTCCAGCTCGGCTTCGCGACGAGGCGAAGCTCGTGGACTCGAACAGAACGACAGAGCTTCACGGCGCGTCGAATCGTGTGCCGAGAAGGGCACTCACCGCGTGGTGAAGAACACCACCGCGCCGACGACGATCAGCCCCAGTACGACGCACAGTGCGATCACTACCCGGCGGCGGCGACGGCTCTCATGCGCGTTCCACCCATCGGCATCGAGGAAGTGCAGGCCAGTCGCGGTCCTTCGTACCGCCCCGCCTTCCACCAAGGCTTGGAGACGTCTCGCGTCGAACGAACGGCCGAGGGTCACCGAAATCGCAGTCTCCGCCGCCAACGCCTTCCCCTCGACGAGTTGTCGATGAATGCGTTCCTCGGCTCGCCGGATCGCGGCGACGACGAAGAGCGGGATCAGACTCGCGAACACTGCGGGGGCGGCCATGGCTCTGCTCCTTCTTGGAAGTTCGTCAAGCTCGGTTTCATGAGCCTCGTGTCCGTAGAGACTACGAGGCGCGCGTCGGCATCGACCAAGTGCCCGCCGGCTGCAGGTCCGTGCCCCGCAGCCAGCGGCTCACAACCGCAGTCCCTTCTCAGAGACCGACGGTGAGCACATACCCGTTCGACGCAACGAACCCGAGCGGCGTCAACTGCGGCAAGTAGATGGCCGATTGACCGACCAGCGACACGCCCACCAGCGCGACCGAGTTGGGCACGAACTGCGGCACCTGCGCCGTCGCACCCGAGGTCGTGAAGAACGCCGCATCCGGCGCAACGAGGTACTGGAAGCACCCCGGCATGCCGGCCGACGTGAGGTCGATCGGCGGCGTCGCCTGCTGCACCGAGCGGAACAGCAGACCAGCGGTCGTCCCCGTTGGCATGCCACCGATCTGCCAGTTCAGCGTCGTGCCGAGCACCGGATTGGCATCGGCCCCGAGCGAAAGACCGTCGAACGACGGACCGCACAGCACGAGCGGCGACGACAGCGAGGTCGACAGGTCGATCGAGCCGGGGTCGCGATGGCCGCCACCTGGGGTCCAACCCGTCATCGCCGCGAAGCTCGAGGTCGCAACGTTCTGCCAGACGACGTGGACCACGCCGTTGGGGAAGAACTGCAGTTGGAACGTGCTCGGGCTCGTGCCGCCGATCATCGGCATCGCGTTCCAGGTGAGGATCGCGCGAGCCGGAGTCGCATCGAACCAGACGTTGGCACTGCCCGCTTGCGGCTGCAGCAGCGTCCACGCCGCGGCCCAGCGCGGTCCGCCCTGCAGCAGCGCAGTCGCCGTCGGCAGCAGCTGCACCGGGGCGTTCTGTGCCGTCACGTAACCGCAGGGGTTGACCTGCAGCGACGTGGTCGAGCCGCCGGGGTACGAGAGGGCGAAGGGAAGCGTGACGTTCGTCTGCGAGTTGAACGTGAGACCGAGATTGGTCCCGGCCGCCGGCACGAACGCGACTGTCGAGCCCGTCACCGTGTAGGCGTTGGTCGACGGGGTCAACGTCATAGACCGACCGCCGAGGTCGAACAGACCGCTGGTCGGGAACAGCTGGTAGAACGACCCCTGGCACGTGCCGCACGAAGCGCCGATGGCAAACTTCTGGGCGTAGCTCAGGCCGCTCGGCGAGTCCGCCTGCACCTGCACGTTGGTGGCACCTGTGCCGGGCCGAGCCTGGTCGATGGTCATCGATCCGGCGCCGGGCGCGACCGAGCAGTCGAACCAGCAGTTGTAGATGGTGTTCCAGTCGAGGGAGTTCGTGCCGCTGGCGCTGAACGCGATTTCGCTCGGCGTGCGAGCGAAGGTCCAGTCATTGAGCGGGTCGGTGTCGATATCGCGGAAGCCCGCGCTCTGCACCACAGCACCCGGAGCGACGGGGATGCGGAAGGTGGCACCGCCGCGGTTGTTGTCGAGGTTCTGGACCGCGTACTCGTAGTGCCACATACCCGCGACCGGGCCGGTGACCTTGACCGCGACCGCGAACTGACCGTCATTGTTGCCATTGCCGCCGCTGTGCGACGTGGCACCAGGCCATTGCGCGACGATCGGGCCGATGTTCGAGGTCCCAGTAGCCGAGGCGGCCCAATTGCCGGGCACGCCGGAGATCGCCACGCGACGGCTGGCCGCGTTGTTGCCGCGCGCCGTGCCCGGCTCGCCCTGAACGCACGCGTAGACCTGCGCGTAGTAGTTGGAGCCGGCGAGCAGTTCGCTCTCGCGCACGGTGATGCGGTTCTTGACCTGGTCGAAGCCGGTGGTGTTCAGGGATCGGACCGAGTCGACGGCGGCAGCGCCGGCGACCGGGGGATCTCCGCGGTCGAAGTAGCTACCGGCGGGCGGCCAGGTGCCGAGCCACGGATCGATCTCCTCGGTCGGACCGAGGTAGAACTGGCTCGCGTTGATGCCGCTGCCATAGGTGTCCGAGCAACCGACATAGAAGAACGCACCGCCGGACGCGGTGCACGGCGCGCACGGGCCGGACGAGAAATTGAACGCCGTCGGCGAGTGCTTGCAGTAGCTGCGCCCGCAGACCTGCACGAAGCGGCCGCCGTTCTCGCGCGCGAGCAGGAAGGTGATGCGCGGATACTGGTCGACCATGACGCCGCCGCTCTGCGACTGCCACGGCAGGTTGACGGTGCCGGTGTTGCACCAGGAGTGGCCGATCGAGAAGCCGGCTTCGCTGCTGGGACCGGTGCCGCGGCTGCCGTTGAAGTTGATGTCCGTCAGGTCGTACATGCGGATGTCGAGCCCGGGGACGGCGTTGGCCTGCGCGAGAACTGGTGTTGCGAGGAACGCCAGGGGGAGGAGTCGTTTCAGCATGAGTGGGGAAGGCCGCGTGGTCGCAGCCCGAAGGAGTCAACGGGGGCGGGCGGGAGAGTAGTCGAAAGGGGGTCTGGGGCGGGCGGGGAGAATCGGGGCGATGGCTCCAACCCGGGCACATGGGGGACACTCGCTCTGCGTGGTCGGACCGAGTCGCATGACCGGATGCCGGGCATCGAGCACTGGACCGACGGGGTCAGGACGCTGGGATTGGGCGGGCCGCATCGCAGAGGCCCGAACACGATGGGCTCACGGACCCGGGCGCGACGCGCGTTTCTCGAGTAGCGCCAAGACCACGCTGCCAGCCTCGTCGGTGCGCCGCGCGGCACGGTCGATCGCGTTCAACCCCATCCAACCTCGAATGGTCGGATCCGCGCCGGCACCGATGAGCAGGCTCGCCACCTCAGGAGAACACGAGTCGGCGACGAGAGAGAGTGGCGTCTCCCCGATGCGGTCTACACAGTGACGGTTCACGTCGGCTCCCGCTGCGAGCAGCATGCGGAGAATAGTGATATGGCCGTTGCGAGCAGCCATGTGGAGCGGCGTCTCCGCCAAGTCGTCGTCGAAGTCGTCGATGGGCCAACCATCCGCGATCGCCTGTCGCACTTCGTCCTCGCGTCCTGCATCTGCTGCTGCGTGCAGGCGCCAGTCCACGCGCCTCGCCAAGAAGTCGCGCGTTGCCCCGAGCACCTCTCGCCAATCCGAGTCGTCCCCGTCGAGGCTGAGCACGGCGAAGTCGGTGACCCCGACGCCCATCCCGAGCGTGGTTCCATCGAAGTAGAAGTCGATTGCCTGCTTCGGGGAACGGGAGGATTCCATCGCCGACAGGATGCCCTCCTCCCAAAGGTCGGCCCCCGGTCCGCCGAAGCCCATGACGGGAGCGGCACCGGCATCGGCCAGAGCCGCTTTGAGTCGCGCGACGGCTGCTCGGCTCTGAGCAGGATCGAAGGCCAAGGGGAGCACGCCGAATGGTGCTCTGAGTGTGGGGAGTTGCAGATCGTCCACGGTCCACATGCGGAGTGCCAGGACCCGGCGCGGCAGGGATGTCGAGACCCACTCTTGGTGACTCATGCTTCGAGGATCCGGGGACATGCCGGGCAACGTCTCTCACGCTCAGTTGCGAGCCGCGTGCGAGGGGATTGGTCTCGCGGCTTGGTTGGTCGCGGCTCGTCAGCTGCTGCGTGTAGTTGACCCGCCATCGTAGCCTGCCCTGGCGGGTCACATGAAGGGCCGCTCCATGATGAACCACGCAACTCCGGCGGCGCTTGCTGCAGCGATGCCGCCGCCTAGCAACAACGGAAGGCCTCGAAACCAACTAGGCGAAGGATCCGCCACCACCCATCGCCTGTGAGACCTGCGCGCCACCATGGTGAACACAGCTGCAAGGGTCCACCAACCGGTGAGGCGTAGACATCCGGCTAGGAGTCTGAGCCACGGCAATCGAGCCGGGCGCCATTCGTGA
>CAMBXM010000125.1 GCA_945871815.1 Singulisphaera sp. GP187
CTGCAGCGTCGTCGCGTGCGAGCGGAACGGCGCACTCGCACTGATGCTCGACGAGGCGGCGCAGCGAGCACCCTTTGCAGCTCGCCTCCAGGTCCACCATATCGACGCCGAAGAGTATCTCGCGGCGCTGGCGCCCGGCTCGATCGACGTGGTCTATCTCGATCCGATGTTTCCCCAGCAAGGGCGGGCCCAGGTCAAGAAGGAGATGCAAGTGTGCCGCCGGCTGGCGGGCATGCCGGCTAGTCCTGCCGTTCTGCTGCATCGCGCCTTCTTGTGCGCTCGCGATCGTGTGGTGGTGAAGCGCCATCCGCACGAACAACCACTCGCGGGCGCGCCATCGTTTACCGTCGATGGCGAGCGCGTGCGATTCGACGTTTACCTCAAGAGCGCGGCAGCACCGTCAGCGCCGTGAACGCGCCGCGCGCACGCGCGATCGCGGGCAGGGGCAAGCGCGCAGCGACCGCGTCGACTTCGTGGGCGCGCATGCCCGACAACACCAACGGCGCGCAACCGGTCCAGAGTTCGAGAATGGCCGGCAACGCCGCATGCTGCTCGGCGCCGGTCAAGTTGGCGATGACGAAGTCCGCACGAAACGGCAGCGCCTCAGGACCACCGAGCACGACCTTCGCTGCCGGCAGCAGTTCGCGCGCTGCGAGCACCGCGGGCTCCTCGATGTCACAGGCCTCGACGCGACGGCAGCCGCGCAACCAGGCGTAGCTGGCCAGAATGCCTGACCCAGTGCCGACGTCGGCAAAGGTGGCGGGATCGCACCACGCCGCGTGCAACGCCAGCAATGCCGCCTGCGTGCTGTCGTGTTCCCCGCTGCCGAACGCCATGCCGCGCGGCACCACGAGTTCGAAGCCTACGAACGAGGCGGGACGATCGACCCACGGTGGTCGCACCAGCAGGTCGCTCGCAACCAAGATCGGCACATCGTGCTCGAGGCCCGTTGCGGTCGCGTTGGCGACTTCAGGCGACAGCTCTTCGATGACTACCTCGCCGAAGTCGATCGCCGGTAGAGCCCCGGCAAGCCACACGGTGACCATGTCGTCGCCTTCGACGACACCGAGCACGTCCGTGCTCACGTGCAGGCGATCGAGTGCCACAGATGCGCCGCCGCCACGCAGCACGAACGCGCGCAGCGTCATGACGAGCCGACGGCTAGTTCGTGGATGCGGGCGCAGATTGTCGACGGCTCCACCATGCGACCGACGGCGTCGTAGCCCTCTGCGAGGTGGCCTTCGACCGGCCCGAGCACGTGCATACCACGCTTGCGCAACTGCGCGACGTTGTGCTGCACGGCGGGGTGCAGCCACATGGCGTCGTTCATCGCCGGGCACAGCAGGATCGGACACCGGCAGGTCAAAGCCAGCAGCGTGACCGCGTCGTCGGCAACGCCGGCCGAAAGGCGCCCAATGAGATCGGCCGTCGCCGGCGCGACGACGTAGACCGCCGCCGCGCGCGCAGCGGCGATGTGCGGCACCGAACCATCGGGGTCCACTTGCGTCGACGACAAGATCGTCTTCTTGCCAGTCAGACCTTCGAACGTGAGTGCACCGACATACTCGGTTGCCCGCGGCGTCATCGCCACGCGCACCACGAACCCATCTTGGACGAGGCGACTCGCGACGAACGCGATCTTGTAGGCCGCGATGCCGCCGCCGATGCCGAGGAGCACTTCGCGCGGTCCGGTCACCTGCGCACTCCGATCAACTCGGCGACCCGCGTGATCGTTGCGGCGAGGTCGAAGTTGGGGATTGCATGGTCGTAGAGCGGTTCGCCGCCGACCAACTGCTGCGAAGCGGCGATCTCCTCACGAGCTATGCGAACGCGCGATTCGATGTCGTCCGTGGTGTTGGTGCCGCGGCGAACCAGCCGCTGCCGCAACTCGTCGATGCTTGGCGGTGCAATGAACACGTAGATGCCGGGCACTCGCTGTTCCCGCAACTGCTTCGTACCTGCGACCTCGATCTCCAACAAGAAGGTGCGGCCGGCGGCAATCGCAGTATCCATCGGCCATCGCGGCGTGCCGTAGAGGTTGCCGTTGTAGCTGGCCCACTCGAGGAACTCGCCCTTCGCCGCGCGACGCTCGAACTCGTCGCGCGACAAAAAATGGTAGTCCACTCCGCCCTCCTCGCCCGCACGCGGGACACGCGTGGTTGCGGAGACCGAAAACTCGACGCCCGGAAGAAGCTTGAGCGCGCGACAGACCGAGGTCTTGCCGGCACCCGACGGGCCAGAGATCACCACCAGCTTGCCGCTCATTCGAGGTTGGCCGCCTGCTCCTTGAGCCGATCGATTGCCGACTTCATCGCAACAACGCAGTGCGCCATTGCGACATCCGGCGACTTCGAACCGAGAGTGTTGGTTTCGCGCAGCACTTCTTGCAGCAGGAACTCGAGCTTGCGCCCGACGCCGCTGCCGTGAAGCAGGAGACCGCGGATTTCGCGCAGATGCGCCCCGAGCCGCTGCAGTTCTTCGTCGACATCGACGCGCTCGGCAAACAGCCCGACCTCGCGGACCAGTTCCGCCGCCTGCAGCTGCAGGCCCTGCGTCGCCACGAAGTCGCGCAACCGCTGCAGCAACCTCGCGCGATAGTCGTCGATGATCGCTGGCGCGCGGTCGACAGCTTCCGCACGCAAGCGATCGAGCGAATCGAGTTCGAGGCGCATGGCTGCGACCGTGTCGGCGCCGCTCTGCGCGCGGTGCGCTTGCAGGTCAGCGATCGCAGTGCGCAACAGAGCCAACACCTGCGGCGACGCATCGCGGTCGGCAGTGACGCGCGACTCGGCGGCCAGCGCCAGCACTTCACGCAAGCCCAGGTCATCGCGCAGACCGAGGTCGCGTGCGAGCGAGCGCAGATCGGCAACCATGACCTGCAGGGCTTGGCGATCTGGCAGCCCCACCGCCCGACTCTCGCGCTCGACGATCAGCGTGACGGTGCCGCGACCAATGGTGCGGCGCATCTCGTCTTCGAAGACGGGCTCGAAACCCGCGACTTCGTGGCAGAGCCGCTGCTTGAGCTGCAATGTGCGGCCATTGACCGAACGCAACTCGATGCGCAGCGGCCCCACTTCTGTGGTACCGACTGCAGAGCCGGTACCGGTCATGCTCAAGGTCGCTGCACTCACGACAACCCCGCGCCGCGCGCGTCGCTACCGCGGCTACGTGCCGCGGCGACAGCGACTGATCAGTTGTTCCAGGTAGCGTTGATGACCAACGCCGAGATGCAGAAAACGGCAGCAAGGGTCATCGTGACCTTGTTGATGCCGCCCGACTTGACGCCGAATGTTTCAGCGCCAACGCCGCCGAACGCCTCGGACATGCCACCACCCTTCGACTCCTGCAGCAGAATCACGGCGATCAGCAGGACGGAGGAAAGGAAGAACAGAACCCAGGAGATGTAGTGCAGTGCGAGGCTCATCGCGCGTCGTATTCTATGATGGGAATGAACGTGTCGGCTTGCAGGCTGGCGCCGCCGACCAGGAGTCCGTCGATGTCCTCGACGGACATGAGTTCTTTGGCGTTGTCCGGCTTCACGCTGCCGCCGTAGATCACACGCAGAGACTGTGCAGCCTCGTCACCGAGCCGCTGCAGGATCCACTTGCGGATCATCTTGTGGACATGGGCCGCTTGCTCTGTGGTCGCAGTCTCACCGGTGCCGATCGCCCAAACGGGCTCGTAGGCAACGGTGAAGCGATGGCTGTCCTCGGCGCGCACGCCCTCGAACCCGGCCTCGAGCTGGCGCTTGATGACGCGCTCCGTGCGGTTGCCGCGACGCTCTTCGATGGTCTCGCCAACGCAGTAGATGGGCAGCAAGTCGTGATTGAGTGCGCAACGGACCTTGCGACCCATCCACTCGTCCGGCTCGTGGAACAGGTGGCGGCGTTCGCTGTGTCCGATGAGCACGCGATCGGCACCGATTTCGCGCAGCATGCGCGCCGCCAACTCCCCGGTGAACGCGCCGCTGTCCTCGTACCAGATGTTCTGGCCACCGACACCGAGCGGCGAACCTTGCGCCACAGCCGTGACGTCGGCGAGGTAGATCGACGGCGCAAACACCCCAACCTCGCGATCATTGCCGTCGCCCAGTCGGCCCTTGATGGTCTTGACCATGTCGAGGCACTTGGACCGGTCTAGGTTCATCTTCCAGTTGCCGGCGATGTACGGCTTGCGGGCGCGGTGGGTCATGGCGCAATGAACTCGTCGGAGATCGTTCCGTTTGCAGAAGCCCCGTGGCCGGAGACACCCGGCCGCACGAGGCGACGGCCCAGCATGGGCAGGAGCCGGCGCAGGTCGACCATCATTTGCGCGAAATCCGTTGGGAGCAGCGCCTGCATCCCATCGCACAGAGCCTTGTGCGGCTCGGCGTGCACCTCGATGAGCAGCCCGTCGGCACCGGCCGCGGCAGCCGCGAGCGCCATCGGCCGCACCAGACTCGCCCGCCCAGTGCCGTGGCTAGGGTCGACGACGATTGGCAGGTCCGAACGTTCACGCAACAGCGGCACGACGGCGAGATCGAGCACATAGCGCGTCGCCGTGTCAAAGCTGCGGATGCCACGCTCGCACAAGATGACGTTGCCGTTGCCCTCGTTGGTGATGTACTCGGCGGCAAACAACAGTTCATCGACGGTCGCCGCCGCGCCGCGCTTCAACAGCACGGGCAAGCGCTGCCGGCCCACCTCACGCAGCAGGGGAAAGTTCTGCATGTTGCGGCTGCCAACTTGCAGCATCGCCGCATGCTGGGCGACGCGCTCGACGTCGCGGGGATCGAGAACCTCGGTGACCACCGGCAGGCCGGTGCGCGCCGAGGCCTCGTCCAGCAACTGCAAGCCCATTGGGCCGAGACCCTGGAACGACTTGGGCGATGTTCGCGGCTTGTAGGCACCGCCGCGGAGCATTGCCGCCCCGGCCGCAACGACCGCGTCGGCCGACGCGAACATTTGCTCCTTCGACTCGACCGCGCACGGGCCAGCCATGACCACGAAGGCGTCTCCTCCGATGAGGAAATCGGCGATAGGAACAGTCTTGCGCACGCGCTTTTGCTTGGCGGTCGTAGGTGTGGCAGCGAGAAAGGGGGGCGGACGATAGGCCGCGCAACGGAGCCGGTCAACGTCGGCTCGGCGATGGCCACGGGCCTTGGTGGCTCACAGACGCTGGCAGGGGGGGCGAGACCCCGGCACCGCGGGAACGCCACCGATCCTGATGACGAGCGGTTCATTCTGCGCCACCCAGCCAAGGTAACGGAGCTCGGCAAGCACCAAGCCCCCCTATCGCGGGCAACCACCGCAGCCGCAACGAGGCGCGCCCGTCGTCAAAACCAGAGGATGCGGCGCAGCGCGTGCAGCAGCCCGCGACCCTCCCGAACGGCGAGTCGCTGCAAGTCGAACTCATGCCGCTGCCGCTCGACTTCGCTGGGCACCTGGTTCGCGGCCCCGATCGGGCAGTGGCGAACGACCTCGCATCCCGTCGTGCATGATCCGCTGAGGCGTTCGTCGTAGCAGCGGCGCAGATCCGACGCACCGAGGCCGTCGTGCACGTCGGCTGGACAGGCAGCTACGCAGGGTCGCGAACAGTTGCAGCACGGCTGGAAGCGATCGGCAATGGTCGCATCTGCAATCGCGCCGAACGGCAGACCTTCGACCAACAACACGGCTCTGACCGACACCCGCGGCCCATACGCCGGGTGCAACAGTCGGTGGATGACCGGCGACACCGTGCCAAACCCCGCGGCCTCGCCGAGGCAGGCGAAGCGAATGGTACTGCGCAGCGGCGGCGCCAGGCGTGCGCGAAGGCCGGCCTCGGTCAGCATGCGCAACAGTTCTCCCGGGCCTTCAGCTTCCGCCAGCCTTGGCGCACCGCTACCGAGCACGATCGCCGTGCCGCAGCCGGCGAACTCGCGCGCGCATCGCCCTTCGGCCGGTTGCGCCGCATCGAAGCGCTGCGTGTCGACGATGCCGAACAAGTCGTAGCCGCGGGCGCGGGCGCGTTGTTCGAGCGCGATCAGGAGAGCTTGGGACATCGACGCGGGCGTTTTCGTCGGCGTCTCGCTGCGGCACAAGCCCCGAGCTTGACCCGTGGGTCACGATCGAGCTAGGTTCTGCCCACCCCGAACGAGGGAAGCCGGTGTGAATCCGGCGCTGTCCCGCAGCTGTCACCGAGGACGAACGTTCCAAAACCACTGGTAGCGCCGTGTTGGTGCCGCTGGGAAGGTGGAACTAGTAGGTGGATCCGGAAGCCAGAACACCTCGTTGGGCGGCAGGCCGAAAGGCTTGCTCCAGACCGCCACGGCGCGAACGACGTCCGCGGCAGGAGAACACCCGAGCGAGTCCGACTGCCAACAGCGCCATTGCTGCGGGTTTTGGGGCCGCCGTGGTGCGCATCCTGCCTCGGACCATCGCTGTGACGGCCCAAACTCCGTCCGGCGGTCCCCCGCCGAGGAGCGTTCGTGATGTCCGTTCTTGTCTTGCTGTCTCCGTCTCTGCGCGCCGCCACGCTTTCGGTGTGCGCGCTTTCCTTGACCGCTGCCCTCTTGGCACAGGTCCCGGCCGCCGGCTACCAGAGCCAACTTCAATCGGTGCCCGGCTCGGCCAACAGCCTTGCCGTCGTCGACGAAAATGTGGTTTGGTTTGACGGCGTGACCCTGTTCGTCGACTCGCCGAGCCAGCCGAGTCGCGCGCTGCTGACGCTTCCTGGGTTCCGCTTTGGCTCGTTCACGTTACCGATCGGCAACGGCAACCTGCTGTTCGCGGAGAGCAGCAACGCCCAATTGTGGCGCGTGCCCCTGGACCCGCTCGGCACGCCGTCGCTGCTGACGACCGTGCAGTTCGCGTACGACGCGGTCGCGATCGGCACGCGCATGGCCGTGGTCTCCGCCAAGCCCGGCGGCTTCGCTTCGGCCCAGAACGACCTGATCGCTGTCGACCTCGTGACCGGTGCGCAGTCGACGATTGGCGTCATTCCTGGTGCTTCGGGCCCGCTGGCCCTCAATGCGGCCGGTGAACTTCTCTATGCCACGGCGTCGCTCAACTTCCCGCCGCCGCCCGCGAGCGTCGAGATCCTCAGTTGGACTGCCGGCCAGTGGTCGCTGGCGCTGAATGGTGGCCTCGTGCTGACGCGCGCGAACGCGCACCTCGTGCTCAGCGGTATCGACTCGGCCGGCGACCTCGCGGTCGACGGAGATGACGATTTGATCGCGGCGGACTGGGCCAATTCGCGCCTGCTCGAGATCAACGACCATCGCACGACACCGACTGTGTCGACGCTCATCGACTACGGCACCGCCGCGGTCTCGCCCGCGACTCTCGCGTTCCGTCAGGGCACCGTCCCAGGCACCGAGTTCGAGCCATTTGGTCGAACGGGCGCCGGTGAGTTGCTGGTTGTCGAGACCAACTTCTTCTCGATCACCCAGGTCCGCTGCCTGACAACGGCGCCGAGCACGCTAGACCTCGTTGGCACATCTCAGCCGGTCGCCGCAGGTCCGTTCACGCTGCTGTTGCAGAACGGGCCGCCCGCCGGCCTGTCGCTGTTCGCCATCGGCACTGTCGGCACTGGGGTGATGCTGCCATTGCATCTGCCCGGCTTCGAACAGACGTTGCCATGGGAGGCCGGGCTGCTGTACCCGCTGCTCACCTCACTGGTGCCCCTCGACGCAGCCGGCTCCGGGCCGCTCGGCCTGACGAATCCGGGGTTCCCCGGTGGTCTCTGGATTCACACCCAGACGATGTTCGTCACGGCGGATGGCTCGCAGTTGGGTACCTCCAACGTGAGTTCCGTGCAGCTGCAATAGGCCGGCCCGAAGCTGGGTGCGGGCCGCCGTCGGCCCTGCCCTTGCAGAACCGTTACAGTGGCCTGCTATGGGGGCGGAGCGAAGTAAGCCGTAATAGGGCCCTCTCATCTGCTCGCCCCGAATGCCCATGCGCCAATCCGTCGTCGTCGTCCTGATACTGACCGCCCTGGTCGCCACCGCCGGAATGCTCCTGGTGCCCGACCTCTTCACCGGCGACGCCCTTCCGATCACTCGCTGGAGCGAGGCCGATGAAATCGTGGTCGAGGCGCGCGCGGAGGACACGGACCTCGCCGTCGGCGAGGCGTTCGCGCCGCAGACCCAGCGAGAGGAAGTCGAAGTCGAGGCCCTCGGCGCCGACGAACGCACGGAACTGACCCTGCGCGGGCGGGTCGTCGACCGCTACCGCGCGCCGGTGGCTAGCGCCAAGGTATGGCTCGACTTCGGCCGCGGCGGCCAGCGCGGCCGCGGTGATCGTTCGCGCCGCGTACCCGAGCCGGTGCAGACCGACAGCGATGGCCGTTTCGCCTTCCAGGGGCAGGCCTTTCGCAATCTGCGCGTCAATCTGCTGGTCGTGCACGGCACGCACGCGCCGACGCAGTTTGACCGCAACCTCGGCGAGGTCGGCAGCGAGCTCGACCTCGGCGAATTGGTCGTCACCGACGGTGGCGAGCTGATCGGCCGAGTCACCGACCTCGGTGGCAACGGCATCCCAGCGGCCGCAGTGCAGCTGCAACCGGACAGCGACAACTGGATGCGTTTCCAAAGGGATCGCGAGTCTCTGCTGCCAGCGCAAGCGACCGACAACAATGGTTACTACCGCTTCGCCAACGTCACGGCCGGCGATTGGCGCGTAGCGGCGACGGCGAAGCGCTACGAAAACGGCACCAGCGACTCGGCAACCGCGATCGACAACCAGCGCACCGAAGTCGCCGACATCCTGCTCGGCCCGGGCTTCGAACTCGCCGGCATCGTCATGGACCGACAGGGTCAACCGATTGTTGATGCCGAGGTCGCGGCGCGCCCAAGGCGTCAACCAGACAACACCGGCGGTGGTCGCGGTGGCCGCGGGGCACGTGGCGGCCCAGGTGGCGGTGGCGGTGGCGGCAACGACTACCGGACGCAGACCGATGCCCAGGGTCGCTTCTTGCTCGAGCACCTGCCCGATGCACTGGTCGATCTGTCGGCGCAGAAGCAAGGCTACCTCGACGCACAACTCACGGAACTCGACCCCGAGCAGACCCAGCCGGTCTACCTCACGATGGAGGACGGGCTGCAGATCCGCGGCTCCGTGACCGACGTCGTTGCCAACGCCCCGGTAACACGCTTTTCGGTTCGGGCCCAATGGCGCCGCGCCTTGCCAGCGGACGCGGGTGTCGAGACTGAGATCCAAACCCTCGTGCAGCAGATGCGCGACGGCAATGTCGACGAAGCAACCCGAGCGCAGTTGCAGAACCGCATGCAGACGCTGCGCGGTCAGCTGCGAGGCAACACTGGCGGCGGGCCATTCGGCATGGCGGGCGGTGGTCCCGACGCGCAAGGTGGGCGCGGCGGCCGCGATCGCGGGGCACGAGCTGAAGACCACCCGGGTGGCGCCTTCGTCGCGACGGGCCTGCAGGCTGGCATCTACACCGTGGTCGTCGAGTCCGACGCACACGCCGTCTACCGCAGCGAGGACGTGGAACTACGCCTCGGCGCACCGGCGCCCGAGATCCAGGTCGGCCTGACGCGCGGATTCGTCGTCAAGGGCACGGTCAAGAGCGCCCTTGGCCAGCAGATCGCGGGTGCGACCGTCGAGCTGCGGCGGGCCACGGAAGCGCCGGCCCAGCCGGCGACCACGCCGGCAGCCCAGCCCTCGGATGCCAACGTCCGCGGTGGCCGCGGTGGTCGCGGCGGCCGCGGCGGCAACATGCAGACGATGTTCGAGCAATGGACTGGGGGCGGCGCGATCGAGACCGCCACGACCGACAAGGACGGCGCCTTCACGATCGAGCACGCCCCTTCTGGTCGCTACACAGTCGATGCGCGCGCGAAGGGCCACCAGAACGCGAAGACTGAGCCGTTCGCGCTCGGCAATGACGTGCAGGGCATCTCCTTGTCACTCAACCTGCTCGGTCGCCTCGGCGGCCGCGTTCTCGGGGCCACACCAGAACAGCTGCAGGAAGTGCGCGTGCTTGCCGTCCCGATCAGCAAGGAGCGCGACCTTGGCGCGATGTTCCGCGGCGGTGGTGGCAACGGCGGGCAGCCGTTCGCGATGGTCTCGCCCGACGGCACCTACCTGTTCCGCGAGTTGCAGCCCGGCGACTATGCGGTGCGCGCGTTTCTCGGCCAGGGCATGCGCGAACTCTTCCAGCAGTTCAACGCGGGAGAGATGGTCGCCGACGTCGCGGTGACGAGCGGCGAACAGGCCGAACTCGACGTCACGGTGCTGACGCCACAGACCGGCATCGTGCGCGGCTCGGTGCTGCACAACAGCGCCCCCGCCACGGGCTTCCAGGTCGCGCTGCAGTTGCAGAGCAACGACGGCAGCGGCACCGATCCGGGTGCGGGATCCATGTTTGGCGGCCGTGGCGGCCGTGGCGGCGGCGGGCGCAATAGCAGCGCGCGCGTCGACGAGCAGGGGCGCTTCGAGATCAAGGACGTGCAGGCGGGCACCTACACCCTGACCGTCAGCGCCGACCGGCGGTCCGGCACGCTCCATCGTGAGACCATCTTCGTGCACCCGCAGGGCACCACGGAGCCACTGATCACGATCGCGACCGCAGCTATCGACGGCACGATCGAGGCGACCGACGGCACCAACGCAGCCGACCTCGACGGCAGCGTCATCTTGCTCCCCGGCGTCACCGAGGTTCCTACCGACTTGGCGGCGCTGCGCGGTGGCGGCGGGTTCCGCGCCCGCATCGAAGGCGGCAAGTTCGCGGTCGAACAGCTGCCGCAGGGCAACTACCTCGCCGTCGTCAACATCCGCGGCCGCGAGCGCACATCGGCGCCAGTCACCGCCGTACTGGGGCAGCGGACCCAGGTCCGCGCCCCGCTCGGGGCCATTGATCAGAACGCGAATGCGCAACGCGGCAACGCCCCGCAGCGGCAACCCGGGGCGGCGGCACCTGGCAGCGGTGGGACTGCGCCGGGTGCGGCCCCAAGAGGGGCTCGTGGCGCGCAAGGCGGGCGCAATGGCGGCGGCGCACCGGCCCCGAATCCGCCCGCGCGCCGCGGCGGCTGACCGCAAGCGAGTTTGAGGCGGTGGCCAGCGCGAGGACGTTCGCTACACTGCCCGACCGAGGTTCCCCATTCGCGCCCTGCTGCACGTCCTGATCGCATTCGTACTCGCCGTGACGCTGGCCGTCGTCGGCTACGTCGTCATGCTCTCGCTGCGCCAGGAACCCGTGGCTGCCGGCACGCCGTCGCCGATGAGCCGGTTGCCGAGTCTGCCGGAGCCTGATCGCCTGCCGCGCCGCGCCTCGTTTGCGCCGGCGAGTGCTGGGGGCCAACACACGTTCCCGGCTGAAATGCGACCGCTCGCGATCCTGGTGCGCGACTTGCCTGCAGCACGACGCGAGACGGCCGGAGTCGCCGTCTACGACGAGATCGGGGCCCACGTCGCCTGGTTGCCGCTGCGGGATGCGACCGAAAGCGACGGCGCCTTGCGAGTCGAGACCAGTGCCCCCACCAACTGCGAACTGCGGGTCGTCGTCGCCGACGCCTACGCCACCGCCCGGAATGGCTACTGGTGCAAGCTCGAGCTGCCGGCGAACCTGCCGCTCGATGCGGTGCCCGAACTGCGCGCCGGTGTCCAAGACGTTCTCGTCCACACCAGCAGCACAGAACGCACGGTCGCTGGTGCCTTGCGGCTGCGTCGCCTC
>CAMBXM010000126.1 GCA_945871815.1 Singulisphaera sp. GP187
TGACGGCGACCACGCGGCGGCCGCGAACGAAGCGCTCGGCAAAGAGCACTGGCAGCTCGGCGATACCGGCGCCAACGTGCAAGGAAGCGCCCTCGTGCGGCAAGCGCTTGAGCAGCGCCCGGGCCCAATCGAGGCCGAGGGTCAGCGCCCGTGGCCCCATCACCGCCCACCGATCTTCGCCGCTGTCGCGGAAGTAGAGCTTTCCGAGCGCATGCCAGTCGAGCCGCTCGAACAGCCTGCCGAGCGTCTCCTCACACCGAGCCCAGGACCAGAGTTCGCTCACGAGGCACCCCCGGCCTCGCCGAGATCGCGCAGTTTGGGAAACGTGAAGATCCCGGTCTTGTGACCGTCGCTCCAGACAAAGGTGAGGCCGTAACGACCCACCAGTTCGACACTGAGGATCAAGATGTCCTGCCGCACCGTCGCTGGATCGAGGATCTTGCGCCCCGTCCCCTCCTCGATGCAGTTGGCACATGGGCACGCCAACCGCAGCTGGCGGGCGCCAAGATCGGTGACGGCACCGTCCTTCCAGCCGACGCGCAGGGTGAACGGAGAAACGAGATCTGCGGACTTTGGCGTCGGCTCGGGCATGGACATTCGCGAGGAAGGTTCTTGAGCAGCAGCGGCCAAGCAAGGAGAACTCGCTGCATGTTAGTCGGATCGCTCATTCTGGCAGGTGGACGCAGTCGGCGCATGGGCAAGCCCAAGGAGTCGCTGGCGTTCGGCACCAGCACTCTGCTCGGCCACACCTCGGACGTCGTGCTCGATTGCGCTTGGCCGGTGCTGGTGGTCACCAGGGATTCGGCCCAGCAACTGCCCCCCCTGTCGCTGGAACTCGCCTTCGTCCACGACGACCAGCCGGACAAGGGGCCGCTCCAGGCCATCGCCACCGGTATGAAGAAGCTGCTCGCAGGCGGCGATTTGGGCCCGCAGGACGCGATCTTCGTCACTGGCTGCGACGCCCCCTTCCTGACCAGCGACACGGTCGCGTGGCTGGTGGGTCACCTCGGCGACTTCCAATGCGTCGTGCCCAAGACGGGCGACACTCTGCAGCCACTCTGCGCGGTCTACCGCTTGGACTGCCTGCCGGCGATCGAAGCGCTACTGGCGGCCGGAATCGACACGCCGCGCACCGTGGCCGAGAAGGTCAGGACCAAGATCCTCGACGAAGCCGCGATGCGCGCGTTCGACAAGGACCTGAAGTTCTTGCGCACCTGCAACACGCCCGAAGATTACGAAGCCGCGCGCCGCGCCTTCTCGAAGTAAGTCGATGCCCGTGCCCGCGTCGTTCGCCGGGCTGCGCGTGACCGTGCTCGGTTCTGGTACGGCGATCCCGGTCAAGGACCGGTTTCCGGCTGGCTACTTGGTGCAGAGCAGCAGCGCGGCGGTTCTGGTCGACTGCGGCCCGGGCACGCTGCGACGTCTCGCGCAAACCGGCCTCGACCTCGACGCCATCGACGCGGTGTTCTTGACCCACTACCACACCGACCATTGCGCGGATCTCGGACCGTTGCTGTTCGCGCTGCGCAGCCCGCGCTACCGCGGCCGCAAACCGCTGCACCTGTTCGCCGCGCCCGGCCTCGTCCGCTTCCTCGACACACTGGCCCAGGTCTGGCCGTGGACCTTGCCGCGCGACTACGAGCTACACGTTCGCGAGCTGAGCCCGGGCCGGATCCAGTTCGGTGGGATGGACGTGCTGGCCGTGCCGATCCGCCACACGGCGCAGAGCCTGGGCTATCGCTTCACGAGTGCGTCCGGTGCCAGTGCGGCGTTCAGCGGCGATGCCGACGAATGCGAAGAGCTGGTCGAACTGGCACGGGGCGTCGACCTGTTCGTGTGCGACGCCGCCTTCCCCGATGCGCAGCGCGTCGAAGGCCATTTGACACCAGGCCTCGCTGGCGAACACGCGGCCAAGGCCGGGGCAAGAGCGCTGTGGTTGACGCACTTCTATCCCGAGTGCGAGGGGGTCGATGTCGTCGCCCAGGCGCGGCGGACCTTTGCCGGCGAGATTGTCGCAGCGGTTGACCTGCTGACTCGCGAACTGGCCTGACGAGCGCTGTTGCGTTCGCGCCGCACCCGAGTCGCGATGGCGCCGACCTCGAACTTGCGCGGCAGCAGACCGCACCGGGCGGGAACAGCAGACGCCCAGCCTTGCGATGCCTCCCACATGGCACCTGCCGCGGTTACCGGGCCACCACGCTCGACCGAACGTATGCGCGCACATGCCGCCGCTCCCGGGTGATGGCTCCGCCCGGTCGAAGTCGGCGAACGACCAAGCCGCCCTGAGTCGGCCAGCCCCCATGATCTCCCTGCGCCTGGACCCCGGTTCCCGCCCCTTGCACCGCGTCCTACACCCCGCGATCCTCTTCGCCCCACAACCGAACTACACATCATGAGCACGACCGTCGAGAAGCACGTATTCCAGGCTGAAGTCAACGAGGTGTTGTCGATCGTCGTCAACTCGCTCTACAGCCATCGCGAGGTCTTCCTGCGCGAGTTGATCAGCAATGCCAGCGACGCGATCGACCACCTCAACCTCAAGGCACTGCAGGACTCATCCCTGCTCGGCAGCGACCACGAGTTGCGCATCGAGCTGGTGATCGACAAGGAGCACAACACGCTGACGATCCGCGACAACGGTGTCGGCATGTCGAAGGACGAACTGATCTCGCACCTCGGCACGATCGCGCGCTCGGGCACCAAGAAGCTGATGCAATCGCTGTCGTCCGAGCAAAAGAAAGACGTCGCGATGATCGGCCAGTTCGGCGTCGGCTTCTACAGCGCCTTCCTCGTCGCCGACACGGTCGCGGTTACCTCACGCAAGGCGGGCAGTGACGACACGTGGATCTGGCAAAGCGAGGCCAAGGGCGACTACGAAATCAAACCGGGCGCTCGTGCCAGCCGTGGCACGGACATCGTGTTGCACCTCAAGGACGACGCCAAGGAGTACCTCGAGGATTGGTCGATTCAGACGGTCGTTCGCAAGTACAGCGACTATGTGCGGTGGCCGATCCGACTGCAGATGGAGCGCGGCGAAGAGGACGACAAGAAGCTCGAATGGCAGACGATCAATGCCGCCAGCGCGATCTGGACTCGGTCGAAGAGCGAGGTCACCGAGGAGCAGTACGTCGAGTTCTACAAGCACACGAGCCATGACTGGAATGACCCGTTGGCGTGGACGCACTTCAAAGTCGAGGGCACGCACGAGCTGACGGGCCTGCTGTTCGTCCCCGAGAAGGCGCCGCAGGACTTGGTCGACAAGAAGAAGGGCGGCGTGCGACTGTTCGTGAAGCGCGTGTTCATCATGGATGACGCGCAGGAGATCCTGCCCGAATGGCTGCGCTTCATGCGCGGCGTCGTCGATAGCGAAGACCTGCCGCTCAATGTCTCGCGCGAAGTGTTGCAGAAGGATGCGACCACGCGCTTCATCAAGAAGCAGGTCGTGCAGAAGACCCTGGCTCTGCTCGAAGAACTCGCCAAGGAAGGTGAGACCGAGGTCGAAGCCGACGGCGAGAAGGTGAAGCGCAACCGCTACCTGCAGTTCTGGGGCGAGTTCGGCCGCGTACTGAAGGAGGGCGTCTACCACGACACCGGCTCGCGCGAGCAGCTAGCTGGTCTCCTGCGCTATCGCACCACACGCGGAACCGATCTCACCGGGTTTGCCGACTACAAGGCGCGCATGCCCGAGGGCCAGAAGGGCATCTATTACGTCACCGCCGACAGCCTGTCGGCCGCCGAGAGCAGCCCGCACATCGAGGCACTCAAGAAGCACGGCCGCGAGGTCCTGTTCTTGGTCGATCCCATCGACGAGTGGGTCGTCGATGTCCTGCGCGAGTTCGACGGCTCGCCGCTGGTGTCGGCCGCCAAGGGCGCGCTCGACCTGCCTGAGTCCGAAGACGAGAAGAAGGACAAGGAGCAGCAGCAGAAGGACCTCGGTGCCGTTCTGTCGCGCATGCACAAGACCCTCGACGACAAGGTCAAGGAGGTCCGCGTGACGCACCGCCTGACCGACTCGCCGGCATGCCTCGTCAGCGACGAGCACGGCATGAGCGCGCACATGGAACGCATCCTCCGCGATGCCGGCCACGAGATGCCGGAGCAAAAGCGCATCCTCGAAGTCAATCCGACGCACCCGGTCCTGCTGAAGATGAAGTCGCTCGCCGACAGCGATGAGACTCGCTTCGTGCAGTGGACGGGATTGCTGCACGACCAAGCCCTGCTCGCCGAAGGCGTGCTGCCAAGCGACCCCGCTGGATTTGCCAAGAAGGTCGCCGAACTCATGGCCGGCGCGTGATCCGCGACGAGCGCAGGGCGTGCGCTCTTGCGGCTGCGCTCGCCCTTGTGGCGTGTACGGTCACACCGGGACCTCGGCTCCAGCAGTTCGGCGGCATGCGCGAAGTGATGCGCGACGGCCATACCGAGCCCCGCGTTCGCCTCGCCGATCTGACGCTCGCCCCCGCCACGATCGGCGTCGGGGCACTCGAAGGTCTGCTGGGAGAAGTCACGATCGTCGACGGCGAAGTGCAGATCGCCACGGCGCCAGAACACGTCGTCACGAACGTGACTGCGATCGGTACTTACCACGCCACGCTGCTGTCGATCGCCACGCCGAACAGCAGCGAGGCGGCGACCGAGACCGGACGACTCGACGAATCGAGCCTCGCGCGGCTCGCCGCCCGCTTTGCGCCACTGGCCACGGTCGACGTGACCGGCGTCGTCGAACAACTGAACGTGCACGTGGCGCGCGGCGCCTGCCCGCATGGCGCAACCACACCGGCGACGCAGCCGCATCTCTGGTCGGCCGCTGCCGGCACGACGGTGCGCCTCGTCGGCTTCTACGCGCCGGACGCGGCGGGATCGCTGACGCACCACGGCACCGCCTTCCACCTTCACGCCATCGCCGTGACCGCAGCCGGCGACCGGCGGTCGGGACACGTCGACGCGTTCGTGCTGCGACCTGGCGCGATCGTGCGCCTCGGTCGCTGCGAACGCTGACGCAGACTCAGCCGCGCCCGTTCGGGTGGCAGGCGTAGCAGCGACTGCTCAGCCACTGGTAGCCGCCGACGCCATTGTGTACGCTCGCCATCGCCGACTGGCGGTGGGTGTGGCACTGGATGCACTCGAACTGCGTGCCGATGCTCGTCGTGTGGCAGTTGACGCACGCCATGTTTCGGTGCGCACCAGTCGTGATCGGGAACGCATGGGTGAACGTGCCATCGCCCCACGCGCGCGTGGTGTGACACTGTTCGCAGCTGGTCGGAAAGTTGTAGGTGACGTGGTTTGGGTTGCGCGTCGCTTGGTAGGTATCCAGGTGGCAGGACGAGCATGTGGTGCTGAGGCCGCTGAACACGCCCCCCGTGTGGCAGGCCGTGCAGGCGCGGCCGGCGTGACCGTTCGTCAGGGGGAAGGTCGGTGTGTGCTGGAAGTTGCCGCCGCCCCAACCGCGCGTGTTGTGGCACGAGGCACAGTTGGTCGAGAAGTTGTTCGCCGCGTGGGGCGGATTCCTGGTCGCGATGTAATCGTCGGTGTGGCACGACGAGCAGGTCGTGCTGAGGCCGGTGTAGACGCCCGCAAGGTGGCACTCGGTGCAGGCGCGGTTGCCATGGCCGAACGTCAACGGGAACGACTGCGGGTGCGAGAACTGCGCCGGGATCCAGCCGACTGGCCGGTGGCAGCGTTGACAGTCCGAAGTGAAGCCGGCGGCGACATGGTCGTACGACGACCGCGAGAACTCACCCGCATGGCAGCGGTCGCAGTCCGGACTCGCACCGGAGAAGTTGCCAACTTGTGCACCTGGATGACAACGAAAGCACGCCGTCGACGCATGCGCACCGACCAACGGCAACCGCGTGCGATCGTGCTTGGCGATCACTTCACTCGGCCGCCACGTCCGCTGATCATGGCAGTCGGTGCAGTTGCGACCGAGCTGCCCGCGATGCGGATCGGAGTGACAACCGGCGCAACCCTGGGCCGCGAACTGCGCGACCGGACCGCGGTCGTTGTGGCACAGTAGGCACGCAGCACCCTTGTGCGCCCCTTCCAGTGGCACACCGGTTTCCTTCGCATGATCGAACGCGAAGTCCTGTCGCATCGTCTGCCAGTTGCCGCCAGTGTGGCACAGCGAGCAATTCGCCGGGAAGGTGTCGTGCGGGATCACCGGTCCAAGCGAATCATCCCAGCCTTGCACGGGTACAAGGCTGTCGCAAGCGACCCACAACACGAACGTCGCGACGGCCAGGACCTTGGTCCAGCGCCGCCACTTCGCTCTCGGCTGCCCCGAGTCAGAATCGCCACTGTGCATAGAGAGCGATTGCATACGCGTTCTCCTGGTCGCCGAACCAATGTTCGAGCTGAAGATTTAGATCACACTCGCCCACCATCCACGAGGCGCCAACATCGATCGACTGACGGGTGTAAGACTCCGGGCCCGCAAGCAGCCCTTCGACGTCGTAACCGTACCAGCGATAGCCGGCGTTGACGAAGACCTCGCCTATCTGCCGCCGCGCGAGCAGGCGAAGGCCCGGGCCGGATTGGGCGCCGCCGTCGGTTCGAAACACCTGCGCCGTGAGGCTAGTGCCACTGGCGGCAATGTTGTTCCAGTCGACCCCGAGTTCGAACGCTGTGCCGCTCGCATCCTGGTCTTGCCAGATGTCGAAGCGCCCGCTGAGCCGCACGTCTTGATGGACGCGGAACCAAAGCGAGGGCGACAAGCGATCAACTTTGCCATCGCGGACGAGCTCGTCCGGGAGGTTCTTGTACTCCCCGCGCAGCAAGTCGGGCCAGGCGAAGTGCGACAGCGAGAGACCAGCGCCCTTGTCGACACCATCCCAGCGCGCCTGCCCGAAGAACTCCGTGACCTGAAATCCTCCGCTCTTGCGATCGTCGCCGCCGGTGTACCAGTCGACTTTGGCGCTGCCGAACAACGTGACGCCCTCGGCAGGATGACTCTCGACTCGGAACAGCAGCAGGTCGCGATCCGCCGCACCTAGATGCCACGTCTTTTGCACACCAGCGGCCGCTGCAAACGTCCGTCGCTCGTCGCTGGTGTAGTCGATGAACGCGTGGATCCCCACGTCGTCCCCTGACTGCCGATCCGGGTACGGCACCGGGTAGGCGCCGAGGCCACCACCGATGCGCACACCATTGCCGTAGCGCATCACGCCTTCGGCGCCATCGACCAATCCGATCTCAGGCAAGTGCTGCGACAGAAACCGGCCGACCTCGGCTCCGTACGGCGACCAGCGTTCGGTGCCGAAGGAAGTCGACAGTTGGTCGATGCGCAATCGCGAATCGCCGTCGTCGACTTCTCCAGGAACCGACGCACGGCGGTCGTTGACCTCACCGGCAAAGCGCGTGCGCTCGCCGTAGCCCATCGCATTGTTCGCTTCGCCAGCGAACCCCATGCGCGTGAGCCAATACGAATTGGCTCGATCGCCACCGTCGTCGCGCGAGTACTGACTCGACAAGAAGACCCGGCCGTCCAATGTCGCTGGCCGGTCATCTGGCTTCTGGCCGAAGGTAGGAACCAAGAGGGGCTGGTCTGGCCGCAGCGGGTCGACTTGGCGTTGCCACGGCGGGTGCGCGGGCACCGGGCGCGAGGTCGAAGGTTGCGAACTCGAACCACTGCCCTGCGGCGACGCCGACGGTTTTGGCTTCGGCACCTCGACTTCGCCGCGAGAACCGACGGTTGGTGCAATGGCGCCCGGCACCAGTTCGGCGCGACACGAAGTAGCGCTCACGGTGCGAATCAGCGCCTGCACCTCGGCAGTCCCGGATGGATAGAGCCGAACCGTCTGGCCCGGCGCAAGCCCAGCAGTGCGACCGAGGTCGAGGTACACGTCTCGCCCCGACACGCTCGTCACGTGCACTTGCACGACAACGGTCTGCGGCGACTGCTGCGCCATCATGACCGGCGCCAGCAGTGCGACCGCAGCCATCAGTTCTGCACGTGCCGGCTTCATCGTCCCCCCTGGCGCTTGTTGGCGAGCTTGTGGCAGTCGCCACACTCGACACCGAGCGGCTTGTAGCGAACCACCGGGCCAGCGGGTGACTCGTAGGTCTTGTGGCACGCTTCACATGCCAACGGAGCGTGCTGGGCGTCGAGGGCGAACCGACTGTCGCGAGAGTGGTCGAACCGTGGTTTGTGGAAGTCCTCGGTCGAATGGCACCGCGCGCAGTCGATCGTCTTGCCTTGACCGAACTGGCCTTGGTGCTGGTCGCGGTGGCAGTCAACGCAGTTCTTGCCGGCTGCTTTGCCGAGCCGACGCTGCGTGGCTTTCGCCGTGACCACGGTTGCTGCGGCACTGGCATTCGGCAGATGGCACTTCCCGCAGTCGTTGCGAGCATGAGCGCCTTCGAGGCGGTAGCCGGTCCACATCCCGTGGTCAAAGGTCGATGTCTTCACCGGGGAGAACGCCGAGGTGTCGTGGCATCGAGCACAGCCGGTGCGCCCGCCAACCGTCGCCGGCTTGCCCGACTTGTCGAACTCGCCTTGGTGCACGTCCTCGTGGCAGTCAGCGCATTGGTGGCTCGTGTCGTGGAAGGCCCGGACCTCGTCCTTCACTTTGTCGTGGCACCGCGAACAGGCCACGGCATCGTGAGCTCCCGTCAGTGGGAACGCGGTCTTCTGGTGCATCGTCGTCCCGAACGCGTTTGGCGCGAACGCCAGCGGCTGATGACACGCCGTGCACTGCGCGTAGCGCGCGTCGTGGTCGAACTGCCCGGCATGAACGTCCTCATGGCACGCGCGGCAGTCCGTCGGAACGCGGCTCAGGAAACGCTCGGCATAGCTCTTCCGCAGCCCCTTCTCTGGCTCGCCGTGACACTTGCTGCACTCGACTTTGGCATGCGGCTCCACCAGCGGGAACGCCGTGGCTGCGTGCTGTGCCACCGTCGTCGAGGCGAGGTGGAAGTCGGCCTGCTCGTCGACATGGCACTTCGCACAACCATCGGCTGGTCCTTGCACCGCCACCGCGGCCTGCACGAACGCGGCGCGATGCGGATGTTCGTGACAGCGAGCACACGCCTCGAGCTGCGGCAGCGAGTCGCCGTGCTTGCTCGGGTGGCTCGCATCGCCGTGGCACTTGTTGCATTCGGCCTTCGCATGACCACCACGCAGCGGGAAGCCGAACTCGGCATGTTTCGCCGGCGTCACGCGCGCGTCCTTCCACTTCGTCGATGCATGACAACGCGCACAATCGGCGGTGTCACCGAGCAGGATCGCTTTCGCCGGCACGTTCGCCCGCATGTGGTGCGGATCCACGTGACACTCCGCACACGTTCGCGCCGGCAGTGGCGCCTTGCTCAGCGCCTCGGTCGCCCGAACTGTCCCGGGCTCGTGGCACTTCTCACAGGCCACGCGAGCGTGCGCGTCGACCAGCGGGAAGATGCTGTGCAGAAACCCCGGGGCCGAGCGGAACTTCTCCACCTGGCCGTGGCACGCTTCGCAATCGACCCCGAACACGCCACGGTGAACGTCTTCGTGGCAAGCGGCGCAGGCCTGTTGCTGACCGAGGAAGCGACCACCGTGAGGCGGCATCGGTGCGTTCGCGGCTGGATGACACTGGTCGCAATCGAGCACGGCATGCGCGCCGCTGAGGTGGTAGTCGGCGACGTGACGATGGTCGTAGGCGGCAGGATCATGAACACCGGCGTAGGCGAAGGCCTGCGGCGCGATCAAGGCACTCGTGGCACCATGGTGCTCGCTGTGGCACTGGGCACAGTCCTCGAACTGTTTCTTCGACAGGCTCCCATGCAATCCGTGGCGCGCGGTGCGCTGCGCCCCAATCGGCTCGTGACACCGGATGCAGCCCTCAGGATCGACGCCAGCGCCGGCCTTGTGACAGCTCGAACAATCCGAACCGAACATGCTGTCGAGTTCATGGTGCGCAGGATGCAGCGGCCCTGGGCCCGTTCGCGAACTCGCGAACTCCCAGGCCGTGATCGCCAACACCGCGACCAGCGAAGTAACGGGCAGCAGCCAGCGACGGAGGTTCACTTGTCACCTCCAAGCAGGCTCAGTACGCCGAAGTCGACGCCGCCAAAGCGAATGGCGGTGAACACATGCACGGCGACCAGGATGCCGAGCAACAACGCGAGCCAGCGATGCATCCACCGCCATGACGACAAGATGCCGCGAACCTCTTCGTAGTGCGTGAGCTGTAGCGCGATGCGATGCGCGCGGCGGGCCAGCACGAGGATGCGCTGCAACTCGCCATCGGGCACACCCTCGGCGACACCTTGCTTGCGAACCCGTCGAATGAGGCGAAGAAGCCGCAGTTGGCCGTTGGCAAGCGAGAACACCCGGTCGATCAGGTTGCGGCCGAAGTGATCGGCGCTGACCAACGACTCGACGTCTTGGCGAACGCGATTGCCAAAGCCGCGACCAACCTCGTCCCACTCGCCGGCAATCGCCGCAACACGCGAGCCGAGGTCTTCGAGGTCCGCTTGGCGCCCGCTCTGCGCCTTCGGCACGAACGAATAGAACCAGCGCCCGATGGCGCCGGTCGTCACCACGATGGCCATCACCACCAACGAATGGCCGGCGACCGCGTCGCGAATGTGGAAGGCACTGTGCACGCACGCAAAGAGCAGCGCGAAGAAGCCGGTCGCAACGTGCACGGACATCCACCCGCGCAGACTGCCGGGCAGCCACCGCGAGAATCGCGGCGAACGGCGCGCCAGATACAGCAAGTTGACGACGAACAGAGTCGCAGCGACCAGACCGGTGAACAGGCCGAATGCGCCCTGTGGACGCAGCACGGCATGCCACTCGGACAGGTCGCGCTCGACCACCGGAAGGTCGTAGTAGCCGCTGCCCGCGATGCGCACGACGAGCAGCCCAACGCAACCCAGAAGGGTCGCAACCAGCGCGACGAGGAGTCCGGTGCCGCGATCCACATCGATTTGCTCGGGTGGACGCAGCGCTGGATCAAAGGACACCCCAGCGCCCTCGAGCAGTGGATACGGTGGCTTGCCGCCGGCAAAGATGAAGACCTCGTCGTTGCTGCGCTCGACGTCCGTGTCTTGCCCGGTGGCGCCGCTGCATCGCAGGGTCACTGCATCCGGTCGGATCTCGACGACGTTGCTGTCCAGCAACACTTCGATGCGCTGCTCCTCGATCGCCTTCTCGATGCGCTGTTGGTTGCGCGCCTTGATGCGCGTGAACACCGGCTTGCGATAACTCAGCGTGACGACGTTGCCCGGCTGCTCCGCAAGTGCGAGTGCCGCTTCGATGGCACTGTCGCCACCACCGACGACGAGAATCGCGCGGTTGTGATAGCTCTCGGCATCGAGCAATGAGTAGGCGACCTTCGGCAGGTCTTCGCCAGGCACTAGCAGCTTCTGCGGCGATCCGCGTCGTCCCACGGCCAAACAGACATGGCGAGCGCGGGCGATACCGAAACTCGTCGCAACTGCGAACACGCCGTCGTCGTCGCGCGTGATGCCGGTTACCTGGACACCGGTCTTCACCGGCAGTCGATGCTGGTGCGCGAGCTGGCCCCACAACTCGACGAGCTCCTCCTTCTGATACTCGAGCCGATCCAGCCTGCCATGAAGCGGCAAGTCCATCGGCTGCGTCATCACCAGCTTCTTGCGCGGGTAGGCCGCGACCGTGCCGCC
>CAMBXM010000127.1 GCA_945871815.1 Singulisphaera sp. GP187
GGCAAGTGCCTCGGGTTCGCGTCGCCGCGCACGCTGGTCCTGCTCGACGAGTTGGGTGCCGGGACCGACCCTGAAGAAGGTGGCGTGCTCGGCTACGCGGTCCTCGAGCAGATCCTGGTGAAGGGCGCGTATGCCGTCGTCACCACGCATCTCGGTCGACTCAAGGACTTCGCCTACCAACACAAAGGCGCGGAGAACGGCTCGATGGCGTTCGATGGCGAGTCGCTGCAGCCGCTGTATCGACTCGATGTTGGCATCCCTGGTGCGAGTCATGCACTCGACATCGCAGGGCGTGTGGGCATGCCCGCCGCAGTTGTGCTTCGTGCCCGCGAGCTCCTGGGAGTCCGTGACACGTCCCTCCAGGAAGTCATTCAGCGCGTGCAGGATGTGCGGCGTGATGCGGAAGCCGACAGGTTGCAGCAAGCGACCCGTTCGCAGCATCTGCAGCAACGTCAGGGCAAACTCGAAGAGGAACTGACTGCCGTCCAGCGCAAGCACGAATGGCTGCATGAAGAGGCGGATGCCGTGGTCGCGGGCGAGTTGCAACGGGCACAGCAGGCCCTTCGCGATGGCTTGGTGCCGCTACTGAGTGCCCCTGGGGCGCACGGGGAGAGCGCGCGGGCGCTGCAGAAGGTCGTCGACTCGCTGCAAAAGGCCACGGCGATGCATCGGCGCCGAATGCGATTCTGCAACCAGTTGAAGAAGGGCGACTCGATCTTCCTGCCACGCTGGAGCCGCACCTGCCAGGTGCACAAGATCGACAAGGTTCGCGAGTTGGTGACCGTGGACTATGGCAACATGAAGGTCGACGTGCCGTTCGAGGATGTCTCCTGGCTCCAGCCGCTGGGCTGAGCAGTGTCGTGCGGTAGACTCCCTCGGCGATGCCTACAGCCCTGATCGCCGACAACGACCCCGGCGTGCGCGCTCTCTTGACCGAACTCGCGCGCCGCAGTGGGTTCGAGGTGAACGCAGTTGCGGACGGTGAGGCGGCGCGTGCCGAACTCCGCGCTGGTGGGGTCGACCTGTTGGTCTGCGACCTCGACATGCCGCAGCTGAGCGGTCAGCAGCTGATCGATTGGCTCGCGGTTCGGGGCGATGCGCCGGCCGTTGTCGTGGTTTCAGGCTACATCGATGGCGCGATCCAGCAGGCGCTCGCTCGAGTCGACTGCGTGCGGACGATTCTGCGCAAGCCATTCGACATCATGGCATTCGTGGTGCTGCTGCGCGCGATGGTGGCGGAGTTCCGCGTGGCTGTGCCGCAACCGGCAACGCCCGCGGTGGGCGACTCCCCGGTAGCAGTCGTGGCCGTCGACGGGCGCGAGCAGGGCGGGGAACTGGGCGCCTCGACCAGTGCCTGAGGCAGCTCGGGGGGGGCGCCGATCTCCTGAGCTACGGGCGGGAAAACGCAAAAATGCGGACGTCACTTGCACTGCCCACGGCCGTCGGTATCCTTCTTCGGCCTTACTCTGACAGCTCGCTGGCTAGCGTAGCTCAACGGCAGAGCACCTGATTTGTAATCTGGAGGTTGTGGGTTCAAGTCCCATCGCTAGCTCCAGTCTTTCGGGTAGGTGGCGAAGGTCCCTCGGGACGTTCGGCATCGCCGTAGAACTCGTTGGCCTCCTGCCGTTGGGGAACGGATCGCACGGGCCCAAAGTGGGGCGGATACCGAAGCGGCCAAACGGGCCAGACTGTAAATCTGGTGGCTTAGCCTTCGCAGGTTCGAATCCTGCTCCGCCCACCAGTAAAGCCGGCTCCTCAGGGTGCCGGCAGGTTCGCGCGACGCTCCAACGTGCGGTGAATCCGCGCGATGGTGCGGGTGTAGCTCAATGGTAGAGCTCCAGCCTTCCAAGCTGGTGGTGAGGGTTCGATTCCCTTCACCCGCTCCAGTATGCTCTTTTGCTCCAAACCGTGTTCGCTGCTATAGCTCAGCTGGTAGAGCACCTCCTTGGTAAGGAGGAGGTCGTGGGTTCAAGTCCCGCTAGCAGCTCCACCTCTTCAAACCCAGTGCAAAGAGAGGCCTACGGGCCTCGTTCAAGTTAGAGACCATGGCCAAGGACGTCTTCACCAGGAACAAGCCCCACGTCAACGTGGGGACGATCGGGCACGTTGCCCACGGCAAGACCACGACCACGGCGGCCATCACCTACACGCTCGCTTCGGTTGGCCTCGCCATCTACAAGCCGTATGCGTCGGTGGCCAAGGGAGGCACGGTCCGCGATGACACGCGCGTCGTGACCATCTCGTCCGCTCACGTCGAGTACGAGACCGATAAGCGCCACTACGCGCACGTCGATTGCCCCGGCCACGCCGACTACGTCAAGAACATGATCACGGGTGCCGCCCAGATGGACGGCGCGATCCTCGTGGTGGCGGCGGACGACGGTCCCATGCCGCAGACGAAGGAGCACGTGCTGCTCGCGCGCCAGGTCGGCGTTCCTGCGATCGTGGTCTACCTGAACAAGTGCGACCTGGTCGATGACCCTGAGTTGCTTGACCTCGTCGAGATGGAAGTTCGTGAACTTCTGTCGAAGTACGAGTTTCCGGGCGACACGGTCCCTGTGGTTCGCGGTGCGTCGTACCCTGCGCTGCAGACCAAGAATCCGGGCCGCGACAACCCCGAGAGCAAGTGCATTTTCGACCTCATGGATGCGATTGATGCCGCTATTCCGCAACCAACTCGCGAGATCGACAAGCCGTTCTTGATGCCGGTCGAAGACGTGTTCTCGATCGACGGTCGCGGCACCGTGGCGACGGGCCGTATTGAGCGCGGTATCTGCAAGGTCGGCGACTCGGTTGAGATCGTCGGCCTCAAGGACACCCGCACCACCACGATCACGGGTGTCGAGATGTTCCAGAAGACGCTCGACAGCGGTCAGGCCGGAGACAACGTCGGCCTTCTGCTGCGCGGTGTCAGCAAGGATGACATCGAGCGTGGCATGGTCTTGGCCAAGGCCAAGACGGTTCTGCCACACACCCAGTTCAAGGCCCAAGTCTACGCTTTGACCAAGGAAGAGGGCGGTCGTCACACGCCGTTCATGAACGGCTACCGTCCGCAGTTCTACTTCCGCACGACCGACGTGACTGGCACAGCGACGCTGGTTGGCGCAGAGATGTGCATGCCTGGCGACAACGTGGAAGTCCAGATCGAGTTGGGCACTCCGATCGCGATGGACGAGCATCAGCGCTTCGCCATCCGTGAAGGTGGCCGCACCGTCGGTGCAGGCCGCGTGACTAAGATCATCAAGTGACCGCAGCAGCGTCGCGGCAGTTCTGCTGCCGCGAGCGCGCCTGGTAATCACCAGGCACGATCGGCATCGCCGATCGGCATAGGGCAGTAGCACAATTGGTAGTGCAGTCGGTTCCAAACCGACCGGTTGTGGGTTCGAGTCCTACCTGCCCTGCCACCTTCCGTTCACGATCCGCTGCAGCGCAGCGATCCACCCGTGCTTGGCGCGGATTGAAAGAAGAGAGACATCCAACCGTGAGCTACCGTAAGGACCATGGGCGCTATGCCCGCCTCGTGGCGTTCGTCGGGCTCGTCCTGCTCGTCGCCTATGGCTGCTTCCATGGCGGTGGGCTGGTTACGCAGTTGGACGGATGGCTCGGCGAGGCCAACACGACCTACGTCGACACGTTCCCGCTACTCGGCACCCTGAAGACATCTACCCTGATTGCTCTGGCGGTCGGGTCGGTGTCTGCGTTCGTGATCCATCGCATTCTCAATCGGCCGCGCGTGGCCGATGCGCTGATCGACACCGAAGAGGAAATGCACAAGGTCACTTGGCCGACTTGGCCCGAGACCTGGTCCGGTGCCATGGCTGTCGTCGGGATGGTTCTCGTTCTCTTCTTCTTCCTTACCGTCGTCGACGTGGTCCTGATCGAAGTGATCGGGCGGTTGTGGGGAGGCCGAAGCTGATGGCGCTCGACTGGTACTTTCTCCGCGTGCAAGTGGGTCGAGAAGACCGCATTCGCGAGAGCATGGTCAAACGACTCAAGCAAGAGGGCATCGAAGAGAAGGTGCCACAGATCGTTGTACCAACCGAGACGATCGCCGACCACCGACAGGGCAAGAAGCGCATTCAGCGTCGCAAGCTCTACCCCGGCTACTTGATGGTCCAGATGGACCTGAACGACGCGGTGTGGTTCATCCTTCGCGAGACGCCAGGATTTGGCGACTTCGTTGGCGCCCAAACGCACCCGACGCCCGCTCGGGCCGAGGATGTAGAGAAGGTGCTGGCGCACATGGATGCGAGCAAGGATCAGCCCAAGGTCGCCGTGTCCTTCAAGAAGGGGGATCGGGTCAAGATCAAGACGGGCGCCTTCGAGAACATGGACGCGACCGTCGAAGACATACACCCAGAAAAGGGCACCCTCGAAGTCTCCGTCAACATCTTCGGCCGCGCGACCCCGATGTCGCTCGGCTACTGGGAAGTGGAGTCGATTTGAAAGATGGCTGCGGCACGGCCTTGAATCCGTCCGCTCTTTCTGCTTGAATCCTCCGCCCCTTTCCCCGGGGACCGATCTTCCTGGGGTTTCCTTCTAGTGGGAGGGTGACCGGCGGCTAGTCCGCACGGCATCCGCTCGAACCGCTGAGGCATCATGGCGAAAGAAGTCACTGCCGTAGTCAAGCTCCAGTGCCCAGCCGGGCAGGCTACGCCTGCGCCGCCCGTGGGCCCCGCGCTCGGTCAGCACGGCGTCAACATCGGTCAGTTCGTCAAGCAGTTCAACGACGAGACCCGCAAGGACACCGGGACGATCATCCCGGTCATTATCACGGTCTACAAGGACCGCACCTTCACCTTGCAGTACAAGTCGCCGCCGGCGGCTGTGTTGCTCAAGAAGGCGGCCAAGCTTGCTAGCGCGGCTAAGACGCCGGGTAGTGAAGTTGCTGGCTCAGTGACTCGCGCTCAGGTCCGCGAGATCGCGCAGATCAAGGTCAAGGATCTCAATAGCAACTCGATCGAAGCCGCGATGCGGATGGTCGAGGGCACCGCGCGTTCGTGCGGCATCCAGGTCAAGGACTGAACAGGGAGCTGCCATGCCAAAGAAGCGCAGTCGCCGTTACCAGAAAGCCGCCGAGCAGGTCGATCAATCCAAGCGTTATGCGCCTCTTGAGGGCATCGCTTTGATCAAGTCGCTGCAGGGGCCCAAGTTCGACGAGGCCGTCGACGTCGCCGTCAGCATCGGAATCGATGCAAAGAAGACGGATCAGCTCGTGCGCGGCTCAGTCAGTTTGCCCAAGGGCACTGGCAAGTCGATCCGCATCGCCGTGTTTGCCGAAGGCAACCGAGCCCAGGAGGCACTGGCTGCAGGTGCCGACTTCGTTGGCGGTGCCGATCTGGCGGACAAGATTGAGAAGGGATTCACGGACTTCGACATGACCATCGCGTCTCCCGACATGATGAAGTATGTCGGCAAGCTCGGTAAGGTGCTCGGCCCTCAAGGGAAGATGCCCTCACCCAAGGCTGGCACGGTGACGCCGAATGTCGCGGCCGCCGTCAAGGAGTTCAAGGCGGGCAAGATTGAGTTCCGCACCGATGCCGGCGCCAACGTGCACGCAGCCATTGGCAAGAGATCGTTCGCAACGGATGACCTGCTTGCGAACCTGAACGCGTTCCTGGACCACCTCCGCACACTTCGCCCGCCGCAAGCCAAGGGCGAGTTCCTGCGCAAAGTGGTCGTGTCTACGACGATGGGGCCGGGTGTGGCCCTGGCCGTCGAGTAACCCTCGCGCCACTTCTTCCACGGTCCCCTAGTTTTCAGGACCCGAGATCATGCCCAACCTCGTCAACCAGATCCTGCTCGCCGACCTGCAGCGCGAATTCCAGAAGATGGGATCGTGCTTGGTGGTGTCGTTCGACAACCTGCAGCCGGAGCAGGACATCGCTATCCGCGGCAAGTTGCGCGAAGTCGGTGTGCGCTACCGCGTTGTGCGCAACCGCCTCGCCAGCAAGGCCTTTTCGGCCCTTAAGCTCAACCTCGATCCCATCCTCTCAGGCAAGTGCGCCATCGCGATTGCTGAAAAAGAGGGGGCGATCACCGCGGCCAAGGTGCTGCGCGATTACATCAAGAAGTCCAAGGCCTCGCCGATTCAGATCGTCGGTGGCGTGATCGAGGGAACTCCCTACCTTGGCGCCGCGGCGCAGTCGATCGCGGATTTGCCCGATCGCTTTACGGTCCAAACAATGATCGCGCAGGCCGTCTCGGGCCCGGCGCGTTCGGTGGCAACGTTGCTCAACGCTGTCGCGGGTGGTGTCGCCCGTTGCATCCAGGCCCGAGTTGACAAGGGTGGTGGGGCTGCCTGATCGGGCAGCCTGCCGCGCGCGTCTCTGAACATTTTTTCGTACCTAACAGCTCGTCACTGAACCAAGTTCCATCATGTCGGATACCCAAACAGTCGTTCTCGACACTGAACTCGAGGACATCTTCAAGAAGATCGACGCTCTGAGCCTGGGCAAGGCCGCTCAGCTAGTCAAGGCGATGGAGGAGCGCTGGGGTGTGTCCGCAGCTGCTCCAGCGGCTGCTGCCGCCGCTCCAGGCGCCGGTGGCGGTGCTGCTCCGGTCGAAGAGAAGACCGAGTTCACGGTTGTCCTCAAGGAAGGCGGCCCCAACAAGATCAACGTCATCAAGGTGGTCCGCGAAGTCACCGGTCTGGGCCTGAAGGAAGCCAAGGCGTTGGTTGACGAAGCTCCGAAGCCGGTCAAGGAGAACATCGCCAAGGCCGAGGCCGAAGAGCTCAAGAAGAAGCTCACCGACGCTGGTGCGACTGTCGAGCTCAAGTAATGTCCATCGCCGGTGGCCGGCGTCAAACCGGGTCCCCTCGCGCTTTTGCGTTGCACGAGGGGCTTCGGTCTTTGTACGTTGGCCGACTCGCCGGCTAGGTGACCGTAAGGTTTGCTGGGAGTGCCGGATTCCCAGGCTAAGTGCCCACACCGATCGTTCCGGCATCGCCGATCCGTTTTGCCCGCACGCCTCGTCCTCGAGGCCACAGGTTGAAGCTACATGGAGACCGTAGTCTACGGGCGGTTCAGGTCCGTCGCCGAGATCCCTGATCTCGTCGAGATGCAGACCAAGTCCTACCGCGAGTTCCTTCAGCCCGAGACGTCGGCAACACGCCGGCGCAACGAAGGTCTGGAGGCGCTGCTGCGTGAGGTCTTCCCGATCTACTCTTACGACAAGTCACTTTGTCTTGAGTACATCAGCTACGAGCTCGGCCGCCCTCGCTATACGGTCGAGGAATGTCGGAAGCTGCGGTTGACCTTCGGCTACCCGTTCAAGATTCGTGTCCGCCTAGTCAAGCGCGAGTCCGTGGAGGAGGAGATCTACCTCGGCGAGATCCCGATCATGATCGGTGGTGGTGAGTTCATCATCAACGGCAGCGAGCGCGTGACGGTGAGTCAGTTGCATCGTTCCCCGGGTGTCGATTTCAGCGTCGAGACACACACGGGCGAGAAGAAGCTCCACAGCTGCTGGATCATCCCAGAGCGAGGTAGCTGGATTGAGATCAACGTAACCAAGAAGGATGCGATCGCGGTCCGCATCGACCAGTCCGGCAAGTTTGCGTGCACCACCTTGCTCCGCGCGATGGACGCGAAGTACTCGACGGACGCCGCTATCTTGCGGGAGTTCTACGAAGTCGAGAAGGTCACGCGGAAGAAGACGGATCCGGAAGCCAAGTTCGCCAAGTCGTTGGGCGGGGCCTATGCCGTTGGTGACATCATCGATGCGGCTAGTGGCGAGCCTTTCGTCAAGAGCGGCGAAGAGATCACCGAAGAAGCTGCTCGCGCGATCGCCCAGAGTGAGCTGCGCGAGATCGAGGTCCTTCGCGATCCCCAGGACTTCTTGATCCTCAATACTTTGCGCGAGGACACCACCAGCTCGCACGAGGAAGCGTTGATGAAGATCTACAGCCGGTTGCGTCCAGGCAACCCGCCGCAGATCGAGAAGGCCCGCGAGCTCTTCCATGAGAAGTTCTTTGATGAGACTCGCTACCGCCTAGGTCGCGTCGGCCGGTTCCGTTTGAACCGCAAGTTCAGCACGCAGATCCCCGAGACGAAGCAGACCCTAGGGGCGGATGACTTCGTCCAGGCGGTCCGCTACATCCTCGATCTGCGCGGCGGCGGCGGCGAGATCGACGATATCGATCACCTTGGCAACCGACGTGTCCGTACGATTCATGAACTTGCAGGTGACGAGTTCCGCAAGGGATTCTTGAAGCTCCGGCGCACCGCGCAAGAGCGCATGAACCTTGAGAATCTCGACACTGTCACGCCGCGCAACCTGATCAACAGCAAGACGTTCTCGTCAGCGATCGAGTACTTCTTCGCGCGTGGCGAGCTGAGCCAGGTCGTCGATCAAACGAACCCGCTGTCGCAGCTTGCACACGAGCGTCGTCTGTCGGCTCTCGGCCCAGGTGGCTTGAACCGGAAACGTGCAGGATTTGAAGTCCGCGACGTGCACATCTCGCACTTCGGCCGTCTGTGCCCGATCGAGACGCCCGAAGGCACCAACATCGGTCTTATCAGCAGCCTGTCGATCTACAGCGCACTTGACGACTACGGCTTCCTCACGGCCCCGTACATCGTCGTCAAGAACGGAAAGCTGACGGACCAGATTGTTCGTCTGCGTGCCGACGAGGAAAACAACGCGATCCTGGCGCCGGCGGACACCGACGTCGACAAGTCGGGCAAGTTTGTGGGTGACGAACAGGGCCGTATCATTGCCCGCGTCAAGGGCGACCCCATGTTGGTCGACTCGAAGGACGTTCAGTACATGGACGTCAGCCCGAAGCAGATCGTCGGCGTCTCGGCGTCGCTGATCCCCTTCTTGGAGCATGACGACGCCAATCGTGCCTTGATGGGTTCGAACATGCAGAGGCAGGCCGTGCCGCTGCTGCAGAGCGAGGCTCCGCTGGTGCAGACCGGCATGGAGGAAGTCGTTGCCCGCAACTCGAGCATGGTCGTCAAGGCTCGAAAGAGCGGAACGATCACCGCCGTCGACGGCAGCAAGATCGTCATCGGCGATGACGTCTACAAGTTGCGCAAGTTTGAAGGCCTCAACGAACGCACGTGCCAAAACCAGGTCCCGCTCGTCAAGCCGGGACAGAAGGTTAAGGCTGGTGATGTGCTCGCGGACGGCGCGGCCACGGATAACGGCGTTCTTGCCCTTGGCAAGAACCTCACGGTCGCCTTCATGCCGTGGGATGGCTACAACTACGAAGACGCCATCCTTCTGAGTCAAAATCTCGTCAAGGGCGACGTCTATACGTCGATCCATATCGACGAGTTCGACATTGAGATTCGTGAGACGAAGCTCGGTCGCGAGGAGTTCACGCGCGACATTCCGAATGTCAGTGAGCGTGCTCTGCGCCATCTCGACGAAAGCGGAATTGTCCGCGTGGGAACGCGCGTCAAGCCGGGCGACATCCTCGTCGGCAAGGTCGCGCCAAAGAGCAAGAGCGAACTCACTCCGGAAGAGAAACTGCTGCACGCCATCTTCGGTCGTGCTGGCGAGGACGTAAAGAACGCCTCTCTAGAGGTTCCGACCGGTGTTGAAGGCATCGTCATCGACGCCGAGAAGTACAGCCGAAAGGTCAATCTCACCGAGAACGAGCGCACTCGTAACCTTGAGGAGATCAAGCGGGCAGAAATTGAATTCCTGAGCCATTACCGCAGCAACACGAAGCGGTTGCTGGACTCCAACAAGGAGTTGCTTGGTGCGGCAGTAACGTCGGCCGAGGGCAAGAAGCTCGCCGTGACCGACGACCTGCTGATCCTTGACTTGCGTGCCATCCGCGATCGGGTTCGAGCCGTCGCTGAGGAGCAGAAGGACGCAAAGGTCCGCACGGACATGCTGGCTCTAGTGCAGGAGTCTGCGGATCGCATCGAAGAGTCGGAGACCGAGAAGAACAAGTTGGTCAACAGGCTGTCGCGTGGCGACGAACTGCCAACTGGTGTTCTTGAGATGGTCAAGGTCTATGTTGCAACGAAACGCCGCATTTCGGTTGGCGACAAGATGGCCGGCCGCCACGGCAACAAGGGTGTGATCAGCAAGATCCTGCCAGTTGAGGACATGCCGTTCCTCGCCGATGGTACGCCTGTCGACATCGTGTTGAATCCGCTCGGCGTGCCGAGCCGTATGAATGTCGGCCAGATTCTTGAGACGCATCTCGGTTGGGCCGCCAAGAAGCTCGGCTTCCGTGCGATTTCACCGGTGTTCGACGGCGCGTCGGAGGCGGAAATCGAAGCCGCGTTGACCAAGGCGGGATTCGCCACCGACGGCAAGTGCGTGCTCTACGACGGCCGCACCGGTGAGCCCTTCACCCAACGGGTCACTGTTGGCTGTCTCTATATGCTGAAGCTGCACCACTTGGTCGACGACAAGGTCCACGCGCGAGCGACCGGGCCGTACTCGTTGATCACGCAGCAACCGCTTGGCGGCAAGGCTCGTTTCGGTGGCCAGCGCTTCGGCGAAATGGAAGTGTGGGCGCTCGAAGCGTATGGCGCCGCCAGCATCCTCCAGGAGTTGCTGACGGTGAAGTCTGACGACGTCGACGGCCGCACCAAGATCTACGAGGCGATGGTCAAGAACGAGAACATCCTCGAGCCAGGCACTCCGGTATCGTTCGGCGTGCTCTGCAACGAGATCAAGGGCCTCGGCCTCAACATCGAACTGCACAAGCGCGGCACAGCCGAGCAAGTAATGCCGGGATAGACCGGCCCACAGGTTCGCCCGGCACTTCGCAACGCAACTCCACGGAACCCGTCTCGCGCGGCAGCTGAACCTAACGGTCAGCAGTGCGAGACACCACAACCAGGACAGGCACGATGGTCGACACCATCTACGACAAGATCAACGACTACGCTTCCGTGACGATTCGGCTGGCCTCTCCTGAGGACATCCGTTCGTGGTCGTTCGGTGAGGTCAAAAAACCCGAAACGATCAACTACCGCACGTATCGGGCGGAGCGTGACGGTCTGTTCTGCGAGCGTATCTTCGGTCCCGAGAAGGACTGGGAGTGCTCGTGCGGCAAGTACAAGGGCATCAAGCACAAGGGCATCATTTGCGACAAGTGCGGCGTGATGATCACGCACAGCCGCGTGCGTCGCAAACGGATGGGCCACATCAACCTGGCCGCCCCGGTTGCGCACATCTGGTTCTTCAAGGCAATGCCTTCGCGCATGGGCACTCTGCTCGGCATGAAGACGGCTAGCCTTGAAAAGGCGATCTACTTCCAGGACTACGTTGTCATCGACCCAGGTGACACGCCGCTCAAGCCGCAACAGTTGCTGTCGGAAGACGAGTACCGCCAAAACCGGCAGAAGTACGGCAACTCGTTTGTCGCGATGATCGGCGCTGAGGCGATTCGGGACCTCCTGCGACGCCTAAACCTTGACGAACTCTCTGAGCAGTTGCGTGAGGACCTGAAGCGCACGGAGAGCAAGCAAAAGATCAAGGACATCATCAAGCGGTTGAAGACCGTCGAGATGCTCCGCGACTCGGGCAACCGTTCCGAGTGGATGGTCCTCGACGTCATCCCCGTGATCCCGCCGGACCTCCGTCCGTTGGTCTTGCTCGACTCGGGCAACTTCGCCACGTCGGATCTCAAT
>CAMBXM010000128.1 GCA_945871815.1 Singulisphaera sp. GP187
CGTCTTCCAGCCGAGCGAGTTCTCGCGCATCCGGCTGCAGTACAACTACGACGAGTCCGACCATCTCGGCGACAGCGGTGAACACTCGGTGTGGATCACGTTCCAAACCCTGATCGGCGTCCACCAACCGCACCGGATGTGATGCGATGAAAAACGTACACAAGCATCAGCTGTCCTCTTGGCGTGCCGGCGCGGTTGTCGTCCTCTGCGCCATCGCGAGCGCTCTGGCGCAGGAGTCGACTCCGGCGGCCAAGCCGACGGTCGAGCCGCTGCGCGTAGTCGTCACCATCCCCGACCTCGGCGCGTTGGCGCGCGCGGTGGGGGGCGACCTCGTCACCGTCGACGCTCTGGTGCGCGGCACCGAGGATCCGCACTTCACCGTGGCGCGGCCGAGCCTTGTTCGGCTCTTGTCTCGCGCCGACATGCTGGTTGTCGTCGGTCTCGATCTCGAGACTGCGTGGCTGCAGCCGCTGTGCGACAACGCCCGCAATCCGTCGATCCAGCGCACCGGCGCCAGCAACACCGGCACTGGCTTCGCGGGTCCCGGCTACATCGACGCCAGCCGTGCGATCGTGCTGCGCGGCGTACTGGCCGACCGCCTCGATCGTTCGCTCGGGGATCTGCACCGCGGTGGCAACCCGCACTACCTCACGGATCCACTCTGCGGTTTGAATGTCGCTGAGTTCTTGCGCGACCAGTTCAGTGCCGTGCGGCCAGATGGCAAAGCCGCGTTTGCCAGCAACTGCACCAAGTTCCGGGAGCAGCTGTGCACTGCGATGGTCGGCGAACGCATCGCCCGTGCCTACGACTTCGATGCCGCGACGCTGGCCAGGCTTTACGAACTGGATCGCCTCGACGCGCTGCTCGAAGAGAACGGCGACCGCGACCAGCTCGGCGGTTGGTTCGAGGCGATGCGTCCGTATCGCGGCGTACAGGTCATCGCCGATCACGACTTGTGGCCTTACTTCGCCGCCCGGTTCGGCGTTCGTGTCCGCGGCTTCCTCGAGCCCAAGGCCGGCATCGCACCAACGACTCGTCACTTGGAGGAGATCGTCACCTTGATGCAGCAGGAGAAGATCGAGGTGCTGTGGAGCACGCCGTACTTTTCCCCGCAGCACGCGCAGTTCGTCGCTGGCAAGACCGGGGCGCGTATTGCGTCGCTGGCGCACCAGGTCGGCGCCCGCGATGGTTGCGACGACTTCATCGCGATGGTCGATCACAACGTCCGAGCGCTGGTCGCAGCGATCCGCGGAACCGGCCAGTGACGACGCGCGGCGAAGTTCTGTTGCAAACGCATGGCCTCGCCGTTGGCCGTCGCGTGCCGCTCTTGCGCGACGTCGCGTGGGAGCTGCACTCGGGCCAGTGTTGGTTCTTGCTCGGGCCAAATGGCGCCGGCAAGAGCACGTTGCTGCTCACGGCTCTGGGCTTGCTGCCGCCGTTGGCCGGAAGCGTCTCCCTGCATGAGAGTCTCTGGTCGCGACGTTCGCTGGGGTTCGTGCCCCAGCAGGATGCTAGTGCCGTGACGCTGCCGATCACGGTTGCCGAGTTCGTCGCGCTCGGGCTCTGCGACCTGCCGATGTCAAAGGCGGAGCTGCACGAACGCAGGGATCGGGCAATCGCTGCGATGGGCATGGCTCTGGCTAGCAGCCAGAAGGTCGCCGAGTTGTCGCTCGGGCAACGTCGCCGCACTCTGGTCGCGCGCGCGATGGCGCGGCAGCCTCGCCTCCTGGTCATCGACGAGCCGACGGCCAACCTCGATCCGGAGACGTCGATGCGGTTCGCTGCGGATCTCGACCGGCTGCGGCGCGAGACTGGAGTTTGCATCGTGCACGCAGCCCATGACCTGCTGCTGGCGAGTCAGTTTGCAACGCACGTGGCGCGCATCGTCGGTGATCGCCTCGAAGTGGTCGAACCTGCCGCCATCGGCGGCCCCACGGTCCCGCGATGATGGACTGGCTTGGCGAGACGATGGGCTTGTTCTTTGCCGCCTATGGCACGGCACTGGCACTTGCCCTGCTGCTGCCCTGGCTCGGGGTGCTGTTGGTGCTGCGGCAGCGGGTGTTCACAGCGGCCGCGGTAGCCCAGAGCGCGGCGTTCGGCTTTGCGGTCGGACTCTACTTCGGGATTGGTGACGACCACAGTGGGCACGGTCACGATGGACCGCTGTTGCTGCTGTTGGGCGCGTCGTTCGGCGTGTTCGCCGGCATGTTCTCCATGCAGCGCCTCCGCACCGCTGCTGCCGGGCTCGAGTCGTGGTCGGCCGTGCTGTTCTTGCTCGGCAGCAGCGGTTCGATGCTGTTGCTGTCGAACTCACCGCACGGCATGCAGGACATCCAGCGGCTGCAGTTGTCGAGTCTGCTCGGTGCGACGCCGCTCGATCTTGCCATTGCCGTGGCGCTCTTGGCGGCCACGTTGGTCGCTGGCATTTGGTGCGGGCCGCGCATCCTGTTGGTTGCCAGTGACGAGGGCGTGGCGCAGGTGCTCGGTCTGCCGGTTCGGGCCTGGCGGACGACGCTGGGTGTTTTCATCGGTCTGTGCCTGTCGTTCGCGATTCACGCCACGGGTTTGCTGTTCGCGTTCGGCTGCACGGTGTTGCCAGTGCTGTTCGTTCGCGAGGTTGCGCCGTCGCTTCGTGCCGTTCTGTGGCTGGCACCGTCCGTGTCGGTCGCCACCGTGGGGCTCGCGCTGTGGCTCGCGCAGTTGGAAGGACTCGACTTGCCGCCGGGGCAGACCGCGGTTGCCGTGCAAGCGGCCGTGGTCGCGCTGGCGATGGCAATGCGGCGGCGGTAGAGCGGCTCGGCGCCCGCGAGTTGGCAACTGACGTCTTGCCTCACAGCGCTTGTGCCTGTGCGATGCGCGCCGCCCGATGAAGCTGACATTCGTCGTTCACCAGTTCCTGCCCCGGTACTTCACCGGCACGGAGCAGTACGTCTACGCGGTCGCCAAGGCGATGCAGGCGCGTGGCCACGATGTCGAGGTGTTCGCTCTCGAGCCCAACTTCGCCGAACTGCAGCCGTCGATGCTGCAGGAACGCGAGTTGGTCGATGGGATCCCGGTCGTGCGGCTGCGGTTTTGGTACTGCACCGATCGGGACTTCGAGCGGATGGAGTATGCGAATCCGCTGGTCAGCGCGAAGTTCGCTCACTATCTGCGGCAACGCCGTCCGGACGCGGTGCACTTTTTCCATGTGCGCTACCTCGGCGCCAGCTTGGTCGGTGAAGCCAAGGCCCAGTCGTTGACGGCAGTCGTCCATCTGATGGACTTCTGGTTCCTGTGCCCAGCCGTCGTGCTTCGCCGCGGCGACGGAAGCTTGTGCGATGGCCCGCCAGAAGGAGGCCTCGGTTGCGTTGACTGCGTGCGTCCGGACCTCGGCCAAGCGCTCGATCAGCGGTCGATCCGCGACGAAGTGCGCGCGCTGGCACCGATGTTGCCGCCTGGACTTGCACCGCGGCAGTCGCATGCCCACCGGGCCTTCACCCTGACCGGTCGATTGCCGCTGCTGCGCGAGCACCTGCTGCGGGCCGATCGCATCGTCGCGCCGTCGCGGTTTCTCCGGTCGATGTTCGTCAACAACGGCTATCCCGAGTCGCGCATCGAAGTGCTGTCGTACGGGATCGACGAGTCGCGCCTCGCGCATTGCGCGACCGAGCGAACGATGCGTCCATTCGACGCGCCGCTGCGCTGCGCGTACTTCGGGACGATTGCGGAGTACAAGGGCACCGATGTTGCGGTCGACGCAGTGCTCGGCAGCCAGGCCGCGATCGACCTCAAGGTCTATGGACGCACCAGCGACTTCGCAGAGTTTGCGGGGCCGCTGGTCGAGCGTGCTCGCAACGACGCGCGAATCGCGTTTCCTGGACCATTTGCCCGCGAACACCTCGGTCAGGTTCTGGCCGAGACCGACGTGCTGTTGGTCCCGTCGCGCTGGTACGAGAACACGCCGTTCGTGGTGCACGAAGCGTTTGCTGGCGGCGTGCCGGTGGTCGCCAGTGATCTCGGCGGCTTGCGCGAACTGGTGCGCGACGGCGTGTGCGGCGATCTGTTCATTCCTGGCTCTGCGCTCGATCTGCGCTTGCGGCTCGAACGCTTGGTGCGCGAACCCGAGCGGCTCGCGCGCTATCGGTCGGCGCTGCCGCGTCAGAAGGGCATGGCCGAGAACGCCGCCGAGATCGAGGATCTGTACCGTTCGATTCCCGGTGGCGTCGCACCGCCCGTCACTACGACCCGAGCATGAACGACTCCGACACCGCCCAGAAGCTCCTCGCCATCGAGTCCCGGCTCGTGCGCATCGAGTCCGCAATGGCCGAGGCGGCGCAGTTGCGCGCGGCGCTGCAGCACGAGGTCGAGAGCCGCCGTCAGTTGGCGGAGCAGGCCGCCTACTTGCTGGAGATGCTCGGAGAGGCGCGGCGCGAGCTGAAGTCGCTGCGGGCAGACAACAAGTCGTGATGCGCGCGCCCGGCTAGTGGGTGCGTTCGCGGCACCGTGCGACCAGTTCGCGCACCAGAGCCCGCAGGCTCGCCTCGGTGCGCCAGCCGCGATACCTCGCGTGCACCTTCTCGCCGCGGATCGGGGATCGCGGCTCCGGTGCCTTTGCGCACGAGTTGCAGATCGGTCGCCCGAGCTCGTGTTCGAGCATCGGCACGACGCTCGCGTGGTCGATCCAGCGATCGAAGGTGTGCACGATTTGGCCGCGTAGCGATGCGTCGCCGACGGCGTCAGCGAGGAGCGTTGCCGCATCCTCGACTGCCAAGCTGTAGGCGCCGAACGGGGACCGGATCTCGCCGGTGCGCACGGCTTCGTCCACCGTGCTGAACAATGGACTCGTGGTCCACGGGTCGCGCAGGCCGAGCACGCAACCCAGGCGCCAGCAGGAAGTGTTCAGCTGGTAGGTGTGTGCCGCCGTGCGCAGGAGTTGTTCGCAGGCCGCGCGCAGGCTGCCGTAGAACTCGAGCGGCAGCAGCGCACATTCCTCGTCGCGGAGCAGCGTGTCGCCGCGCGGGTCCAAGTTGGGATCGCGGCTGAACACGGCGAGGCTGCTGGTGTAGATCAACTGCTGGTCGCGAGTTCGGACGGTGCGCTCCAACAGGCGCATGGTCCCAAGAAAGTTCTCGTCGAACCACCGTTGCGTTGAGGCCGAGTCGGTCGCCGGCCCTGGTTCTGCGTAGGCCGCATGAAGAATGCAGTCGGCGCCGTCGACGAGTCGGTCGAGGGCCGCTTCGTCGGTCAGGCTCCCTTCGACGAGAATTGCGCCGACTGGCGTCACTCGGCGGGTCGCTGGGCGCGGGCGGGACAGCAGGCGCACGGTGTGGCCGCGGTGCAGCAGCAGCGGTACGAGCGATTGGCCCAGGAGCCCGGTGCCGCCGGTCACGGCGATCGTCGCCATCAGGCGGGCTCACTCTGGGGTGTGTTGGGCCGCAAGAACGGCATCGACGGGTGGAATCCGCTCCGAAGAGTCAATGCGAAGGGGCGCATGCGTCGATGCAGTCTAGAAGTGGTTGCAGAAAGCACCAGCGACTGCGGCCGGCTTCGGCGCCCCAGGGCAGCGTTGCGATCTCCGGGCGGAACCTCCAGCTTCTGCTCCGAGTTCGCGCCGCGCCCTCGTGCACCAGGGCTCGGCCTCGCCCGCAGGCGATTCCTGAATCCACACGAACCTGTCGCTGCGCCGTCGCGCGTCGAACCTGACGTGCGGGCGGACACGAGCCCATCGCGCTGTTAGTCTCGGAAACCCTCATGCCCGTCATCCGCGAACGTCGGTTCCTGCGTGTCAAACTAGACATGGTGACTCGATGCCAGCTGCGCTGCATCATGTGTCACTTCGCCCACCCGGAGTTCAAGGAGAACCCCATCACGATGGGTGGCGAGTTGCTCGAGAAAGTCGCTGCCGAGTTGTTCCCACGCGCGCACGACGTGGTGTTGTCGTCGAGCGCCGAGCCGTTGCTCGCACCCGACCTGCCGCTCGCTCTCGAGTTGTGCAAGAAGTACGGGGTGCCCAACTTCCACTTCAGCACCAACGTCCTGGCCATGACCGAGAAGATCATGGACAAGGTCATAGACTCGGGAATGCCGCTGATCACGGTCAGTTGCGATGGCATCACCAAGGAGACGTTCGAGAAGATCCGCAAGCCGGCGAAGTGGGAGCCCTTCCTCCGCCGCTTCGACATCATCAACGAGTGCAAGAAGGCCCACGGTTCGGAGAAGCCGGCCATCAGCGTCACGTGCGTACTGATGCGCAGCAACATTCGCGAAGTGCCGCAGATGATCCGGTTCTGGCGCGACCGCGGCGTCATCTACATGAACTTCGTGCACATGGCCGTGATGGGTGGCCTTGGCATCGAGGACGAGTCGCTGATGAACGACGCCAAGCTCTGCAATGAGATCATGGCCGAGGCGCAGCGTGTCGCGGATGAGGTCGGGATGCAGTGCGTCATGCCGATCCCGATCGGCGAGACGTTTGCGGATCAAGGTCAGGTGACCGACCAGAAGCGCAGCGATGAGGGCGGTGGGTTCGCGCTGATCGCGCCGTCAGCAGAGGGCGCCTCGCTCGCAGACTCGAAGGAAGTGGCCGATTACCTCAACCACAAGAACCGCGAGTTCTTGCTGAAGGCAAAGCAGAAGCTGCACCACAACCGCCCCTGCTACTTTCCGTGGTACTACATCCACGTCAATCCGGACGGCACCATCTTCCCCTGCGGGTGCTGGTTCGAGTTCACGACCTTTGGCGACTTCAAGACCCAGACGTTCCGCGAGATCTGGACCGGCCCGAAGTACAAGGAGCTGCGGCGCCAGCTCTACAACATGGAATTGCGCGATGTGTGCGCCAACTGTTCGGTCGCCAATATGGGCCGGCCTGACGTCAAGGCGTCGTTCAGTCACCGGGCCAAGGTTCGCCGCGAGCAACGCACGTAGTCGCCGCGGCCGTCACTTGGCGCGCTTGCTGGTGAGCACTCGCTGCTCGTGCTCGAGCAGCCATTGTTTGCAGTCGATGCCGCCGCCAAAGCCGGTGAGGCTGCCGTCCTTGCCGATCACGCGGTGGCACGGAACGACGATGGGGATCGGGTTGCGGCCGTTCGCAGCGCCCACGGCGCGCATGGCGGTTGGCTTGCCGATTTTCTGCGCCTGCTCCTGATAGCTGCGGGTCTTCCCGAAGGGGATCTTCTCCAGTGCGCTCCAGGCCTTCCGCTGGAACTCGGTGCCCTCCGAGCCGAGCTGAAGATCGAAGGCGGTGCGCCTGCCGGCGAAGTACTCGTCGAGCTGGCGGATGACATGGGCGCATCGCGTGCCGTCTTCGACCTCATCGGCGCGGGCCTTGGTCGACCTGCCCTTGTCCTTGCCTTCGTGAGCGGGGAGCTCGATGCGCAAAAGCGTGCCGCGCTCGTCGACGGTGATGCGGAGAGTGCCGACGGGCGTCGGTGTGGTCGTGGTGTAGATGGTCATGCTAGGCTCATGGGCTTGGCCGCAAGGGCGGCAGTGTAGCCACCTGCTGGGAGGACGGCGATGCGGCGCAGGTCGAGTCGATGGCGATGAGCGGTCGGGCCCCGAGTGCCGCCTTGTCGTTCCGGCGCCGCTACACCCGTCGCGGCGACCCGACAGCGGAGCCGCGAGTTCTCACGCGGTCCGGCAGTTGCCGAGGCGCGTGCCGGAGGCACCCGATGAAGACCCTTTGGTTCGCATACTCGTTCCCGTTGCTGTTCGCCGCTGCGGCACTGTCGCAGCAGCCCGTTTCCCTGATGCGCGACCCGCTGGTCGCGATTGCCCGAACCGAGGTCAAGGCCGTGATCGAGGACGGCGCTGCGACGACGACCATCGAACAGGTGTTTGCCAATCGCGGCGAGCGGCCCGGCGAGGCCATCTGGCTTCTGCCCGTCCCGGTCGGCGCGATGGCCGACAGCTTGAAGATGATCGTCGGCGGCAAGGAGATGGCGGCCGAGGTTCTGGACGCCAGCACCGCCCGTGCGGTTTACGAGGCGATTGTCCGTCAGCGTCGCGACCCAGCGCTCCTCGAGTACGTGGGCGACGGCTTGCTGCGGGCTCGCGTCTTTCCCATCCCACCGCATGGTGAGGTCGCGGTGCAGGTTCGCCTGCGCCAGTCGCTGCCGATGCATCGCGGACTCGGGGAGTGGAGCCTGCCGTTGCGGGCGCTGCGGCTTGCCGAGAACAGCGACGGCCCGATCGCCGTCGACGTGACTGTCCGCAGCGCCTCGGCGCTGAAGACGGTAGTGGCGTCCCGCCCCGATGCCGAAGTGATCTGGCGCGGCGAGCACGAGGCCCGCGTCGCGTTCGAGATTGCGCGCGGCGCTGCCATCGAGCGCGAGCTGCAGATCCTCTTTGGCCTCGCGGACGCAGAGTTCGGACTGCACGCGCTGCATCACCGACGCGCGGGTGAAGACGGCTGGTTCACGATGTTCGTGTCGCCGCGACGATCGCTCGCAGACGAGGCGCTGCCACCGCGCTGTGTGCAGTTCGTCGTCGACACGTCGGGCTCGATGGCGGGCCCCAAGATGCTGCAGGCGAAGGCCGCGCTACAGGCGTTCTTGAAGACCCTGAGCCCACGGGACCGGTTTCAAATCGTGACGTTTGCGACCGAGGCATCGCCATTCTTCACGGCCCCGCGCACGGTCGATGAGGCCGCGCTCGCCGAGGCCAGAAACCGTGTCGACCAACTGGAGGCGCGCGGTGGCACCAACATCGGCGACGCGCTCCTGTGTGCGCTCGGCGGCGTCGCGCCCAAGCGATCGCCCGACGAATTGTCGCTGGTGGTGTTCGTGACTGACGGCATGCCCACGGTTGGCGTCACCGACTCGCGCAAGCTGCTGGAGGAGGTGGTGGGGGCCAACCGGACCGCGACGCGAGTGTTCACGTTCGGCGTCGGCGATGACGTCAACGGCACGCTGCTCGCCGACCTCGCGAGCGAACTCCATGGCACCTGCGATTTCGTTCGCAACGACGAGCCGATCGAGCGCAAGACCACGACACTGTGTGCTCGCATTCGCGAACCGGCACTGACCGACGTCGAAGTGCTCTGTGACGGGCTCGAACGCTTCGAGTTGACTCCCCGCGTGGTGCCAGACCTGTTCGCCGGCGACACGCTGCAACTGAGCGGTCGCTACCGCGGCATTGGCACGCGCGAAGTGGTGTTGCGCGGCAAGCTCGCCGGCGCGACGAAGGAGTTCCGCTTCGACGTCGCCTTCCCCACGATCGAGACGCGGCACGACTTCGTGCCGGTCGCCTGGGCGCAGCGCCAAGTGTCGTCCCTGTTGCAGCAGATTCGCCGTGGTGGGGCCCAGCTGGAACTGGTCACCGAAGTGACACGACTCGGTCGCGAGTTCGGCATCGCGACGCCGTACACGGCACATCTCATCGTCGAAGACGGCATGGCGCCACCCGTTGTCGGTGGCGGCGGATCGGCCCCTTTCGGGCCACAGACGCCGCGGACCGGGGGGCCGGCATCGCCAGGGCCAGTCACGGGCAGTCGTGGCATCCAGATCGAGTACTCCGGCAGTGACGAGTTCTACCTCGGTAGTTCGCGAAGGGCCGGTGCCGAGAAGGCCAGTGGCCGCAGCGCTGCTGTGCCACCGCGCCGTGCTGCCGGCAAGACCTTCTACTGCCACGAGGAGATCTGGGTCGAATCGAGTCTGCCCGAGGAATGGCGGAAGGACTGCATGCGCGTGGTGGCGTTCTCGGACGAGTACTTCGCCTTACTGGCAGCGCACCCCGAACTGCGCGAGGCGTTCGCGCTCGGCACCAGCGTGGCACTGCGCATCGGCGAGACGATCGTGCTGACGGTGACAGGCGAAGGGAAGCCTGCTGACCCGAAGCCAACGGAGCTCAAAGAAGCCGCAGCGAAGTCCGCGCCTGCGCCTGCGCCTGCGCCTGCGCAATCGCCATCGGCCGGTGGCCGCTAGCCACTGCTGTTCGTCACTGGACGAGGACCGAGATCCGGACGACGGGCGCGGCGAGCGCGGCAGCGTCCGGTTCGGCTTCGTCGAGGTGCAGGTAGGGTTGGGCCAGTGCTGGGCCAGTCGCCGTCAGTTGCAGGGCAGCGATGGCATTCTGGAGCATCGCCTCGCCGACTTTGGTCCGCTCACTGAAGTCGCCGTGCGGCGGGTAGACGACCAGCGCGCGGCCAGACGGGATCTCCCGCACGTCCCAATCGGCCGGTGGTGCAAACGGTGGTGCGCCATCCATGGCGCGAAAGGGCACGATCAGTAGCCGCCGTTCGCCGTCGCGCATGAGACCCTGGAACCCAGCCGTCGTCTGTCCCGCTGCCCGCAGCGTCGCGACGTGCGCCTGAACCGCACTGGAGCGTGCCGACCAGGTGCCGGGATCGGGCAGGCAGAGCCAGCGCTGCGCCTTCATCGGCTCGACTGTTGGTTCGGCGGGCCGCCGCGGCATGCCCAGGGTAATCGAGTTGGTCGCCGCCGATTGTTGGTCGCCGCCGGCAGTCGCGGTCTCCTGCGGCTGCCGCGGGACCGACCCAGACTCGGCTTCGAAGATCGTCTGGTCCCACTCGAAGTCGATGTTGTCGAAGCGGATGCTGCAGCGGCCGAGCGGTGCGATCTCGGCGCGGCGCACGATGTGGGTAGTGAGCGTGTCGAGGTGTTCGAGCACGTGCACGGCACCCAGGCGCACGAGCCGCAATGCCGCGGGCTGCAATTCGAGTTCGACTCGGGTCGCATCCAGCTGCTGCAGCAGAAAGGTCCGTGGTCCCGTGCGCGTGCAGGCCGTGGCACGGCGAACGGGTCCGAGGCTGGCAGCATCGAGCAACTCGTACAGAGCGACAAGGCGAGCCGAGGCGGCCGCATCGAGGAGCGTGTGGGCGTTCCCGTCCTGGCCTGGACCCAGCGCGCGCCCGCGGTCCCACAACTGGATCGCGCCATCGGGCCATTGCACACGCAGGCGAAAGGGCAGGTCGCCGAAGGCGCGGGCCACCGAACCGTCGGGCAGCGTGACCTTGGCGGCAAAGCGATCGAAGCCGGTCAAATCCTGATGGCAGGCCGCGACCAGCTGCTTTGGAACCTCGGCGGCGTCGAGCGCTGCGGGATCGACGGCCGCTGGGCCCTGTGGCCGGTCATCGCTACAGGCCGCGAGCAGCCACGCGGCGAACACGAAGCAACGCGGCGTCGCCTTCGCGCCGGGGCGGATCAGTTGCCGCGTTCGAACTCGCGTCGCCACAACGCCACGTCGTAGCCACGGTCGACGTTGCCGGCAAGCTGTTGCAGCGCCTTGCGCGCGGCGAGGCGGACGTTGGGCACGGTCTCACTGGGGCCGAGCAGCGTCAGCAGGCACTCGAACTGGTCCTGCGCGTTCATGCGGCCGATTGCCACCGCTGCGTTCATTCGCACGCGAGGCGTCGGATGAATCGTGAACCGGGCCACCGCGGCGGCGTACCTCGGATCGCGTGTGAGTCCGAGGCCACGCAGTCCGTTCGCCAGCAGCAGGGGGTGCTGGTCCTTGTCGCCTTCGAGGATGCGCTGCCAGATCGGGATGAT
>CAMBXM010000129.1 GCA_945871815.1 Singulisphaera sp. GP187
CTACAATGGTGGGGTTGTCGCTGCGCACATCAATCCTCCGGGAGCTGGGCTGAGAGTGTTGCCTAGCCCCTATCGTTATGTTCTGGACGGAGGCAGTGGGCCCCCCAGTCAATTTGGCCCACTGTCGGATTGCGGCGGCGTGTTCCAGCCGCTGATTTCTTTCGATGCAATGGGCGTTTCTGTGTGCCCGGACATTGTTCCGGATAACGGCTGGGATCTGGGTGTTCGCGTAGACTGTGAGCTCAGGCAGTTGTCTCCAGCAGCGCAAGTCGGGAACAACTTGCAGACGTTTCTGGTGGTACTGACTGACGTAATCAATCCGAATCCATGGAGCGGACTTGCAGCCAGCGCACCACGAGGAGGGGCAGGTGATGTGCGACTGTCTGAAGACTGGGTAGGCATGATCGCAGGCAATAGGGAGACTCGCGCGCGAGCATTTATGGCTGTTGATGGGAAAATCGGTAGGGAGTGGTCTCCTCTGGGCGTTGGATTGACTGGAGGAATGAGGGTGCTTCGATGAGCTTTCATTTCTCGCTCCTGAGCCTTTGGTTCGTCGGTGCCGCTTGCCTTGCGCAGTCATCGCCTTGGACGATCCGGTCCGCAGCGCGTGTGGCTGAGGCTGGGCAGGTCGGTAGTCATGATCCGATCCTGCGCCCGCCGCCTTTCCGTGGTGTTGTTTTCCCCGGCGGGTCGCCGGTTTTCGACGGAATGCAGATCGAACTCGACGTAGACGGGGACGGGGTTCTTGAGATCGTTCGACCGGTCAATGGAGCTTCCTCTGGCACCGTCTATGGCCTAGCCTACAACAGCATGCTCGGGTCGGGTGACTGGGTCTCGTCGACCATCCTCCAATCCACAGTCACTCCGCCAGCTTGGACTGTGCTCGAGTACTCGCTGCCCATGATCGGTGACTTCGACGGCGACGGCAAAGGTGATGTGCTCACGAGTCGGTTCGTGCGGAGTTCGCCGATCCAAGGCAATCTCGGACCTGAGGTTCCGAGTATCTGGTTGCGCAATGCCCAAGGCCATCTCGAGGAGCGATTCCAGCTGACGACCATGCGAGTTGCCATATCGTCCGGTGTGACGATGGACTTCGACGCAGATGGCGACATGGACCTCTTCCTCTGCACGAGTGCGGGGGCAAGAACCTACATCAATCAGGGGAGTGGGGTTTTCACTGACGTCACTGCCACGAGCGTGGTTCAGCCGCTGGGATACCAGGGAGGCCCCTCCGTGCTCGTGGACGCCGATCTCGATGGCGATATGGACGTATTCGCGACCACATCCTACCAGTTCCGTTCTGGGCCGACCTATTTGTTCGAGAACTTGGGTGCAGGGCAGTTCGTGGCCCGAGATCAGTTTGTCTACGTCTACTCGCCCTCCGTGTCTGCCATCGACGTCAATGGCGACGGGCATCGCGACGTGGTCATTAGCTACCCGGTGACGGCTACCACGTGGCCCGTGCACGCATTTCTCGCGGCTGCTGGCTCGACCTCCATGCCGAATGGCACTTCGTTATTGCCTACGGTTCTGGGGCAAGCCCGCAAGACCGCGGCTTTCGATTTCGACCAGGACGGCGACGAGGACCTCCTCGTGGCTGGGGACCGACACGCGCTCTGGGAGAACGTGAACGGGCGCCTTCTGCCAGGTCCGTCCATATCGACGCCTGGAGCAGGTCTCGCAACGGCGCGCACCATGATCGATTTCGACCGCGATGGAGATCTCGATGTGATCACGGGCGTGTTCGGGGGCGGAATCGTGGCTATGAGCAATCAGTACCGGGAGGCACGTCTCATACGTACTCCCACCCGCGGCGGCAGCTTCGATGTCGGCTTCATCGCGCAGGCCGGCCATGCACTGGTCTCGATGATCTCCCCGGCGGCAGCGCGCTTCGACATCCCTGGCCTCGGGCTGGTGTTGCTCGATCCGCAACTCGGGATCCTCGGGCCGACCATCCGGTACCCGTTTGCATACGAGGCGACGGTGTCGTTTCCCGTTCCGTCGTCGGCGTCGATGTCCGGCGTCCAACTCCATGTGCAAGGCCTTGACCTTGACCTCGCGCGCGGAACGGCGCAAATGACGGCAAGAGTCAAGGCGACCGTGCCCTGACGTGTCGCGACTCCCAGGGCATCGACCTGTGGGACGAGGCCGGCGTGCCGAAGGCGCACCTGACGAACGTCACTCAGTTCCGGATCCACTGAGGCGGCCCAGGGCGAGGTGTCACCCCGTCCTGATCCCCGCCAATCGATCCCGCCGGTACTCACAGGCCTTTCGCAGCTTGTGCACCTTGCGGCGATCGAAAGGCAACTCCGCCAGCCTCGCCAGCCACGACTCCGCACCCGCAGCAATCGCATCGAGCACAGACCGCGAGGCCTTCTCCGGCACGCCGCACCGGCTGCCCAGTTCTACGAAATCCTCGCGACCGACGTCCTCGCGGTTCTTGCCCACCACGTCGAGGGCCAGTGTGGTGTCGCCATAGAGATAGGTGCTCGGCGCGTCGTACAGCGGGGCGACTTCGTAGTCGCGATCCGAACGTACGATCGAGAAGTTCTTGGCGTGCGCATCACCATTGCAGGTGACGTAGGCAAACGCGAATTGTGAGAGCAGCGTGCGCGCGGCGACCTTCGGCGCCCCGGTGCAGAGCGACAGTCCGCGCACAACTTCTTCGGCCGACAGTCGGTACTTGTCGGCGGGATAGCGGCCCAGAACTTGGCAGGCGTCTTCCTGGGCGAGTGCCCTGAACTGCTTGCCGTCGCGCACGCGATCGAATCGGCGCACGAGCAATCCGCGGCGCCCCTTGGCGTCGACGATCGTTTCGGCGAATGCTGCATCGATGCCCGATGCGCGAGCTGCGGCGAGAAAGAAGGCCTCGTTGGCGACGAGGTGCGGGAACTCAGGTGGGTCGAGTTTCAGGATCCACTGGGCCGAGCGATAGGCAACCGGCAGCGAGATCATGCGACCCGACACCTTGTCCTGGACGCCGGGGATGGCTGCGCGGTCGGCGATGGTTGGCGAGAGCACGTCCTCGAACAGAGCTTCGAAGTCGACTTCTCCGAGTCCTTTCGGTGCGAAGTCGGGTGCCGCGAGTGAGGTCGAGCCGTCGGCCACGACTTGCACATTGCCGATGGTGTCCGAGCCGACGGCGAGAAGCAGCGTCAGTTCGTCGTCGGCCGAGGTCTTGGTCGCACGTCGGATCGCCGTGAGTCGACGACCTTCGGGCAAGAGGCCGGAGAAGAATGGAGGCAGGGCGCCGGCGGGTGCCTTCACCACGCCGATGTCGAGGGGGAGAGTCGTGGCGACCGGGCTGCCGTCGTAGCCGTCGACGTAGACGAACTCGACGCCGGTCCTGGTCCGCCGCAGTGTGCCCGCGCGCTGGCCGTCGACGAGAACCGCCGCGGTCTCGAGGGTCTTGAGATCGGCGAGGCTCATGACGCGGGGGGTGTCAGGTCATCCGCGACCCGCAGGCCGGGCCGTCGCTGCAGTTCGAGTCCGAGCCCGAGCGCATCGAGAAGGGTCAGTAGCTTGTCGAGCCGCAGCGTCGTCTTCCCGGCCTCGACCATGTGCACGAAGCGTGTGGAGCACTGCGCGAGCTCGGCCAGTTGGTCCTGGCGCAGGCGGAGGGCGCGTCGGCGGGCGCGCACGGCTGCGGCGAATGCATGATCGTGCATGTGGACGAGAGTATCGGCGGGAGGGGCCGACTTCTCCAAGACATTATGCACGAACATGCAGAAAGTCGCGAACTTTGGGTGGTGTAGTGGGGATGGGCGGGCTCGCACGCACGAACGTGCATGTGGTTCGTCCGCTCTCTGCGAGGGGGGGCGCCTGCAGGGAGGAATCGAGTCCGAGGAAGAACGCTCGAAGGGGGATGAGGGGACGCGTCGTCCGGGCCCCGGTGCTTCATCAAGTCCAACGGACTGGCTTTCTAGTCGGTAGGGGCCGCCTACTCTCCCGCCCCGACCATGGCAGCCACGCGCCCCCTCGTTCCCGTCCTCGCCCTCGCCGCCCTCGCCCCGTTCGCCCGTGCCCAAGGTGCCCCGCAGAAGCCCGAGTTCCCGTACTCCATGGACTTCGGCCCCTGCCTCACGTCGACGATGACGTCGCCGTCCGGCGTGTCCCCGGTCACGCACAAGGCGCTGATCGTGAAGCTGCAGAACGGTGCTGCCGCGTTCGACACCGAGTTGCTGCGCATGTCGTCCATCTGGAGCGACGGTTGGCTCGATCTGCGCGGCACCGCCTACGACGAGTCCCACGGCCCCATGCCGAGTCAGAAGGGGCGTGAGATCGCGGCTGTCGCGATCGGTCCCGGCGTCGCCAACGGCAGCGATCTCGCCGATCCCCGTCCCGTGCCGTTCGGGCCGTTGCCCAAGACGTTCGGCGCCTACGAAGGCCACTGGCTGTGCGGCGACCAAGTCGTCCTCGGATATCGCCTCGGCAACAGCCGCGTGCTCGAGCACTACGCCATCGAGAACGGCGCTGGCGGTACGTTCGGCGCGCGCACCTTCGAGTTCGCTCCGAGCAACGAAGTGCGGACGATCGTGTTGCTCGATGCTCCCGGCGACGGCGAGGTCGGCACCGCCGCGTGGAGCGGCAAGCAGCAGCCCTCGGACAGCATGGTCGGCTACGCCGCGTTGCAGTGGACGCCGGGTGTGCCTTCTCCCGTCGAGGCCGCCGTCGGGTGGGAGGACTGGCAGAACCTGCCCATGGGCGGGCCCAGCAGCGAGGACTACCTCGACCAGAAGAGTGGCACCAACGCCTCGATCGCGTTCGTGCCTTCGTTCCGCCGGCCGCAGACTGCAAAGAAGTTGAAGGAAGGCGAAGTCGATGCAGCCGCGGATCTCTTGTTGCCGCGTCTGCACGACGGTGCTGCGGCGAACCACGACGAGGACCAGGAGCGCAGCATTCGCTTCGAGCCCCGCAGTGGCGACGCGCGCGTGGTCGTCGATCTGCAGAAGGTCGTCGATGTCTCGCGCATCAGCGTCTACTCGCGGCATCACGGCGATCGCGCGCCGCAGCACTACGACCTCTACGCCAGCGATGCCGAGACGGCGCCCGCAGTCGATGCCGCCGATCCCGCCGCCGCCGGTTGGACCGAGATCGCCGAGGTCCAGTCGACGCGCCTCGGGCGCGGTGGCAAGCACGGCACCAGCGTCAGCAAGAAGGGCGGCCTCGGTCGCTATCGCCACCTCCTGTTCGTCGTGCACAGTTCCGGGGCGTTGTTCAGCGAGGTCGATGTGTTCGCCGACTCGTTCCGCGCCCCGTGCGACCAGAAGGAGCGCGAGGCCGAGTCCGCGGCGGTCGCCCTGTTCGCCGATCCCAAGGCGCAGTTGATGCTGCGCACCGACGGCCGCCGCATCCTGCTCGATGTCGCGCCGAGCGAACGCAAGATCGCCTGCAAGGTGCTCTACGGCAGCGGCGGCATGAAGCAGTTCGAAGCGCATGCGGCCCACGCCGCGCGCGGCGCCGCGCCGCTCGATCTGAGTGCACTCCTGCAGAAGGGCGATCGCGCGCGGTGGGGCGAGCCCATCGTCACCAAGGGCCAGCGTGGCAGCGACGACGAGGCCTATGCCGTCGACACCATCGAGATCCCGTTCCAGAACCGCTTCGGCGCCAACATGCGCGTCTGCGCCTTCGACTTCTTCCGCGATGGTCGCGCTGCGATCACCACGTGGAACGGCGACGTCTGGATCGTCGCCGGCCTCGACGACACCTTGCAGAACGTGCAGTGGCGGCGCTTCGCGACCGGACTCTACGACCCGCTCGGGCTGCGGATCGTGGACGACGTCGTCTACGTGCACGGCCGCGACGGCATCACGCGGTTGCACGACAAGAACGGCGACGGCGAAGCCGACTTCTACGAGTGCTTCAACCACGACGAATGCGTGACCAACGCGTTCCACGAGTTCGCCTTCGACCTGCAGACCGACCCCGAAGGCAACTTCTACACCAGCAAGGGCGCGCCCGTGAACCCAGGCGGCCGCGGCTTCATGACCATCGCGCCCCACCACGGCACGATCATGAAGATCACGAGCGACGGCAGTTCGCTCGAGGTCGTGGCCAGCGGCCTGCGCGCGCCGAACGGCATCGGCGTCTCACCCGACGGCAAGGTCATCACCAGTGGTGACAACGAAGGCACCTTCATGCCGCGTTGCCGCCTCAACTGGATCGAGAAGCCGGGCTTCTACGCCGGTGTGCGCGACACCGCGCAGCGGCGCGACATCCCGGACGAGCCCGATCGCCCGCTGTGCTACCTGCCCATGGACGTCGACAACAGCAGCGGCGGCCAAGTGTGGGTGACCAGCAACGCGTGGGGCCCGTTCGAAGGGCGACTCCTGCATCTCAGCTACGGCACCAGTGGGGTCTACCTCGTCTGCAAGGAAGACCGCAGCGACAGCATCCAAGGCGGTGTCGTGCGGTTCCCATTGAGCTTGTCGTCGAGTGCGATGCGCGCGCGCTTCCATCCGACCGACGGTCAGCTCTACCTCGCCGGGTTCCAAGGCTGGCAGACCACTGCAGCGAAGCTCGCCGGCTTCCACCGCGTTCGCTACACCAAGAAGCCCATCGCGATGGCGGTGGGGTTGCGCACCTGCGAGCAGGGCATCTACCTGACGTTCCAGGAGCCGCTCGACGAGGAGACCGCGAGCGACAAGGACAGCTACGGCGTCGAGATCTGGAACTACCTCTACTCGCCGAACTACGGCTCGCCCGAGCTGTCGATCCTGCACCCCGAGCGCAAGATCGAGCAGGGCAAGCAGAACCGCGACGCGCTGGCGGTGACCGCGGTTTCGCTGTCGCCGGACCGCCGAACGGTGTTCCTCGCAGTCACTGGCATGCAGCCCGCCATGCAGATGAAGGTGCTCTACAACGTCGACGCCGCCGACGGCACCGCCGTGAAGGGTGAACTCCACGGCTCGATCCACGTGCTCGGCGGCGACCCGGGGTTCCCTTCGACCCGCTGAGCGGTGGGCTGCTCGCCCCGATGGGGCATAGGCCGGACGCGTCGCTCAGCCGCGCTTGGTGATCTCGAGCAGGTGGTAGCCGAACTGCGTCTTCACCGGCCCGTGGACCTTGCCGACTTCGCCGTTGAACACCACGGTGTCGAACTCCTTGACCATCTGGCCTGGGCCGAACTCGCCGAGCGCGCCGCCCTTCTGCCCGGACGGGCAGGTCGAGTGGGTCTTGGCGAGTGCGCCAAAGTCGGCGCCCTTCTCGATCTGCTGCTTGAGGTCGAGGCAGGCTTGTTCGGTCTTGACGAGAATGTGGCGGGCTGAGGCGCGGACCATGTTGAGGCTCCAGTGAGTGGGAAAGCGCGCACGCTACGGCGCGCGGGCCTCCTCCTCAACCGCGGACTCGCGCACTGCCTGCAGCTGTCGTTGGCATTCGCTTCTCTCCTGCGTCAGGATCTCGGTATGGCTCGGACCAACATGTTGGCAGTGCTCGTTTCGACGATTGCCCTGATTGCCGCTCCTCATGCCCGTGGGCAGGGAACGGCCTCCCCGGCGGCGCCCGCCCAAGTTGCGCGTTCGCAAGGCCTGAAGGTGACCTACGCGCCGCTCGAGCCCAAACGGAAGACCAAGGAAGGCACGCACAGCTACCGCACGCGCCTGCTGTCGCTCGCAGTCGAACGCGGCGAGACACCGACGCCGATGCTGTCGCCGGGCATGTTCGACGCGAAGTTCGAGGGCGTGCTGAATCTGCAGGTGAGAGATCGCTTCCACTTCCAAGTCGAAGGCCGCGGTTCGTTCGCGCTCACGATCAATGGCGAGAAGGCGCTGTCGGGCTCACTGCGCGGCAAGCCGATCGCGACTGCCGAGCCGGTGCGGCTCAAGAAGGGCGACAACCAGGTTGAACTGCGTTTTGAGAGCGGCGTCGGCGGTGACGGGCAGCTCCGACTGTCCTGGTCGGGTTCCGACTTCGCGTTCGAGCCGATCGCGCCCGAGCAGTGGTTGTGGGCCGATGACGACAAGGAGATCGCCGCCGGCGCGCTGTTGCAACGCGGCCACCATTTGTTCACCGAGGGGCGCTGCGTGCAGTGTCATCGCACCGAAGAAGCCCAGGGCGCGTATGCGCGTGGTGTCGCGACCGACACCGCTCCCGACCTGCGCAATGTCGGCGCGCGGCTTCATCCCGCGTTCCTTGCCGAATGGGTGCGCGATCCCAAGAAGGTGCGCCCCGATGCTTCGATGCCGCGCTTTCGTCTCGACAAAGACAGCGACTACGACGATCTCGCGGCGTGGCTCGCAACGCTGGGCAAGCCGCTCGAAGACAGCCAGTTTGCCGCCGACGCCGCCGAGCGTGGCGCCGGCCGCTTCTTGGAACTCGGCTGCATCGCCTGCCATGTGCCGCCCAGCCAGGATGCCGCGGCGGCCAAGTCGAGCGGCCGATTGGCGCTCGACTTCGTGCCCCGCAAGTGGCGGCCATCGGCGCTCCAGCAGTTCTTGCAGTCGCCGCTGCGTGATCATCCCAGCACGCGGATGCCTGACTTTCGACTCGATGCCGAGGACGCCAAGGCGCTGACCGCCTACCTCACGCAGGGTGCCACGATCGAAGCGCCAAAGCGTGGCGATGCGGACAACGGTCGCCGCATCGCGCAGCGCCACGGCTGCGACCGTTGCCACGCGCTCGAATTGCCGGACGCGGGTCGTCGCTTCCAAGAACTGCGCGGCCTGCACGCCGATCACGGTTGCCTCGCCGACGACGTGAAGGCCCCGGACTTCGGTTTTGCCGACGCCGATCGCACCGCGGTGCGCGCGTTCTTGCCGCATGCCCAGCAGGTGATTCTGCGTCGGGCACCGATGGACTACGCGGCGCGCATGGTGCCGGAACTGCGGTGCACCAACTGCCACGGCATGGACTCGCGGGCGTCGCAGTGGGCGCAAATCGCGGCCTCGATGTCGGTGGATGAGCCATTGCCGCCAGAGCAGGATCCCGTCGCGCAGGGCGTGCCGGCGCTGACGTGGGTCGGGAGCAAGCTGCAGCCTGGCTGGATGGATCGATTCGTCACCGGCCGTGAGAAGTCACCGCGGCCGTGGTTGCATGCACGGATGCCGAACTTTGGTACGCGCGGTAGCGATGTCATCGCCGGACTCGTGCGAACGCACGGGTTCCCGGCGCAGGACGAGCCCGAAGTGGCGCCTGCTGAGCAGTTGGCAGTGCACGGGAAGAGGCTCGTACAGATGGGCGAGGGTTTTGCCTGCGTCCAGTGTCACGGCATTGGCGACAAGCCACCGATCCAAGTGTTCGAGCGCCAAGGCATCAACTTCGCGATCGCGGCCAAGCGTCTGCGCCGCGACTACTACATCCGGTGGATGCTCGATCCGCTGCGCATCGATCCCGAGGCGAGGATGCCGAAGTTCGCCGACGCGAAGGGCAAGACGGCCTTCACTGACGTTCTGGGTGGTGATGCGCGCAGCCAATTCGACGCGATCTGGCAGTGGTTCCGGACGCTGTGAGTTGGCGCTTCAGCCTTTGGTGCTGAGCAGGCGCCGCACTTCGGTTTGCACCGTGCGTCCCTGCGGTGTGTCGGTTTCGACGATCATGCGCAGCATCAGCAGTTTGCCGGCTGAGGCGCCGTCGAGCTTGATCTCGAAGCCGCCAGGAAACGTGCCGAATGCGCGCGCATACAGCGGCGTCGTGAAGCGCCCGGACTTGCCGTTCTGTGACAGTCGCAGGTTGCGCGTGGTGAATGGTCGCGAGCTTGCATCGTCCTCAGTGCACGGGATGCGCTCGGTGATGGTGAGGGGCGTGAGTTCGCCAGCGTCGCTGATACTGAAGAGCCCGGTCGTCCGCGGTGCAGAGGGATCCCAGGCGTAGAGAATTCCCGCCTCACGCAGTTGCTTCAACGCGTCCGCTCGCTGGAGTGGATCGGTGATGTCGATCAACTCCCAGTAATCGACCAGAGGTTCGCTGACGAAGCGACGCAGATCGAGCCCGTGGTCGAACGCGAAGGGCGCTGTGACGCACAATTGAAACGTCTGCACGCGTGAGTGCGCCGGATCGAGCAGGGCGTCGTCGAGTTGGAGTCGTGGGCCAAGGCGCGCGAGGAACAGCAGATTGCCGGTCTCCTGAACGCCGGGTGGATCTTGCTCGAATGCACCGTGCGCGGTCAGCATCGGGAGTCGGCAGCCAAGACTGCGGAAGTCGACGCCGAGGTCGAGAGCCGCGAGGTACTCAAGGTCGATCGGGTTCGAAGCAAACACCCTGGTCGTGAAGTCCACGTCAGCGGTGATCCGGCGTGCGACGCGATCCGCCACGTCTCCGAGCGTGAAGCCGGCTCGCTGTTCGCCGCGCACGCCGGCCAGCGTGCGCATCGACTCGGCGACCATGACCATGAGCAACGACATGACGACGGAGACCGCCATCAGCTCGAGTAACGAGATGCCGGATTCTTGGCGGCGAGAGTTCATCCGTTGCTTCTTCGGACAAAGACCATGGCGCGATGCGTGGCGTGGTGGCTCTGAGTGCTGGTGCGCCAAGCCTCGATGGCAAATCGGACCTCGCCGGTGGGGAGATCGTCGGGCATCGCGAAGGTGAAGCTCTCGCTGCCCTGGCCGGTGTCGGCCAAGCGGTCGTCAATGGCCGTCGGGTAGACGCCAAACTCGGCGACGTCGCCGGTGAGCGCCGATAGCCACGTTGCGCCTCGATCACGCGACCACAACACGCGGTAGACCAGATCACTCTCGTCGCCGGCGAAGCCAGTCGGGTAGTTGGCGGTGTAGGCCTGCCCGTCGAAGCGCAACCACTCCGCGTTCCAGCGCAGAGTGATCTCACTAGGGTCCGTGCGCAGAGCGCCCGGCGCCGGGTCGAAGATCAACACTCGCGGGACAGCGGCGATCGAGGGCCGGACCTTCGGCGCGCCGAAGGCATGCAGGGTGCGCAAGCCCAAGAGCACTGCCTGCTGAGCCACGGACCGCGCGCTGTCGGTAGCATTTGGTGCGGTCCACAACGCCAGCGCGGCGGCGCCGTGCAGTGAGCTTTGCCAAACGTAGCTCGCGCCGCACGGCGAGCCTGCTGCCTGCCACATCGACTCCAGCAGGGTCAGTGTGGAAGCTTGGTAGCCGCTGAGGGCGCCGATCGAGGAGCCGAGAAGTCCACTACTCGAGGGCCACT
>CAMBXM010000130.1 GCA_945871815.1 Singulisphaera sp. GP187
GGTCGCTCGTTCTGCAAGAGCGAGAGGCCGGTGGGAAAGGGGATCCCCATCGCGAATGCCAGTGGCGCAATGGTTGCCATTGCGACAAGGATGCGCAGCCCTTCGGCCCAGGCGAGGGTCCCTTGGAGGATCGACGGCAACAGCAGCGCTTGCAGCATCAGCAGTACGACGACCGAGAAGCCGGCGCGCTTGGCGCCAACTCGTCCGAGGCCCTTGCTGCCAGCCCAGGCCGAGCCAAGTCCAGAGAACAACAGGAAGCTGCAGAGGCCGACGCTCAGTGAGTAGGTCGGGTGACCTAGGTAGAGCACAAAGCGCTGAATCGTGCTGATCTCCACCAGGAGGTACGCGAGCCCGAGCGCGCCGAAGTAGCCGATTACGCGCAGACGCGAGTTTGGCGACTCCGGGCTCTTGCCAAAGCCGAGGCGAAGCAGCGGCAGCAGGATCAGCAAGAGCGTGGCGATCAGGGTCTGAACCGTCAGCGCCGCCAGGATGTACAGGCCGATGGGCTGGCTGCCCGTCAGCGCTGCGTAGCCATCCTTGCTACTCGAGGAGAACGACACGTCGCTCCACGAGTTGAAGTTGAAGAAGAAGGGCTTGTCGTCGGTCGCCGGGTGGGTGCGGTACTGGTACGTGTCGTGGAAGTGTTGTTCGGCCTCAGGGCCCGCGGCCGCGGCGGCGAGCAGTCGGCTGTACTCGTTGTCCTCGCCGCGCAGGCCGGCGGCGTAGTACAGCTTGTGGTCGACCAGCGGACTGTTGAGCGGTGGTAGGTAGGCCTCGATCTTCGCGACGTCCGCTTCGGTGAAGGGCGTCTTGCGCATCAGCATTGCCGCGTAGCGCATCGGGTGGTCGTAATCGCGCGACATCCGCGTGCGCAATTCCTCGAAGTTCTTGATGCTGGCGATCTCCGGCGGAGCGTTGCGCAGCTGCTGGGCGAGGTCCTTGAACGCTCCATCTTCTTGGTTGACGACCAAGAAGTGGCGGCGCGGGTCGGTGATGCCGAGTTTGCGCAGGGCGCGTGATGCGGTGGCGACGAGCTTGAGCTCTTCCCGTGGGGGTTCGAAGCGGAAGCGGATCACGGTGATCACGCCCTGGTCCGTCATGTGTTCGAAGAAGTCGTCGAACGCCTCGATCGTGTAGAGATAGCTCTCGCTGAAGATGTAGCTGCCCGACGACAGCGCCGAGTAGGTGTCGGTGCCGGACATCTGCAGCAGATCGAACTTCTTGCCGGAGCGACGCAGGTAGCTGCGCCCCTCCGACTTGATCCACTCAACGCTCGGTCGGTCGTAGACGTGATCGGTGTAGGAGCCGAACTTGCCGCGCACGAGGTCGATCGTGTCGCCATTGATGTCGACGGCAGTGATCGTCTTGGCGCCGCATGCGAGACCGGTCTCGATGTCGTTGCCGCCACCGGGACCGATGATCAGAGCGTTCGGGTCCTTCACCAGCTCATAGCCGAGGCCGTACCAGTGCTTCTTGTAGTCGAGGCCCTTGGCATAGCCGCCGGACCAGATCTTCGTTGGCGCGTCGCCGTCTTGAAACACGTGCACTTCCGTGCGCGGGCCGCCAGCGGGATTCTCCCGGTCCTTCTGAACGTTGCCGACCGTCGGCGCCATCGGCAGCGTGTCGATGCGACACGTCGGGCTCCAGATCGTCGAACGCAGACTGAGATCGAGTTGTGGGTAGTTCGGGTCCTGCGTCTTGCGGTAGTAGTCCGCCATCCCCTCGTAGTAGAGGTCCATGGTTCCGAGCATCTTGCTCTTGGCGGGCTCTATCGGCAGCAGGCTGGTCGTCGTTTCCGGGAAGGCGGCGCTGAGTGGCCAGATGGCAAGGGTCAGCACAGCGAGCAGGCGGATGGGCGAAAACACCGAAGCGCCGGTGCCCATCAACGCTGCGAGGCCGCCGAGGCCGCCGATCGCCGCGAACACGTAGAGGCAACCTGGACCTCCGAGCGGGCGCACGAGCAGCACGAACAAGAAGCTGCCGATCGCGGAGCCGATCAGGTTCCAGAAGTAGGTGCGATGCACCATTGCTGGATGTTGCTGCAGCGCGATCGCGATGCCGAGGCCGGCAAACAAGAACGGCACGATCAAGTAGGCGTAACGCAGGAACAGCAGCAGGTACTTGGTGCGGTCCTGCTCGATGTCGAGCGTGTCGAGCGGCGTGTGACACAGCACGATGAAGGCGCCGATCAACGTGATGCCGAACATGCTGCAGCAGAACGACACAGCGCGACGCGAGTCACCAAACATCTGACCGATGCGCGGGAACAAGCCGATGAGACCGCCGCCGCAACCGAAGCCCAGGAGCGTCACGGTGACGACCATGTAGGTCAGGTGGTGCCAGAGCATCACGCTGAACAAGCGGGTCTGCAGTACCTGCACGGCCAGCGTCGCGGCCGAGATCAAGGCGACCGCGAGCAAGATGCCGCGGGTCGACTGCGGCGATTCAGAGTTCGTCATCGGGTTCCGGTTCGGGGCCGGCTGCGCCGACCTTGGTTGCCGCACGAGCACGCGCGGGCACGAGGATGATGCTTCTGCCCGGCGAGAGCGTCAAGGCAACGTGGCAGCATGCGGCAAGGGAGCGGCGAAGCGAGTGCCTTCATCGCGCGTACCTCTCCGCCTCATGTCTCTCGACGGCGGCTGCAAGTTGGCGCACGGCGTCGGGGCGATGGTCTAGGGCCTGAGCTCGCAACAGGAGCTCGCGCGGTGTCTCGCCGGGAGCGCACTTCAGATGCAGTTTGTGCATCGCGGTGCGCATCGCGGCAACGGTCGGCGGCGTGCGCCGCCGGCGGCGCTGATGGAATTGCAGGACGGAGAGAGCCAGCAGGATTGCGCAAAGGGCTGCGCTTGCCGGGTCGCGCTGTAGCCAACGGATGGCTGCCGCTGGCAGGTCCAAGAACGTCGCGAACAGCGTGCGGCGGTCTTCCTCGCCAAACCTCGCGACGTTGGCCCACGCGGATTCGAGTTCATCCCAGAGTTGGGCGAGCCAGGTTGGCGCGCCCTCGGTGTCGGCCATTGCTGGCGTCGGGTCGAGCGTTGTCCAACCGCTGCTCGGCAACCACGCCTCGACCCAGGCGTGAGCGTGACGTTGGCGCACGATCATCGTTGCGGCCGATTCGTCCCACTCTTGCGCCGAGTAGCCGCCGACGACGCGGCAAGGGATGGACTGCTGTCGGAGCAGAAGGGCCAGTGCCGTGGCGAAGAACTCGCAGTGTCCGCCTCCGGTGCCGAGCAGGAAGTCGTCGAGACTGCGCGCGGCGCCTGGCGTCCCGGGCAACGCATATCGGCGCTCGGCGGACAGCCAGTCTCGCGCGCGCCTTGCGCGCAGCTCGGGCGCGGCCTCGGCTGGCAGCCCGCGTTCGAGCTCGCTTGCGATCGCCCGGATCGGTTGCGGCAACTGCGGGGGTAGCTGACTCAGGAAGATGCGCGCGCCGCGCGACAACTCGTTGAGCGGCGCCGTGCCTTCAGGGCCTGTGAGGACAGCCCAATCCAGAGGCTTGCGCTCGCCGCCAAACTCGAGCAAGGCAACGACGCCATCAGCCTTCGGGTCGATCATGGCGGGCGTCTCGTCGAGCACTTCGAACGCGCGCGCGTTCGGCGGCAGGAACAGTCGTTCGCCGCTGCGGTCGACCAGCCGGACTTCAAGTCGCGGTCCATCCGCGGCCGCGGCGCCGCCGCGCCGCCACTGTCGTGGTGACACTGCGGTCCAGACTTCGTCGGTCGCCGTGCGGGTGCCGAAGTCGCGGATCCGGAACGGCTGCCAACCGGCGCCGTCGAATTGCACGAAGGTAGCGCCGCGCCAGTGCTGGGGGATCGAATCACGACCGGCAGAGCTACGGATGCGCATCACCGGCGCATCGCTCAGCGTGGGCGTGGTCGTGCGATCGAGGCGAACCTGTTCGGCGAATGCGACCAGTGGTTGGCCACCGAACTGGAAGGACTCACCGAGCCAGCCTTCGCGGTGGAAGTCGCGAGGCCAGACCGCAAACACCACACCCGTGATGACAACGACGGCAAGGCTGCGGGGCAGGCCGTCGCGCACGATGAGGCGGACCATGCCGGGCTGTGGCGAGCCTGTGCGCGGCAGCGTCACGTACAACTGCAGTGCCGGGATCAGCAACGCGGCATAGAGGAAGAACGTGATCGACCACGCGAGGTCGCCGCAGAAGAAACTGGTGACGAACGCGATGAGGAACGAATTGAAGAACAACAGATCGGGCCGCTGCTTCTGGCCCAGGTTGTTCAGTAGATGCACCTGACACAGCGCCGAGAGCAGGAGCCCATCTTCGAGCATGTGCAGCAGACCGCTGGTGAGCGCGTCGTTGACCAAGAACGCGAACGAGGCGAGGACGCACCCGTTCCACAGGCCGCGGTACCAGATGTGCGTGTGCCAGCGTTTGAGCAAGGGCGTCAACGCGGTGAACAGCCACAACCCGGCGAGCCACGCCGCCGACACCGTTGCGGTCAACTGCACGAAGGCGAGGTCGAGCAGGACGATGCCGACGAACAGGAGCCGCAACGCTTCAGACATGATCGGCCCTCCTTGCGGAGTGTCCGGTTACCGCGCGAGCATGCAGCGAGCCGATCGGTGGTGGCGAGGCATCGCGTGGCAGCGCGTTCGCCTGGGCGAGCCAACGCAGCAACGGAGCCGCGTGTGGCCGGTCTGCATCGAGGGTCATGTCGGCGTCCTGGCTGCGAAGGCGCAGGCCGCGCCGAGACTCCGACGCGTCGAAGACCTGGCGCGTGGTGGCAGCCAGAGCGTGCTCGAGTTCGTCGCTGGAAACGCGGCGGTCGAGAACGAGGTCGATGCCGTCGCCGCCGAGGCGCTCGAGTTCTTTGACGATCGGCGTGCCAGCGCGTGCCGTCGCCTTCCAGTGAACGTGGCGCAGGCTGTCACCGGATCGCCACTCGCGAAGGCCCGCAAGCGATTCTTCGTCGCCGTTCGGCGGGGTCATGCCGTCACCGTCGCGATCGTGCGAATGAGCTGGGTCGGCGGGCGCCGGTTTGGGATAGGCGATGACCTCGACGTCGACGACTACCTTGCGTTCGGCGACCAGGATGCCGAACGGATAGCGCGAGCGAAGGCGCAGTGCCGTGACGCGGTGAATCCCGCGAGCCAGTCCTTCTAGCTCTGCGTGCAAGACCATGCCGTCGGTTGCGAGCGGGACCTCGGCGATGCTGATGGTGGCATCGGCAACATCGGCGAGTACCGACACCGCGAAGCCGCGGTGTGGCTTCTTGGTGGTGATGCGAATCGTCGCGGCGTGAGCGTCCCCTGCCGCGGCCGGCTCCACGGTCACCACGGTGGCACCGAGCGCGCGGATGTTTCGCCACGCCCCGATGACGCCGATTCCGCCCAGCACGGCGAGGAACGACGTCAGGAGGAAGAACAGGTTGGAGTATGGCGTGGCGAACAGCAGCAGCGCGACTGCCGCGAAGAACAGCGCGCCCTTGGCGCCGAGCGAGGTCGGCCAGAGCCGCATGGGCTTATAGCGGGACCGCAGTCGCCGCGATCACATCGCGCAGCATCGTGGCTGAGGGGCCACCGCCGCGGACGAACATGCGGTGAGCGAGCACCGGTTGGGCAAGAGCTTTGAGGTCATCCGGAAGCACGTAGCTGCGGCCGGCGAGCCAAGCGCGCGCACGTGCCGCCCGGAGCCACATCAGCGCCGCTCGCGGACTAGCACCCAATGCGACCTCGGTGTGGTCGCGCGTTGCAGCTACGACGCGCAACACATACTCAGCGACTTGCTCGTGAACCTGAACTTCGGCGACGGACTTCTGCGCGGCGACGAGTTGCTCTCTGCTCAGGACCGGGCGAACGGCACGCAGGGAGGCCTCGGCGTCGCGCCCGGTGTACAGCGCAACTTCTTGGGCGCTGTCCGGGTAGCCGAGCTCGATGCGTACGAGGAAACGGTCGAGCGCCGCTTCCGGCATCGGATAGGTGCCGTGGAACTCGATCGGGTTGCGCGTGGCGAACACGTGGAAGGGCGAACCCAGTTCCATCGTTCGGCCCTCGACGGAGACCGTTCCGGACTCCATCGCTTCGAGCAGGCACGACAGCGTGCGCGGGCTCGTGCGGTTGATCTCGTCGGTCAGCACGATGTTGGCGAACAGCGGGCCTTCCAAGAAGGCGAAGTCGCGTGATTCCTCGCGCCACACGGCGGTGCCGAGGATGTCGCTCGGCATCAAGTCGTTGGTGAACTGGATGCGACGGAAGTTGCAGTCAATGCAGGCGGCGAGTGTCCGTGCGAGCAGTGTCTTGCCGATGCCCGGTTTGCCGTCGAGGAGTACATGCCCGCGAGCGAGCAGCGCGCAGAGCAGCGCTTCGAAGACGTCCGGTGGCGTGGCGACTACGTCCGCAACGGTGCGTGCGAGCGCGGTACGCAGTGCTTGTGGGGCTAGGGTCGCTGTGCTCTGTGCCAAGGGCAGTTCCTTCTGACTGCCTGTTTCGGCTCGCACGCTCGCGGCGGTGTGCCCTCTTGCGGAAGCGCCGTTGCCACGGGCGTCGCGATTCAGCGACTCGTGTCGTCGTCGCTGTCGTCTGCTTCGTCGAGATCCTCGTCGTCGTCCAAGTCCAGGTCGTCTTCGAAGCCTTCGGCGAGGTCGTCCTCGAAGGCGTCGGCCTCGGCCGCCGCTTCCGCCGGATCGATGCCGGGGACCCTGGCGATCAGCTGCTGGAATCGCGGGTCGACGCGCAACGTGTCCAGATCCGGTTCGTCGTGCAACATGCCGCGGAAACTCGCGTCGATGCCACAGGCGATGCTGACCTCGTCGAGTGCGCGGTCGCTGTCCCCGGCCAATGCGAGATAACAGCCGAGGTTGAAGTGGCCGATTGCCGACTTGCCGTTGCGTTGGAGCAGCTGCTCCATGCAGGTGATCGCGGCTGGCAGGTCCTGCATGCGCTTTCGGCACCAGGCCTCGGTCAGGTCGAGCCACTCGGGGTCGTGTTGTGCACTACGCAACTCGGCGATGTCGGCGACTGCTTCCCTGTGGCGCTTGCTCGAGACGTAGGCGCGGATGCGCAGCGTTAGGGCAATGATGCGGGCCTTCGGTTCGGCGAGCAGTGTCTCTAGCCGTTCGAGTGCGCGATCAGGGCACCGGAGTTCGAGCCAGCCGTCGATCTCCGCCACGAGGCGCTGCAGGGACTCCGGAACGTGATCCACCGCATGCCAGTGTGCGAGGCGCGGCGGGGCGGTGCAACCACCTACTGCGACTCCGGCCGGGTCTCGTGCCCGCGGGCGCGAACCGGCGCGATCGTGAGCAGTTCGCCGCGCTCGACCAGCACGGCTTCGTCGGCGAGGTTGACGGTCGGGCACACGTGACGCGGCAGCAGGCGAAGGAGTGAGCCGAGCGGCGGCGCCGGGCCGCGTTCGACGACCATCGGCAGATGCTCTTCGCTGGGAGTCAAGGCGCGGAGGTGGTACGCACCGAGAGCCTCGGCGCATGGGTCGCCAGCGGCCGCATCGAGCGCCTTGCTGCCAGCATCGACGGTGATGCGATCGGGTGCGGGTGCTGCGATGACACGAGTCTGGATCTGGACCGCGCAGGCGAAGCCGTCGATGCCGAGTTCGTTGCTGCGCGCATCCCAGTAGACGACTGTGCCGGGCGAGACCGAGTGGTCAAACGCGCGCAACGGCTCGTAGGCGAGCGCGATGGGAAAAGTCGGGGTGCCGCTGGTGACAAGCTCGAGTCCGGGCTGCATCGTCCGCGCGATCGCCGTCAGTTCGGCCAGGATCGAGCGCGTGGCCGCGGTGCGTTCGGGGATGGTGCCAGCGTGAAGGTGGCCCTCGTAGCAGTGCAGGCCGCGCAGTGCGGCGCCGGCGCTGTGGGCGACGTCGGCGACGCGGGCACGCTCGCGAATCGGCACGCCCGAACGAAGGAACCCTGGGTCGAGGTCGATGAAGACGCCGAGGCCGCTGCCGCGCACCGTGGCGGCGTGCGCCGAGTCTTCGCTCAGCATGGACACGTGGTGTTGTGGTGCGCGCTGGGCGAGGGTGGCCGTTCGGTGCAGATTGGCGCCGTGGTGAGCCATCGCGACCAGAACATCGATCGGCCGCGCGTCAGCGACCTCCAGCAGCAACGCGCACTCGCGCGTCGTCGCGACCTTGAAGCGGCGGACACCTGCTTGCAGCAGGAGTTCTAGGACCTCGGGGATCTTGCACGTCTTCACGTGGGGTCGCCACCGATGCATCGCGCCGTCGAGGTAGTGGCGCATCGTCGCCAAGTTGTGGCGGACGACGTCGAGGTCGATCAGCAGGGTCGGAGTCTGCAAGTCCTCAGTGCGCATGGATCTCGTTGGTAGAGCCTAGAAGTGGTTTCAGAAGGCGTCAGCGGCTGCGTGTCTGTCGAGGTGGGCGTCGCGAACTTTCGGCGGAAGCTACGGATTCCGCCACGAGTTCGCTGCCTGCCTGTGGGGCGCCGTGGCTCGCTTTCGCCAGCCGGACCTGCGCGGCACCAGCCTTACAGGCCAGCTCCAGAGAACAGGATGTCCATGCGCGTGAGGATGTCACCGATCTCGCGGTTCAAGCGGTGGTTGCCGCCAGGGACGATCCAGAGGTCCTTTTGCGCGTGCGGGATCTTGTTGAAGAAGGACTGGCTGAGAGCAGTGGGAACGAGATCGTCGTCGGTGCCGTGCGCGAGGAACACCGGCATGGGCAAGCGACTCGGCAACGAACCTTCATCGTGGTTCGCCGCATCCACCAGTGCTCTCTCGTGCACGGCAAAGACGAGTCCTTCGCTGGTTTGCATGCGCCCCGCCGCGTCCAGTCGTTGGCGCATTCGCGGCAAGAAGCCGAACGCGGGCGCGAGCAAGGCGAGTCCCTTCACATCCTGCGGCCGCGCGGCAGCTACGTGTGCTGCTACGAGTGCGCCGAGACTCGAGCCGACCAGGATTGACGGGCCGACGAGGTCGAGGACGAGGCTGGCATCGACCAGTAACTCGGACATGGTCACTTCGCCGATCGTGCCGGTCGACTCGCCGTGACCGCGAAAATCAAAGCGGGTGAAGGCTCGCCCACGCGCCGCGGCGTGCGCGAGCAATGCCCCGCTCTTCTCGCCAGCGCGCACGGAGCCAAGTCCGTGCAGGAACACATAACTTGGCGCGCGCCCGGTCATGCGCTCGACCACCACCCGTTCACCCCGACAGGGCTCGAGGATCGTTGTGGTGGTCGGGCGCGCGCTCACATCTTTTCGATCGCGTCGACGCGGACGCGGACCGGGCCGGCTGGCGACGGCACCTCGCCGTACTCGCCGACCGACAGACCGAGGAGTCCCTGAGCAATCGGGGCGCGGTAGTTGATCGTGTCGTCGTCGATGACATCCCACGGACCGAGCACCGCGTAGGTCGACTTCTTGCCGCTGATCTCCTCGGCGTAGGTGATGCGCGTGCCTGGTGCGACCACGTCGCCAGCGATCTCCTGGTCTTCGATGAGCTTTGCCATGCGGACCTCGCGATCCATCGCGGTGGCGCGAGTCGTGAGATTGCGCTGCTCTTCCATCGCCGATTCCCACTCGCTGTTCTCGCTCAGGTCGCCGAGCGCCGCCGCGGCACCGATTGCCTTGCTGTTCGTTGGGATCTTCTCTTCGACGAGCACTCGATAGTCTTCTTTGATGCGCTTCAGGCCGGCGATGGTGGTGAACACCGCGTCATCGCGCTTCCAGAACGGCAGTTCGGCGGCGGTGAGCTCCGGATACTTGCTGGCAACCGTACGCAGTATCATGGTGCTGATTTCGCTCGGGAAGTCCTCGCCGCCGCGCTCGGTGATGCCGAGGTACGTGGAGAGTTCGTCCTTGGTGATCGTCGCCAGCGGACGATGCAGGAAGCCTCGCTTGCCGGCCATGAGGCTCGTGAGGCGCGACAGCAGGCGGCCTTGGAATTGGTTGCCCTTGCGTTCGGCTGAGAGCACACGCGCGAGGTGCAGCAGCACGCGACCGACGGTCACTTCGTCGGGGCGGTCGTCGCGCTTGGCGAACGCGCCATCAGAGTAGGCGCGGCCGAGCAGATAGGTCAGCATCGGGTGACGGCGCGGGTACGGCGCGACCCGGTCCCACAGCTCGAGCAAGCGCTCGCCCTGGCCGGCATCGATGATCGCCTGAACGACGTTCTCCACGACGGAGACCGGGAAGTCGGGCAACACACTGAGGCTGCGGTCGATCCAATGCTCGCCGAGGGCTTCTGGTAACAGCTTGACCGCGTGCTCGCGCGAAGCCTGCGTTGCTAGGCGATCGATAGCCGCGGCGTGAATCGCACCGTCCGGACCCACCAGCAGCGAACGCAGTTCCGTGGCTGCCGACGCGCCGGCCTTCCGGCCGTGTTCCTCGAGGAACAGGATGCCGTCGAGGATGTGGGCGTGATTGTCGGTCTTGTGACCGAGGCTCTCCTCGACAGTTCGGGCCGCTACATCGAGGATCTGCTGGCGAACCTCAGCGTCCTGGCCACGAGCAAGGTAGTCGCGCAAGACGGCGATGCGGTCGCCGAGGTTGTTTTGGTGCTTCAAGGCCACCGCGGCTTCGTCGGCGAGGCCCACTGGGCGGTCGCGCAAGACAAAGGTCGGGCGCGTCGCGCTGCCTTCAGCCTTGAGCCACGGGTCCTTGGTGGCGGCGAGCTTGGCGCGCTTCCAGTAGGCGGGCCACGCCTTCTCTTCGATGACCGAGGGAATGAGCTCGGTCTTCAGTTGCTGGCTCGAGACCGTGCCACGGTAGAGCTTGGCGCAGATGCGGATCAAACGCGAAGGGTCGGACTCGGCGTAGCGCTTGAGGTCGTCCATGCGCAGCAACTTCAACGCGCGCAGGTCTTCCGAATCGAGCGGCTTGAAGCGGTCGATGACGGTGTCGAGCGGGAAGTCCTCGCGGCGACCCGAGGCGAACTGGATCGTCACCTCCCGGTTGTCCGGTTGGAAGTCGATCACCACGCCCTCGCCCCAGCCAGCCGAGTGGTAGACCACGTGGCCCTTGGTGAAGCGGCGCAGGCGGTCGAACTCGAGCAGTGCC
>CAMBXM010000131.1 GCA_945871815.1 Singulisphaera sp. GP187
CGCGCCGTGTTCTTGATCGATACCTCAGGGTCGATGAGCGCGCCGATCGGGACCGATCGCAAGAGGACGCGGCTCGACGAAGTGAAGAAGCAGTTGCGCGCGTCGGTCGAGAAGTTGCCCGATGACCAGCTGTTCAACATCTACTTCTATGCCGGCGGCGTGAACCCGATGTGGCCGCAGCTGCAGAAGGCGGTCGGCGCCGATCGCAAGGCGGTGCTCGAGCGAGTCGAGAAGACCGCGATCGGCGATGGCGGCACCAACATCTTCGATTCGATCGAGCGCGCGTTCGCCGATCTCGAGGTCGACACGATCTATCTGCTCAGCGATGGTGCGCCGACGGCGGGTCGCGTCATCGAGCCATCGCAGCTTGCCGATCAGGTGCGCCGCTGGAACTACGCGCGTCAGATCGTGATCCACTGTGTGGCCGTCGGCACCCGTTCGGAGTTGCTCGAGCGCCTCGCCAAGGAGTCTGGCGGCGAGTACGTGTTCGTGCAGTGACCAGCGGGTGGCGCGGGCTCAGGCCTGCGCGCGGTCTCGTATTGCTGTGACGATTCGCTGCAGCAACACCCAGCCGGCCTCGAGTTCTGCACCGGTGATGCGTTCTTCGTCGGTGTGTGCGAGCGTGATGCTGCCGGGGCCAGCGAGCACGATGGCGCGGTTGCGAGCAAACTGCCGGAGACGGGGCGCATCGCTGCCAAACGGCACCGGCTTGTGGGTGAAGCCCTGCAGCGGCGGATAGTGGTCGGCTTCGCAGGCGCCAAGCAGTTCGACCTCCGCATGCTCGGGCGCGAAAGCGCGGGCGGTCGACTCGAATTCGCAGCCGGGCAGGGTGCGGACGAACACCTCCGCCGCCGCGAATGCAGCCACGACGTTGGGGGCGGCGCCGCCAGTGACGGTGCCAAGGTTCCAAGTCTCGGCGCCGAGTTCTGAGTCTTCACGCCCGGCGAAGGAGCGCAGTCGTTGCAGCCAGTCGATCAGCTCCCAAAGTGCGGAGCGGCCGAGTTCGGGTGTGCCCGAGTGTGCTGGCACGCCATTGGTCTTGAGTCGCAGGTGCAGTGTGCCGCGCTGTCCGGTCGCCAGCACGTTATCGGTCGGTTCGCCGTTGATGACACCAAGGACATCGCCGCAGCGCGCGCGCAAGTCGAGAGCCGCCTTCGCACCAATGCTGTCGGTCTCCTCGCCAACGACGCCGAGCCAAGCGACGTCGGTTTGTCCGGCAGCGAGCATCGAGCGGATCGCGGCGAGTTGCGTGACGATCTGCCCCTTGGCGTCGCAGGCGCCGCGGCCGTGCAGCAGGTCGCGCTGCAACCTTGGCTCGATGTAGGGCGGCACCGTGTCGAGGTGCGTGCTGAACAAGACCGATGGTTTGTTGCACCAACGCGCGAGCACGTTGCTGCGACCGGGCGCAACGCGCTGCAGTTCGACGTCAGCGCCGAGTTCGCGCAGTACAGCGTGCAGCGCGGCGAGTCCGCGGTCCTCGTGCCCCGTGGTGGTGTCGTCGGCACACAGCGCCTCGAGACGGTCGAGCATCCAGCCTCGCAGACCGTCTGTCATGGCAACTGGTTCAGGCGAGCTTGGTGATGCCGGCGTAGGCCGCGAAACCAGCGATCGCGAGCGCGACGATCCACCCCAGTGGGCGGGGGATGACTCCGCGACGGACCAGCACAGGCAGGACTGCGGCGAAGACCCAGGCGCCGATCTTGGCCCAGATCCAACTTTGCCAGTCATTGGGTGCGGAAAGTCCGAGCCGCGAGAGCATGCCAAAACCGGCGACCAGCAGCAGCAGCAGGCCGACGCCGTGGAAGATCATCGATGCCTTGTGCGGCGCGTCCTTCGGCGACGCCAGCGCCACGCCGGTCGAGATCATCAACAGGGCGAGGCCCAGGACGTGGAGGACCCTGTACAGTTCGAGCGTCATGCGCCGCAGGGTAGATGTGTCGCGTGGCGAAGTCGAGCCCGCAGCACGAGCTGCATGGCGGGTTCAGCGAGTGAACTTGGCGATCGCTCCGACTACGTCGATCTGCTCGGCCTCCGTCAGGCCCTGGAAGATCGGCAGGGCAAGGCTGGTAGCTGCGGCCTTCTCGGCGACCGGGAAGTCCCCGGGCTTGCCGTTCAGGTAGCGGAAGCACGGCTGCAGATGGAACGGGATCGGATAGTAGACCGCACTGCCGATGCCCTGTTCGCGCAGGTGCTGCAACAGGTCGTCGCGATGCTCTTGCGGCACGCGCATGACGAACTGGTGGTAGGCGTGTCGATCGCCGACGTCGGTTGGCAGTTGCAGCCACTCGGTCACTGTCGTCTTGGCGAAGAGGGTCCGATAGCGCGCGGCGTTGTCGCGGCGCGTCGCCGTGATCTTCTCGATGTCGCGCAGCCGAACGCGCAGGGCCGCCGCCTGGATGGCGTCCATGCGGAAGTTGCCGCCGACGATGTTGTGCTTGTAGAGCTCGGCCTGGCCGTGGTTCCGCAGCATCTTGCAGCGGTCGTAGAAGTCCCTGTCGTTGGTTGTCAGGAAGCCGCCATCGCCGATGCCGCCGAGGTTCTTGGTCGGGAACGTCGACCAGCCCGAGCACAGGCCGTCGTTGCCGCACATGCGGCCCTTGTACTTGGTGCCGATCGCTTGCGCGGCGTCTTCGATCAGTGGCACGCCTGCCTTGCGGCAGATCGCGCTGATCGAGTCCACGTCGAACGGAGCGCCGAACAGGTGCACGGCCATGACGGCCTTGACCTTCTTCGAGCGCTTCAGTGCCTCTTCGAGCCGTTGTGGGTCGATGCCCAAGAACGTGGGCTCGACATCGACGAACACTGGCGTCGCACCCGTTCGCGCGACGACGCCGGCCGTAGCGAAGAACGAATACGTCGGCAGCAGCACTTCGTCCCCTGGGCCGATGCCGAGTGCCATGAGCGGGCACAGCAACGCATCGGTGCCGGACGACATCGAAAGGGCATGGGCACACCCGAGGTAGGCGCAGAGCTCTTGCTCGAAGCGCTCGACCTCGGGTCCGAGGATGTACTGGCCGCTTCTGACGACGGCGCTGATGACGGCTTCGATCTGGGCGAGCTGTGCCTTGTCGCGGCACAGGTCGATCATTGGCACGGGCATGGGCGGGCAGGATAGGGGCCCGCCGCGCGCATGGAAGAGCGGGCAGCGGGTTGCGTCGGCAGCCCGCGGTGCGTCACTGCGCGCGCAAGTTCGTCTGCAGGCCGTCCGACGACGACAGGCCTTGCGGCTGGCAGGCGTCGAACCACGCGAACTGCGTGTAGATCGGCAAGCCGTCGTAGAGCAGCAGGCTCGGCAGCGGCAGCAACCGTGCGGCCGTGCCCTGCGCGTCAGCCGCGAGGAACTCAACCCACGCCGAGGGGTTGGCGAGATCGACCAGCACGGTGACTCCGGCGATCGGCACGTTTGCCGAGGCGAAGCCGAGTGCGAAGAAGCCGGCGCCGCTTGCGGGGGCGTTGTCGCCGACAAGGGCAAACGTCGCGCTGCCGAGGCGGGCTTCGCTGTTGGCGCGAATGCGCGGTGCACCTGGACAACCGTTGGTCGCGATGCCGTACTGGATCGACTGCTCGTCGCCATCCAGTGCGTTGTCGAGGTCGCGATCGCGCGCCATGCGCTGGCCCGCACCCGGCGGCACGCCGGTGAAGGTCAGCGCGGCATTGCCTGCCTGCGCCAGTGCGACGAGCTGCGTGCGCGTCTGCGCCACGAAGCCCGTGGCGTTGCCCTGGAAGGAGCCAAGTGAGGTCGAGTAGAGCAGGCCGCGGACGACGCTCGAAACCGTGCCTTGGGCGACGACGTCAAGGTCTCCGGCGATCGCGCGCGCGATCAGCAGATCCAGGTCGGCAAGGGCCGCCGCGTTGGTCGCGTTCGATTGGTCGATCGTGACCTGCAGGCCGACGGCCGGCGCCGTGCCGGTGTCCATGGCCATGACGAAGGGGACGATCTTCGACATCACGTTCGCGCCCAGCGCCGAGCGCCACGGGTTGAACACTGGCAGGGCGAGGAAGTCCGCGACGGTGCCCACCGAGCCATCGTGCGTGTAGCCAAAGCCGCTCTTCTGCGGACCCGCCGTCCGCGTCAAGCCGACCTTGCGGTACATGTTGCGCAACTGTGCGACCTTCATCTGCTGCGGCTCTTGCAGGATCGAGCCAGTGACAACCTGTCGGTTCGTGCCGGTGAGGTTGCCGACGTCGTGGGTGTGGCAGGTGTTGCAGCTGATCGTGACGAATCCGCCAAGGTTGCTGGCGGTCGCGTCAAACGCCACCTGGCCTTCGGACTCGCTGGCGCCAGCCGGCGTGGTGCGCAGCGTGCGCGTCTTCAGCTGGTTCGGGTTCGGCGGGAACGCGATGCTGGTCGCGAACTGCGCGTAGAGGTTCATGTCTGCAGTCGACAGCAGCGAGCCGCCCATCAGCGAGTTGAAGGCGCCATTGAACGCCTGGAAGTTGACGCGATCGCCGCGCCAGTGGAACGGCGCAGTTGCCGACAGACCCTTCAGAGTCTGCGTCGTCATCGCGCCCTTCATCGGGTGGAACGACGACAGCGGCAGAAGGTTGAACGGGCTGACGGTGTTCACCGGCGCCGAAGCCATGGTGCCGCTCGGATCGCCGAGGTCCCATGAGAGGCCGTCGAGGTCGCCATCGGTGTGGCACGAAGCGCAGCTCATCGTGCCGTTACCGGCGAGCTTGGCGTCGTAGAGGAACTTGCGGCCGTCGCGGATATTGGTCGGCGTCGGGTCGTAGGAGCCGAGCGCCACTTCGCCTAGCAGTGCATTGCTGCTGGTGTCGATCACACTGATCGACGACGAGAGCTTGTTGTGCACGTAGAGGCGCTGGGTTGCTGTTGCCAGTGCGAGGCCACGCGGGCCGCGCTTGTTGATGGTGTTGATGAGCGCGCCCGGCGTGCCGCCCATTTCGATGCGCGCGAGCACATTGCCACTGCCGTCGAGCACGCCGATGCGGTCGGTGCCCTGCGCGGCGACGTAGATGCGACCGACGGCGGCGTCGATGGCGACGCCGTAGGGTTCGGCAAGGGCCGTCGACAGCGCTGCGTTGTTCGGCAGCAATGCGTAGTTGATGCCCGGGTTGAGGTCGATCGGCGTGACCACCGGCGAGGCGCCCGTGGTGATGCGCGTGATCCGGCTGTCGATCGCGTGGCCCTTGAGCACCGGCTCGAACGCGACCAGGTTGCGCGCTTCGGTATTGGCAACCCAGAGATCGCCGGTCAGAGGGTTCACAGCGATGCCGGTGTTGGTGGTCCCGACGGCGCGGAAGTTGCGCGTGACAGTCAGCGACGCGACGTCGATTTCGGCGATGTCGTTGTCAGGCAACGTGAACGGGATCTGCGCGGCCCACGCTGGGTCGTCGGCGCGGACGATCTTGCTGGTCAGCGGCGCGGCCGGCAGCGACGTATTGGTGGGCGCCGGTTGTGACTGGTTTGGAACCGTGGTGGTGCCGTTACCCGAGCGCTGCACGACGGCGTAGACCTTGGTTCCGGCAGCGTTGACCGCGAGGTTGCGCGGGTCCTTGCCGAATACCGCGACAGAGCCCAGCGACGCGCGAGACGTCGCATCGAACACGGCGACGCGATCGCTGGCTGCCGCTGTCACGAAGGCTTTGCCGCCCGCGAACACGACGTCCGATGGCTCGTCGGCGACTTGCAGAGTGGCGACGACGCGACCCTGAGCCAGCGACACGATGCTGACCGAGTCAGAGAGGTGGTTGACAACCCAGACTTCGTCGCTGGTGCGCGGATTGACGGATACTGGCTCGAGGCCGACGGGGATCTCGTGCAGCAGCACCGGCGCGTTCGGGTTCTGCAGGCTGTAGACGCAGAGCCGTTGGTCGGCAGTGTGCGCTGCAAACAGCCGCGTGCCATCGGCGGAGAGGCGGATCGAGCTGACGATCGGACTCTCGTAGTTGACGAACGACTGCGCATTGGCCGCGACCGTCAGGAGCACTGCTGCCGCGAGGACATGGGATCGATGCATGGGAGAGGCCTGGGGGGAGAAGAGAATCGTAGACTCGTGGGCGTGGACGGTTTCGCGGCCGTCCGCGGTCCCGCGAGCAGGCTGGGCGGAGGCACAGGAGCATAACTCCTGACCAGCGATTTGGGGCCCGTGCGAGTGGCGCTTCGTTGCCGTCCGTTCGGTCGACCGCCTTGCCGGCCGGGCGAGGCCTCTCGCGCCGAGTGAATGACCGGTGGCGCCGCAGTCGTGGGGCGAGACGACCGTGCTGGTGGCATGTGCCAGTGCGCCGATCCTAGAACGGGACTCTGCGACCCGGCAGCGAAGCCGCCTGCTTCCGCTGGTCCGATAGGTCGTGACGATGCCCGACCCTCGGCCAGTCCGTCGCCTTGCCCTCGCCGCGATGGCGACCGCTCTTGCGTTCGTTGCCGTGCACTGCCTGTTCTTCCTGACGTGGACCATTCAGCGGCGAACGCCGATGGCAGTGAAGAACTGGTTTGACCTGCGCAATGACTACAGCCTGCCGTCGTGGTTTGGCTTCCTGTGCCTGTCTGCCGCTGGCATTGCCTGCCTGCGTTGGGGGCAGCGCTCGGGCCGGCGAGGCATCCTCACGACAGGCGTGTTGTTCCTATTCCTCACCGTCGACGACCTGTTGATGCTGCACGAGCGCATCGGTGGGCTGTTTGCCTAGAGCCTGAGTCGGACGGGCACCTACGCCTGGGTTCTGGTGCTCGTCATTCCGCTCTGCCTCTCCGGGCTGGTCGCTGCATGGTCCTGCTGGTCGGCGCTCGCTGGCGACCGTCCAGCGCGAAGGATGCTGTTTGGGGGCTTTGCCTGCCTCGGCACTTCGATGGTGATCGAGGCCTTCGAGCAGAAAGTGACGCACTCAGGGCTCCGTTGGCGCGAGCTCGATCTGGTGCTCTACACCCAGGTCGTCGAAGAGACCTTGGAGATGGTCGGCCCACTGTTGGTTGCATGGGCTGCCGCCGAAGCGTGGCGGAGAACTCCGCAGCGGCCGCGGCGTGCACCGCGGACGATGGCCGCGGCCGCGGCCGTGCTGGTGGCAGCGCCGCAGGAGCAAGAACAAGAGGTTGGTTGCGGCGTGTGAGCCTCAGGATGGCCCAGACGAGTTGGCGCGCGCTTGCCGGTCGAGGTCCCTCTTGAACTCGGCAATGCGCATGCGCCGCATGCCCATGACGACGCCGAAGCCAGCGCCCGCGATGCCGATGCAGCTGCCACCAATCGCACCGATCCATGCGGCGTACTCACCGATGCCGGTCCAGCACATGACCGAGAAGGCCGTGGCGAACACCAATGGCATGGCGATCCCGAGCATCCAGAACAAGCCGAGGATCTTCGCGTCGCGCAGCGAATCGTACATCTGCGCCAGATCTGGGTTGCCGGCAGCATCGAGCGGCTCCGGTTCGAGCAGCATGCGCCGCAACACCCACGGCAGGATCGCGGCGATGAGCAGGACTTGCGACGCATAGCCCGCTAGCTGCATGAGCCATGCGCGCTGCAGGCCGTCATTCTCGAACGGTGCCCCAAGTGCGCGCGCACTGATGGCGGCCAGACCTGCGATCGCAGCGAGTGCGAACATCCACCAGTGGCTCCGGCGAAGCGGGCTCTTCCGGGCGCGGTTCACGAGACCCGCGATGCGAACGCTGTCAGAGGGTCGAAAGCCAGACTCGTCCGCCATGCCAGTCTTGGCCCGCAGAATGGGCGTGGCGAGCACGAACCACAGCGGGAAGAACATCATCCAGCCCATACGGGCGACCCACGGCAGGACGCCGCCGAGGGGATACTGTCGACTCAGCAGGAACGAGCCGAACCAGAGTGTCACCGCCGTCAGCGTTGCCAAGAGGAGCACGATGGTGCGAGCCCGAATCAAGGCGTGGGCTGCCGGTGTCGCGTCGCGCGTGCGGACAAACAACACGACAAGCAGAGGCATCAACAACATCAACGGCACGAAGATCAGCGTGAACAGGTTGCCGAGTACGGACGCGGGGTCGTTCATGGTCGTTCTCGATCAGGCGTTGATGTAGGTCTGGTTCCAGAGCTTCGCGAGTTGGCGTTCGATCAGCGTGCGCGTGTCGGCAAGCGACATCCCGGCGATCTTGGCGTCGGCGAGTGCTGCCGCGACCGAGACTTCGATGCGCTTGCGCTCGACTGCCGGGCGCCCGGATGGGCGTTCGGTCGTCGACAGCACGACCGTGCCGCGCCCGCGCGCGGACGCCAACAGGCCAGCGTCGGTCAGTTCGCGATAGGCGCGGGCAACGGTGTTCAGGTTGATGCCCAAGTCATTGGCGAGCTGGCGAACAGGCGGCAGTTCGTCGCCGGCGACCAGCTTGCCACTGGCGAGCAGTCGGCGCAGTTCGGCGACGATCTGGTCGTGCAGTGGTACCTGGCTGCTCAGCGAGACGACGATCACGAGCGCAAAGTATCACACTATGCGACAAGTGCAAGGGGGTGGGGACGACCCAGCTTGGCGACTGGCCGCGCCCGATGGCGGCAAACCTCGCAGCGGCCCCAACAACACGGAGTTTCTCGCGCACCTCGACCGCCATCGGCGACCTGCCGCAGGCGACGCACGAGTGACGTCCACCGGCAGAGAGTCGGTCGCTGGCCCCGGTGCTTCTGCACCGCAGTAGCGGCGAGCGCCACGTCGTTGCGCCACGTGCGGCGAGGATGAGGCTCGCGGAGTCACGCCGGCAACTGGTGGATGGGCTGCGCCGAGTCGACGGGCGCACGACGGGCGCCATCTACGTGCCGCATGTCGGGCTCGGCAAGTTGCCATTTCCCCAGTGAGTGGCTTGCTTTCGTTGCCACGAAGCTCGGCACGCGATGCAGATCCGCGAGTTCGCAGGCCAACTGGCGGCCAAGTGACCGCACTGGCGTTGTTGGGCGGGCTCGTCTGACCTAGCCCCGCAGCGTCACTTCTGCTGGAGGTGACCCTGGCGCCAGCGGTCGGCGAGTGCCTGAATCGACTCTGTCAGGAGATCGGCAACGGGCATCTGTTCCAGCAGCGACTCGTCGAATGACGGCTCCGTCTCGGTGACGGAGTCGGAGAGTGCGGCGAAGCGGTTGCGATAGGTCGACAGCACACTGCGCACGGCGGAAGCAGGAAGCCGGTCGGCGAAGCGAACGTGCAGCAGAGTGATCCCGGTGGTGACGTTGCGGTCGATCTCCGGCACGAGGATCACCGTGCGATCGTCGCTGCGACCCTTGGCGACGAGGCACTGCTTCTCCATCGCGACGAGGTGCTTGGTTCCCCGTAGCTGCGGGTTCTTCCCGGTGCGAGAACGCAGCTGTGTCGCGACGCCGCGTTGATCGACGACGTGAATCGTCGCCGTGCCATTCTCGAGGTCGCCGTCGATGCGGTACCGGGTCGAGCCGAGCACTTCGACGGTGGCGGCGTCGAGGCCCGCGAGCGCCCGAAGGTCGCGGTAGACGATGTGGTCGCGCACGGCGCCAGCAGCAATCGTTGCGCGTACGAGTGGCACCGTGAGCAGCGTCTCGTCCGAGCGCGAGATGCCGACGGTCACTGTCTTGGCTTGGTGCTTGATCGCATCGACCGGGCGTGTGAGCTGGTCGATCGCTGCGGTCAGTTCCTCGGTCAGTGCGTCGACCACGACTCCAGGCGATCCCGGATGGCCGAACTCGACCGCGAAGGAGTCGAGCGGCATCAATGCCAACGCATAGTTGAACAGGGAGGTCAGGCTCGCAGATGTTCGGGCTTCCAGGGCGCCGTCATAGCGCCCGAGCATGAGGTCCTTGCGGAAATCGATCCAGTGCGGCAGCAGTCGTGGTTGTAGGTAGTGCAGTGGCTCGGCGCGCAACTCGCGCTTCGATGCAATCTCTTCGATGGCGCCGCGAGCGCGGCGCAATGGCAGCGCGAGCATGTCGATTGCGAGCGCGGCGCGGTAGCCGAACAGGTGGCCGGCCATCGTCGACAAGACAAACGCGAGAGACGGGTGCGCGACCGGAACGCTGATCGTGGCGGTCGCAGCTGCGAAGCGCTTCTCTCCGGTCGTGGCGATCACGATCGGCGCGGCCTTGTGGGCCTGGTAGATCGCGATCTCCTTGGCAACGTCGTCGGCGGTCGAGCCGGTGAGGCCCGCAGCGCAGATGAGGATCATCGGTTCGCAGGAGAGATCGATGTGCTTCTTGTCTTCGGTCGCGTCGCACGCGATCGACTTGTAGCAAAGCTCACTGAGCTTGATGCGGACCTCGGCCGCAGCGACGCGGTTCTTGCCGTTGCCGACCAGTGCCCAGTGGCGTCGTTGCGGCGCGTGCGCTGTCGCGATCGCGGCAATCGCGTCGTCCTGCGCCAGAACCTCGCGCATCGCCTTGGGCAGCTCCAGCAAGGCGCGCAAGAGCGAGTCCTCGGCGGCGTCGTCAGCGACGCCGGCGGCGCGGGCGAGCGTGAGTGCCAGGATCCAGCCCGCAGCGCACTGCGCATAGAAGGCCTTGGTGCTGGCGACGCTCATTTCGATGTCGCGTCCATCGCTCGTGAACACGACGCCGTCGGCCTTGTCGCAGAGGTCGCTGCCGCGACGGTTGACGATCGCCAGGACGGGTGCGCCGCGGCCTCGAACCAGATCCACGGTGCGGTTGGTGTCAGTAGTCGTGCCCGACTGCGAGATCGCGATGATGAGCGTGTCGCGCATGTCGTCGCCGAGGCCGAAGCCCGACAGCTCCGTGGCCGGCAGCGCGCGAATGTCGATGGGAGTCTTTGCCAAGGTCTCCGCGAGCGCGGCGGCGACCGCCTGGCCGGCAACAGCAGCCGTGCCCTGGCCGATCACCAGGATGCGACGGAACTGGCCCGCGCGCAGTGCCGTGGTGACCTTCTCCGGCAACGAC
>CAMBXM010000132.1 GCA_945871815.1 Singulisphaera sp. GP187
CGTTCCTACCGTCGGCCGCGTTCGCTCCATGGTGTCCCCCTCCGACCGCAGAACCGCAGCATCGCTACCGTGGCGCCGGTTCGGCGCCCTGATCAGCCTGCTGGGTTTCTTGTGGCTGTGGGGTGCCATGACCGGCGCGATGCCGAACGACGCACCCGCGTGCACCGCGGCGCGCCTGCTGGAGCCCCGTTCGGGTGGCTCGGCCGCAAAGGAACCTGCCGAGTCCGCCCATCTGGAATGCGACGGCGTCGGCGAGCGCGTCGATCCGATCGACAACCTCGGCGGAGTGCTCGCCGCGACGGAGGTCACGGAGTCGGAGTCGGACGCCGAGGCCCAGCATCTCATGATCCGCGGACTGCTCCCGCTGCATGACGGGAACCGGCTGCGCCTGTGCTTCGACCCGTTCGTCGCGGACTGCTGCCAGCGCCTCTCGCAGACACGCGCCCCACCGCGCAGAACCGACGCCTGCGCCTGAGCACGCCGGACTCGCCGCGAGGCGGTCCGATCGCGTGGAAACCCTGACCGGAGCCGGAACCCGGCTCGGCAGAACCGACAGGGTCCACGTCCTTGCGTCCTCGAGCGTCCGCGTGACCGCTCCATGGCCCCCGAGGCATTGCGTCTCGGCGCGCCTCTAGCCCTCGCCAGATCAGCAAAGGGCTGAGCGGACCCACCAAGCGCCGCGGCGACACGGCGGCGCGAACAGAACCGCATTCCCGACAGCAGTGACCCCTCCAACCCCTTGCTAGGTCCATCCACGGCGATGGCACGACTCCACTCTGCATCTTCTGCGATCGGGAATCCGATCGATCCCGCGCCTCTCCGGTCGCCGGCAATCGGCACAGCCGACGCACGCCGGAAGGTTGGCGTCGTCCTGTCCAAGACCTTCTTGGCCCTCGGGCTCGGCCTGCTGCCTCTGGGTTGCGTGCCGATGCTCGTCGGGATCCCGCAGCGCGACGTGGACACCACGGTCCCCGAGCGCTTCGCCGCGGACTCCCCGACGATCGAGAGCGCCGCCGCGCTGCCCGTCGAGAGCATCTTCCAGGACCCCAATCTCCTAGCACTCGTGGAGGAGGCCCTGCGCAAGAACCAGGAACTCGACATCCTGCAGTTGGAGGTGACGATCGCCAATGCGGAGGTCATGGCTCGCACCGGCGAGTACCAGCCGAAGGTCGGTATCGGCGCCGGTGCCGGACTCGAACGCGTCGGTCGCTACACGAGTCAGGGCGCGAGCGATGCCGCCGACGAGATCACTCCCGGCAGAGAAGTGCCCGAGGACTTGCCGCGGTATCGACTCGGTTTCACCGCCTCGTGGGAAGTCGACCTCTGGGGCCGGCTGCGCGATGCGACCAAGGCCGCGATCCTGCGCGCGTCGGCGACGATCGAAGGGCGAAACTACGTCGTCACCCGACTCGTCGCCGAGATCGCGCGCTCGTACTACGAACTGCTCGCGCTCGACAGTCAGCTTCGCGTCCTCGAACGCAACATCGAGATCCAGAACCAGGCTCTCGAGGTCGTTCGCGCCCAGAAGGCCGCGGCGCAAGTGACGGAGCTCGCCGTGCAGCGGTTCGAGGCCGAGGTTCTGCACAATCGCAGCCGCGTGTTCGAGGTGCGGCAGCAGCTCGTCGAGACCGAGAACCGGATCAACGTGATCCTCGGTCGCTTTCCCCAGCCGATCGTCAGGAGCTCGGAGGGCTTCCTCGAGCTCGCGCCTGCAGTTCTGGTGACGGGTCTGCCCGCACAGCTCCTCGCCAATCGCCCGGACCTGCGCCAAGCCGAGCTACAGCTTTTGGCTTCCGACCTGGACGTCTCGGTTGCACGTGCGCGCTACTACCCGTCCCTGACCATCGATGCCGCAGTCGGTGTCGAGGCCTTCGAGCTCTCGCGGATGTCGACCTGGCCGACCTCGATCTTCTATGACGTCTTCGGGGGACTGAGCGCTCCGCTGCTCAACCGCAAGGAGATCACCGCTGCCTACATCGAGGCGAGCGCGACCAAGATGCAGGCAGTCCTGAACTTCGAGAAGACGCTGCGAGAGGCCTTCGCGGAGGCAGCGAACCAGGTCGCCATGATCGAGAACCTCGGCCAGAAGTACGAGCTCGAGGCCCAGCAGGTCACCCTGCTCGGGCAAGCGATCGATGTCTCCAATCAGCTCTTCGCGTCGGCTCGCGCCGACTACATGGAAGTGCTGCTCACCCGCCGCGATGCGCTGGAGTCGCAGCTCGCGCTGATCGAGACGAAGAAGCTCCAGCTCGGCGCCGTCGTCAACATGTACCAGGCCCTGGGTGGTGGTTGGCGGCGCCCGGAGGCGGAGAGCTCGGGCACCAGCGACACCGAAGTGAAGGCGCAGGACCAATGACCCTTTCACGCACCCCGTTCACAGCAGCCGCGTCGGGTTCCCTTCGCGCGCACGCCGCCGCACAGCCATCGCCCTTCTTCGCGAACGAAACATCACCTCGATCCACGATCCGAACCGACGCCCCGGCCTGGCACACACAGCCCAGCGGTGTCCGACGAAGCACTCGCCCCATGAACACGCGATCGACGACCGTTGCCTTCTTGATCTGTCTCGCACTCGGTTCGACGTCCTGCAAGCCCGACCACGAAGCGGGCAAGCAGGGGCACCACGAAGCGGTGCACGCGATCCTCGCGACGCATCCGCTGGCGCAAGACATGGTGGTGACGCAGAGGTATGTCTGCCAGATCCACTCTCGCCGGCACATCGAGATTCGCGCCATGGTGGGCGGCTATCTCAACGAGGTCCTGGTCCAGGAGGGCCAGGCAGTGAAGCAGGGCGACGTGATGTTCAAGCTGCTGCCCGTGGTCTACGACGCCCGCCGACGCGCGGACCAGGCTGAGTTGGAGACTGCCCAGATCAAGCTGCGGAACACCGAGCAGCTGTTCGAGAAGCACGTCGTCTCCGACCAGGAAGTCGCGCTGGCCAAGGCCGACCTGGACCGGGCGAAGGCGAAGCTCGACCTCGCGTCGGCCGAGCTGGCCTTCACCGAGATCAAGGCTCCGTTCGACGGCATCGTCGATCGTCAGTTCGAGCAGCACGGCAGTCTCGTCGAGGAAGGCGACATCCTCACGACGGCGTCCGACAACCTGGTGATGTGGGTCTACTTCAACGTGCCGGAGGTCGACTACCTGGCCTTTCACGAGCTGCAGGATGCGTCGACCAAGCAGGACCAACATCGTCTCAAGCTGCCCAACACGAAGCTCGAGCTGCAGCTCGCGAACGGCACGCTGTTCGGGCACGCCGCGGACGACAACCTCACGATCGAGTCCACCTTCGACCACGAGACGGGCAATCTGCTCTTCCGAGCGGACTTCCCGAATCCTGACGGCGTCCTTCGCCACGGCCAGACCGGGACGATGCGACTGAACCGCACGCTGCCGAACGCGATCGTGATCCCGCAGCGTTCGACGTTCGAGGTGCTCGACAAGCGCTATGTCTTCGTCGTCGGCGACGACGGCATCGCGCACCAGCGGGCGATCACGGTCTCGCACGAGAGGGAGGACGTGTTCGTCGTCGCGGACGGACTGCAGGTCACGGACAAGATCGTGCTCGACGGAGTCCGTCAGGTGCACGACGGCGCGCACGTGGACATCCAACTCCAGGACCCGAAGGAGGTCCTGAAGAAGCTCAAGCATCGCGCCGAGTAGCGCTGCTCCGTCTCCCCCCTCCTCTGATCCCACGGAGCGCACGATGTTCACCAAAATCCTCACGCGGCCGGCCCTCGCCCTCGTCACCGCGATCCTCACCCTGTTCCTGGGTGCGCTTGGCATCGTCACGCTGCCGGTCTCGCAGTTCCCCGACATCGCGCCGCCCACTGTCTATGTGGGGATCGCCTACCCGGGTGCCAGCGCGAACGTGCTGATCGACTCGGTGATCATCCCGCTCGAGCAGTCGATCAACGGCGTCCAGAACATGCGCTACATGGTGTCGGACGCCACGAGCGCAGGCGAGGCGACGATCCGCGTCTTCTTCGAGCCGGGCACCGATCCGAACATCAACGTCGTCAACGTGCAGAACCGCGTCAACATCATGTTGAGCCGACTGCCGCCGTTGGTCGTGCGCGAGGGCATTCTCGTCAGCCAGGTCGTGCCGAGCATGCTGATGTACCTCAACCTCTTCAGCAGGGATCGGAACACCGACCAGAAGGACCTCTTCAACTACTGCAATGTCTACGTGATGCCCGTGCTGAAGCGCATCCAGGGCATGGGCATCCCGACCAACCTCGGCAATCGCAGCTTCGCGATGCGCGTGTGGCTCAACCCCGAACGCATGCGGGCCTACGACATCTCGGTCGAGGACGTCATGCGGGCGTTGGAAGAGCAGAGCCTCATCGGTTCGCCGGGTCGACTCGGTCAAGCCACGGGCATGACCTCGCAATCGAAGGAGTACGTGCTGACGTACGTCGGGCGATTCAACAAACCCGAGCAGTACGGGAACATCGTCCTCCGCGCGAAGCCGAACGGCGAGATCCTGCGCTTGCGCGACGTTTGTGTGCCGCCCAGGAGCCACTTCGCGAGCCTGGGCCAGACCGCACCGGGTGAGCCTGCGACGGCACAGGACCAAGAACACCTCGCTTCGCACCAGCGCGCAGCCGTCGAGCAGCACGACGGCATCGAGCTCGGCTCGGAGTTCTTCGACATCTACTCGGACGTCGACGGTCACCCGGCGGCGTCGGTGGTGCTCAAGCAGGCGCCCGGCTCGAACGCGGCCGAGGTCATTGCGGAGGTCAAGCGCACGCTCGAGGAGCTGCGGCCGTCGTTCCCGCCGGGGATGGACTACGAGATCGCCTACGACGTCTCCAAGTTCGTCGACGCCTCGATCGAGAAGGTGCTCCACACGCTGCTCGAGGCCTTCATCCTGGTCTCGCTCGTCGTGTTCATGTTCCTCGGCAACCTGCGTTCGACGCTGATCCCCTCGCTCGCGGTGCCCGTGTCGCTGGTCGGCACGTTCTTCTTCCTGAGTCTGATGGGGTTCTCGATCAACCTCATCACGCTGTTCGCGACCGTGCTCGCGATCGGCATCGTCGTCGACAACGCCATCGTCGTGGTCGAGGCCGTGCACGAGAAGATGGCCCAGAAGCACCTGTCGCCGTACCGGGCGACGATGGAGGTGATGCACGAGATCAGCGGCGCGATCATCGCCATCACGCTGGTGATGACGTCGGTGTTCGTGCCGGTGACGTTCGTGCCCGGACCGGTCGGCGTGTTCTACCGGCAGTTCGGCGTGACGATGGCCATCTCGATCATCCTCTCGGGCATCGTGGCACTGACCGTCACGCCGGTGTTGTGCGCGATGATCCTCAAGCCGCACGGTGGTGCCGCCCTTGGCAACGGAGCAAGCGGCAACGGTTCCGAGAACCAGCCGGTCAGGACCTCCCGGCTCCGCAAGCTCGCGGGGCGACTCCTGGTCGGTGCGCCGCTCCTGCTCGGTCTCACCTACCTGGCCTACGTTCTGTGGGGTCCGGTGGGGCTATTGCTCGTCGTCACCCCGTTCGCGCAGCCTGCGTTCAGTCGCGCCATCAACGCGGTCACCAACACCTACGTGGGCATCGTGCGCCGGATTGCCGCACGCCGTCTGCTGACGATGGCGATCATCGGGGCCTTCGTGTTCGGCATCGTCGCCGTCAACGAGAAGATGGCGTCAGGCTTCATCCCCGGCGAGGACCAGGGGATCATCTACGCGGTGCTCCAGACGCCGCCCGGCTCGACACTCGAGTACACCAACGCCAAGTCCCTGGAGCTCGAGGTGATCGCCAAGGCGATCCCCGGCGTCGTCTCGGTCACGTCGGTCGCCGGCTACGAGGTGCTGACCGAGGGCCGCGGTTCGAACGCAGGAACGGCGATCATCAACCTGAAGCCCTGGACCGAGCGCGACAGGACTGCCGCCGAGATCATCGAGTCGCTCGAGGAAGAGTGCAGGCAGCTCAGCGACGTGAAGCTCGAGTTCTTCGAACCGCCTGCCATCCCAGGGTTCGGTGCGGCGGGCGGCTTCTCGGTGCGCGTGCTCGACAAGACGCAGTCGAGCGTCGCCGACTACCAGAAGCTCGGAGAGATCACGACCAAGTTCCTGGCAGCGCTCGAAGAGCGGCCCGAGGTGCGGAAGCTGTTCACGTTCTATGCCTCCGACTACCCCCAGTACGAACTGATCGTCAACTCCGACCTGGCGATGCAGAAGGGCGTGTCGGTCAAGGGCGCGCTCGACAACCTCAACATCCTCATTGGCAGCACCTATGAGCAGGGCTTCATCCTCTTCAATCAGTTCTACAAGGTGTACGTGCAGGCCTGGCCCGAGTTCCGACGCCTGCCGAAGGACCTCGACGAGTTGTTCGTGAAGAACGAAGCCGGGGAGATGGTCCCGTACAGCGCCTTCATGCACATGAAGAAGGGGCAGGGACTCAATGAGATCACGCGCTACAACCTCTATCCGTCGGCAGCCATTCAGGGCGTCCCGGGGCACGGGTTCTCGAGCGGCGAGGCAATCAAGGCCATCAAGGAAGTGGCCGCCACGACTCTTCCGCCCGGCTACGGGCTCGGCTGGGAGGGCCTCTCCTGGGACGAGTCGAAGCAGGGCAATGCGTCGCTCTACATCTTCTTCGTCGTCATCGCGTTCGTGTACCTGCTGCTGGTGGCGCAATACGAGAGCTTCCTGATCCCGCTGGCGGTCATCTTCTCGGTGCCGATCGGCGTGTTCGGGGCGTTTCTGTGCCTGCAGGCGGTGGGGCTCGCGAACGACGTCTGGGCTCAGCTCGGGCTCATCATGCTGGTCGGTCTGCTCGGCAAGAATGCGATCCTGATCATCGAGTTCGCGGTGCAGCGCCGGCGCGAGGGACTGTCCCTGGTCGATGCGGCCGTCGAGGGCGGACGCACGCGGTTCCGGCCGATCCAGATGACCTCGTTCGCATTCATTGCCGGCCTTATCCCGCTGGTGTCCGCCTCGGGCGTCGGCGCGATCGCGAACCGGACCATCGGCACGGCCGGCGTCGGCGGCATGCTCTTCGGCACCGTGATCGGAGTCGTGGTGCTGCCCGGGCTCTACTACATCTTCGGCCGGATGTCCGACGGCAAGAAGCTGCTGCGCGACGAGACGGACGAACCGTGGACCGAGAAGTTCGAGCACGCGGTGGTCACGGAGCATGGCGCGGTGCCGGGGGCGGACCTGGACGAGACCGACGTCCGTCCGAGTTGAGCGGACGGCTGGGGGTGCCTTCAACCGGCATTCGCGAGCCCGGCGCTCGCGAATGCCTGCTCAAGGTTCTCGGCGCGCGCCGCCACGAACGCCCGCTCCTCCAGATAACACCACCGTCCCCAGACCTCCGCCGCGCCAAGCGCGTACGGGAACTGCGGCGCCGGCGTTTCGACCGCGCGCGGAAACACCCAGGCTTCCCCCTTGGTCGCCACCACATTGACCGCCGCGGTCATACGGCTCATCTGCAATGCCGCGATCGCGCGCGCCATTCCCTCCACTTCGCCCCGGACTCCCACGAGGCAGAACGGCACGCGCTTTCGACACCACTCCACCCCGCCCTCGCGCGGCAGCCACACCGCGGTCCACGGCTCCTCCGCCAACTGCGACATGAACGGCAGCACCTCCTCCGTGTGATGCAGGTGCGCGCGCGGGATCGAGGCCGCCGCGCCGATCGAGTTCCCCAGCAGCGTCCCCCCTCGCTGATCCAGCCACTGCATCGCCGCTGTCAAGAACTCGACATCCGGCTCCCGCAGCGCCCGTTCGCTCCACAGCACCGACTGCGCGCTCGCGAACGGGAACTTGTTGGGCGTGCGCGTGAACGTCGCCGTTCGCTCGATGGCCTCGGTCGCGGCAATGCGCGCGCCGAGGTCCCGCCGAAACGCCTCCCGGTCAGGCCCCGGCCGGCCAGGACGCGCCGCGCGTTCAGGCAGCCAGACCAGTTCGACGTCGGCGCCGAAGACGCGCAGCGTGCGCCGCGCGCGCGGCGCGAAGGGCAACAACCCATTGGCCGCCGAGCCCGGGTGCGGGAGCGAATCATCGTTGCGCATGCGCCGCGCATGATCGCGTCCTTCGCGTCGGTGTCGAAGAGCATCTTCGCAGGTCGCCGGATCCCGCTTTGCCTCACCACGTCAGCACCGCTACCCTGCTCGCCCGCCTTCGCCCTCCCCGGCAGTCCGCGCCGTTCGCAAATCGATACCGTGCCTTCGCTCAAGATCGTCTTCTTCGGCAGCAGTGACTTCGCGGTCCCAGCACTCGCGGCATTGAAGCAGGGGGGCTTCTCGCCGGAGTTGGTCGTGACCAAGCCGGACGCGCCCAAGGGTCGTGGGCGCAAGATCTACGAAAACGAGGTCAAACTCGGCGCCGCCGAGCTGTCGTTGCCGTGTGCACAGCCTGAGGACCCGCACTCGCCGGAGTTCTTGGAGCAGCTGAAGGCGATCAAGCCCGACCTCGGCGTCGTCATCAGCTATGGCGTGATCCTCAGGCAGTCGCTGCTCGAGTTGCCACGGCTCGGCCACATCAATGCGCACGCGTCCTTGCTGCCGCTGTATCGCGGTGCAGCGCCGATCCAGCACGCGCTGTGGGATGGCCGCGCCGAGACCGGCGTGACCATCATGCGCATCGTCGAGAAACTCGATGCGGGGCCGATGTTGCTCAAAGAAGTCACGCCGATAGACGCCCGCGAGAACGCCGGCGCGTTGCGTGAGCGGCTCGCAGCTCTGTCGGGCGTGGCGCTGGTCAAGGCGCTGCAGCGGATCGTCGACGGCAAAGACAAGTACGAGGAGCAAGACGAGGCGAAGGCCACCTACGCCCGCAAGATCGAGAAGCCCGACGGCGTCATCGACTGGAAGCAGCCGGCGGAACGCGTCGCACTGCTCGTGCGCGCGATGACACCCAAACCAGGGGCGCAAACGAGGCTCGGTGCCAAGCGCTTCATCGTCATGGACGGCGAAGTCGAGCGAGACCTCTACGGCATGGGGATTCCTGGCGGCCTGCAGTCGTCTGGCGAAGAAGGCATTCGCGTCTGCACTGGCAAGGACCTCTTCCGGATCACGCGCATCAAGCCCGACAACGGCCGCAACATGAGTGCTGGCGAGTTCGTGCGTGGCCACAACATTCCGCCAGACGCGCGGTTCGGCTGATCAATGGCAGCGCGCGGTTCAGCACTTCGCGTGCTGCAGCAGTTCGAACGGGGTCGCATTGAGCGCATCGCCGACGAGTTGCACAAAGAACGGCTGGAGCCGCGCGAAGCTGCGCTGGCCGGCGATCTCGCCAACGGCGTTGTGCGCAACGAGCGCTTCCTCGACTTCGTGCTCGCGCTGTTCGTGACGCGGGGGCTGCCCAAGGATCCAAAGACGCGGTCGGCGCTGCGCATGGGCGCGTTCCAGTTGTTGTTGATCGATGGCATGCCGCCGCGGGCGGCCGTGCACGAAACCGTCGAGCTGTTGCAGCGCGACAAGGCCTTCGTCAACGCAGTGCTGCGCCGAGTCAGTGAGCGGGTAGCGGACAAGCCTGCCTACGCCGGCAATCCGCACATCGAGATCGCACTGTCGTCGACCCGCACGCTGGTGCTCCCAGAGCCAGGGTTTGCGCGTGAGAAGGAGCCGATCGCGACGCGCCATTCGCTGCCGGACTTCCTGGTCGCGCGTTGGCGAGAGCAACACGGGGATGTGCTGGCGTTGCAGATCGCCGGGGCGGCGAGCGTGCAGCCAGCGATGTTTCTGCGCGCATGCGGCGGCCGATCGGCGGCAGCACTCGCGCGCGAACTCGAGGTCGCCGGCGTACGCACAACCTCGTGCGATCATCCGTTGATGCTGCGCGTCGAAGGTGGCGCACCGTTTGGCAGTGGCGCGTTCGGCAAGGGCGCGTTTGTCGTTCAGGATCCGACGGCAGTGCTCGCGGCGGAAGCCGTGGAGGCGAAGCCAAGCATGACGATCCTCGATCTTTGCGCGGCGCCAGGAACGAAGGCGACGCTACTCGCCGAACGCGTCGCACCTGACGGCATGGTGTTCGCATTCGATCCCGATCCAAAGCGCCGCGAGCGAATCACCGAGAATGCGGCACGGCTCGGACTGCAGCAGACACTGCGCGTCATCGACGACCTCAAGAACCTGCCCGAGCTCGATGCCGTGCTGGCCGACGTTCCGTGCAGCAATACCGGCGTGTTGTCGCGCCGGGTCGAAGTGCGGCGGCGACTCGAGCCGACCACGTTTGCCACCATGGCGGACGTTCAGCGCCCGATCCTGGAGCAGGCCGTAAGACTGGCAAAGTCCGGTGGTGTGGTGGTCTATTCGACCTGTTCCATCGAACCCGAGGAGAACGTCGATCTGGCGACCGCCGTGGCTCTGGAGTACGGGCTGGCGATCGAACGACAGAACTTGACGTTGCCCAAGGCTCGCACGTGCGACGGCGGCTACTTCGCGCGCATGCGCGTTCGCTGAAACACAGCCGCCCGCTGGTTCCCCGCGCCCCGGGCACGGAGTCGTCGACAACTGCCGGCCGCGAGTTCGCGCCGCGACGCAGCGCGCGGATGCGGCCTGCAACCAGCGGTGGCGGCGGTGGCGACAGTCAGCCAAGGGCGTTGGCCGAGGCGTCGCAACGGGGCCTCGGCTGCGCTGGTAGCCGCCTTGGGGGTTTCGACGCGTCGAGTGTGGCGCTAGAACCGACCCGCTCATGTCCACTCGCCCCACCTCTCGTGCTTCGGCAGATGGCCGCAGCAGTTCGGGCCGCTCCCGGAGCGAGCGTGCTCCTGCCGCCAAGTCGCAGATGCCCGCATTCCTCGGTGCTGGCGTGGCCATCGTAGTTGGACTCGGCGTC
>CAMBXM010000133.1 GCA_945871815.1 Singulisphaera sp. GP187
CCGCCACCGCCACCGCCACCGCCACCACCCCCGGCAGCGTCTTCTGGTTTGGGCGGTCGCACCGGGATCAAGGCGATGTTGGGCTGAAGCGAGTCCATCAAGGCCGGGTCGAGCACAAAGTGGCGCACGTAGGTCTTCTCGGCGCCTTCGAAGTCTTCGATCTCCGCGTCATTCACGACGTTGCGGCTACTGCGCTTGCGCTCGAGAGTGAACTCCACCTTGATGCGTCGGGGCAGAGTGTCTTCTAGGCCGCTGTCCCATTCGTGCAGTTCCTCGGAGGTGAATCCGAGTTCGCGGAAGTAGGTGATCTTGAAGCTCCGCAGCCGATCGTGGACGAGTTGGAAGCGGCCATCCGTGACAAGGTCGTTGTCGATCAACGGGTCCTCGCGGCGCCAGAGCTCGATCAAGTCGCGGTAGCGCGAGTTCTGTTTCAGCCAGTAGCCGACCTCGCACACCGTCGTCTGATGCGGCACGTTGCGATCGTCGAGCACGTAGCCAATCGAGTCCGTGGTGGTCAGCAAGTCGAGCCGATCGGCTTCGAAGCTGCCGACATCGCGGCTGCGGCCGACGAGCACGCGGTTGTTCTTGATGTTGAACGTCCACAGGCCGCGGAGGTCACGTTCGATCAGCGAGAGGATGCGCGGGCCCGCGGCGGTGGACTCCGAGAGCTCATCGACGATGTCGCGGGCTTCGAGCGTGACGCGGAAGGTCACGCCGACAGTCAGCATGACCATCGATGTGATGCCGACGGCGAGTAGCACTTCGATCAGGGTGAAGCCCGCGTTGCGGCGCTCGGATTGGTCAAGACGATGCATCACTTGCCTCCTTGGCTGCCGCTCGGGGCGCCGCCGCTGCCACTGCCGCCGCTCGGCAATCCGCCCCCAGAAGCACTGCTACTGGCGTCGCCGCCAGTCTGCGATTCGGCGATCTGACGGGCTTGTTCGGGGGTGAGCCCGGACAGCGCGAGCGTCGAGATCTTGGACTTGATGACGAATGACTCCTGCTGGCCCTCGAAGTGCGCGTTCAACTTGGGGAAGAACACGACCACGGCCACCTGTTCGAACTCGGTTTCGCTCGGCGCCTTGTTGTCGACGCGGCGTTCGTACTCTTCGGCCGCCTGCTGATCCTGGTACTCGAGCGCGGACATGCCGCGCGAGGATGCCTTGCGGTAGGTGTCGCGGTTTTGCTGCCATTCGTTGCGGTCTCGTTGCTGCGGATCATCCTCCGCTGCATCGGTCGCAATGCGCGCCTCGAGCTCGCCGATCGCAGACTCGCCGATGACGATCTGGTAGCTGAAATCGGGGTACTTCTCGTCGAGCCGCTGCTCGATGCCGGACTGCGGCGGGGTCTCCAAGGCACCGGCCAGGACCTCGGACAAGCGCTCCTCGGCGATCTCGCGCGCGAGGCGCCAGTTTCGGGCCTCGAGGCCATCTCCGACAGCGGCAGTGCGAATGCCCAGGTAGCTGATGACGACCATTGCGACAATCGCGAGGGCCACAACCGCTTCGAGAAGCGTGAACCCGTCTTGACGTGCGGCGCGGGCGGAGTGCATCAGAAACCGCCCTCGCTCACTTCGTCGGGCATCTGCTCCTTGCCTTCGAAGTTGGGGATGACTTCGCATTGGCCCGTGAGCCCGCGGATGTTGATCGTCCAGACCATGGTCGGGTCGCTCTTCAATCGGATCACGACCGACTGATCGGCCGTGTTGCCGTTGTGGTCGAACACCAGCGAGAAGGTGCCGGCTTTGCCCAGCCCCTCGTTGACGTTGCCGACGCTGACGATCTGCACGTCCTCGGCAAGGTCGGTCCAGTCCTCGTACAGCGGCTCGAGGCTGTCGACGTCCTGGTCCGTCGTCAAGCGATCTTCGGGCGGGAGCACGCGCCGCCACATGCCGCGGTCAAGGTCGAGTTCGAGGGCGCAGCGCTTGCCTTGGATGCGAGCTTCGCTGCGCATGTGGTCGATGTTCGCCGACAGCACCTTGGCAGCGGCGTCGAGGCGCGCCTTGGGTACGAAGGCACCCAAGTTCGGCAGAATCATGCCCGTGATCAGACCGATGATCATCAGCGTCACCATCACCTCGATGATGGTGAAGCCGGACGCGTCGCGGTCCTGGCCGGTGCGTTCGTCTGCAGGCGCGCTCTCGGCTCTTTGGGTCACTTGTCCTTGCGGCGGTTGGAAACGTCGTCCTCAGTACCTTCGGAACCATCGGGGCCCATGCTCAGCACCTCGAACTTGCCGCGATCGGTCTCGCGGATCACGTAGTCCTGACCCCACGGGTCCTTGGTCTCGTAGCTATCGTCTAGATAGCTCTGGCCCTTGTCGTCGGGTGTCTGCAGCTCTTCCAAGGTCGGGATCTTGCTGTTCTTCATCTTGTACAACTGCGCCGCGTCGTAGATGGCTTTGACGTCGGTCTGGGTCTTGGTGACCTTGGCTTCATCGCTCATGCCCATCACATTGGGGACCACTAGGGTCGCCAGCAGGCCGAGGATCACGATCACGACCATGATCTCGACGAGGGTGAAGCCAGCCTGAAGGTCCAAGCGGGCGGTGCGATCGAGCGGAGCGCGCCGAATGGCGCAGGGGAAGAAGTCGTTCATCGGAAGAAGGGGGCGGTCAGTGCCGCGCTAGTCAGGTTTCGCAGTCTAGCGTAAGTACCTCTGCGGGCACGCGGTTTGGACGGGACCACAGAGACTTCCTTCCCGGCGTGTGGTGCCGAGCAAGCATGCCATCCTTGGTAACACACGGCGGGCCGCGCAAGATCGCGGCATGAACAGGCTGCGCCATACGCTTAGTGCGTTGCTCTCTGCCGTTGCCGTTGTCGGCCAAAGTCCGGTCCCAGCGACTGGTGGTCTGCAGCGGCTCACGCCCGAACGGCTCGTCGAGTTCGCGCGTCTTGGCGAACCGCAGTTGAGTCCGGATGGCGCCCTCCTGCTCTACACCGTGCGGCGCATCGACCTGGCCCAGAACCGCGGGCAGAGTGACGTCATGCTGCTGTCGCTGGGCAGCGGTGCTGCGGCAAGAGTGGTCGGCAAAGGCAGTCAACCGCGTTGGTTTGCCGACGGCACCAAGTACGCCTTTGTGGCCACGGATGGTCTGCACGTGCAGAGTCTCGATGGCCGCGCCAGTGCGGTGATCGATCTTGGCGGCTCGATCGACAACTTGGCACTGTCGCGGGACGGTGGTCGAGTGTCGTTCACGCGCGCCGTGCAGGTAGAGCCGACACTGAAGGATCGCCACCCGGATCTGCCGCATGCCTCTGCCCGCGTCTACGACGAACTCATGGTTCGTCATTGGGACCACTGGCGCGACGGCAGCTACAGCCACCTGTTCTGCGCGAGTCTCGAAGACCAGAAGCCGATCGACCTCCTGCGCGGAGCCGCCATCGACACGCCACTCGTTCCGTTTGGTGGCGGCGAGCAGATCTGCTGGAGTCCGGATGGCAACGCACTCTGTTACACCGCCAAGAAGGTCAGCGATCCCGAGCGCAGTACCGACAGTGGCATCTACGTGGTGGCGTGGAATGGCATCGGCCCGCACGTGTGCATCACCGAAGGGATGCCCGGCTTCGACCAGGACCCGGTCTGGTCGGTGGACGGCAGCAAGATCGCATTTTGCAGCATGGCCCGAGCCGGGTTCGAGGCCGACCGCGTGCGCCTCATGCTGCACGACGTGCGCACGGGCAAGAACAGCGAGTTGCTAACGGACTTCGACGCCTCGGTGCACGAGGTGACGTTCAGCAGCGACTGCAGCCGCTTGTTCTTCACCGTCGAGACCGAAGGCACGACCCAACTCTACACCGCGAGCCTCGACCAGAAGCAGCCGACCGCAGTGACGACGGGTCGCCACGCGTTGTCGTCGATCCAAGTTCGTCATGACAGCAAGAAGGTCTACGCCCTGCGGACGACGATGGAGCTGCCGGCGGCCTTGGTCGAGATCGACGTTGCTTCGGGCGCGATCACGGTCGTCGCTGACGAAAATCGCGAGGTGCTTTCGCAGCTGGCGATGCCAACCGTCGACGGCGAGTGGTTCGAGGCGACCGATGGCAAGAAGATCCATGCCTGGATCGTCAAGCCGCCCGACTTCGACAAGGCGAAGCAGTACCCGTTCCTGCTGTTCTGCCAGGGCGGGCCGCAGTCGATGGTGGGGCAGGCCTTTTCGTATCGCTGGAACTTCCACTTGATGGCCGCGAAGGGCTACATCGTGGCTGGGGTCAATCGCCGCGGATTGCCGGGCTTCGGCCAGGCCTGGAACGATCAGATCTCGCGCGACTGGGGCGGCCAGGCGATGCGCGACCTGCTGGCCGTCACCGATGCGATGCAGGCACGGCCGTACGTCGACAAGGCGCACTCAGCTGCCGTCGGCGCGAGCTTCGGTGGCTTCTCGGTCTACTGGCTGATGGGCAACGCCGGCGATCGCTTTGCCTGCATGATCTCCCATTGCGGAGTGTTCAACCTCGATTCGATGCTGCTCTCGACCGAGGAGCAGTGGTTCACCAACTGGGACCTCGGCGAACCAGCGTGGAGCCGGCAGTCCGGCACCGCCGAGTTCGAGCGATTTTCTCCGCACCGCTACGTGAAGAACTGGAAGACCCCGCTGCTCGTGATTCACGGGGAGCAGGACTTCCGCGTTCCCTACGATCAGGGGCTGCAGGCCTTCACGGCGGCCCAGATGCAGGGCGTGCCGAGTCGACTGCTGATGTTCCCCAGCGAAGGGCACTGGGTGCTGCAGCCGCAGAACGGCGTCGTCTGGCAGCGCGAGTTCTTTGCCTGGCTCGATAGCTACTGCGCGCTGCCCGGCAAGTAGGGGGGCACCTGACCCGTCCGGCGGCGGATCTGCAGTTCCTGCCACGGCGTACTGCCATCGTTCTCACGCAGGAAGACGAGATCCGGGGCTGCTTGCAGGAGGATTTCGGCGGTTGTGTAGACCCGGCAACCGTCCAGCAGGTGGCCGCCAAATGCGCGGCCGTCGGGGTCGCCGAGTGCGAGGTGCAGGTGGGAGCCGTGCTTCGACACCGTGCCTGCCAGCGCCAGGATCTCGAACCGCCCGACACCGCTGCTGCCCTGTTGCTGGTCGGCGAAACGCAGGGAGTATTCGGTCAGGCTGCCGACGCAGGTCGCGACCCAGGCGGCCTCAATTCCGTTCGCCGCGACAAACTGCTGGATCTCCCGGTTCAGGTCCTGCCCGGGCTTCAACCGCAATGCGTAGACGACTGCGGCCGGAGGCGCGGATGGGCTCGTGCAGGCGCAAAGGCACAGCGCACACAGCATCAGGAACGGGTGCGTCATGCCCCGGTTGTAGCGCCGCGCTCCACGGGGTGCCTACAAGTCGTGCGCCCGTTCGCGCTGCTGCCCGTTGCGGCCCCGCGCGGTCCTTCCTAACCTCTGCGCCCTCGCCGAGCGGCAGAACCGCCGGCGACCCGCAGAAACCCACAGGAGACGATTCCACGCAATGACGAGGCTTCATGACGACCGGTAGGCCGGATTCGCGGCGACCGCCTTCGACCGATCGCGGTCCGCGCATCAACCAGCAGATCCGCATCCGACAGGTGCGCGTCATCGACGACGAGGGCAAGCAGCTCGGCGTCATCGAGACCGTCGACGCGCTCGCGCTCGCGGCACACAAGGGACTCGACTTGGTCGAGATCGCGCCGAATCAACGGCCGCCCGTGTGTCGCATCATGGACTACGGCAAGTTCAAGTACGAGCAGAAGAAGAAGGACCAGGCGAGCAAGCGCAAGCAGCACCAGGTGCACGTCAAGGAAGTGCGTCTGCGCCCGGCCATTGCCGACCACGATCGCCAAGTCCGCGTGCGTGCCGCGCGCGAGTTCTTGGGCGAGGGCGACAAGGTGTTGCTCGTGTGCTTGTTCCGCGGCCGTCAGATGGCCCACAAGGAAGTCGGTGAACAGGTGATCCAGAGCGTGCTCAAGGAGTTGTCGGACATCGCCAAAGTCGAGTCCGGCATCCGCATGGAAGGCAAGCGCATGGTCATGCTGCTCACCAAGAAGTGAGCCGCCCGTGCTGAGGGATCGGCTGGCCTTTTCCGGGTCAGTCCGATCTTGAAGCCCGACTGCAGTCTGATCGACGTTCGTCCGATTGTCTCTAGCCAGCGACCCGACGGCCTCGCCGCCGTCGTGCGTCTATGTGCCATGCCTATGAGTCGCCCTGATTTCGAGGAAGTGTTCGGTCTCAACGCCGCCTACGCGGAGAAGGTCTACAGCGACTATCTCGAAGCACCCGAGGCGGTGCCCGAGGAGTGGCGACGGTGGTTCGACACGACGTTGCCTGAGGACCAGCGCGCGGTGGCGCGCGCGGCGGTTGCGGTGGCTCCACCGGTCGCGGCCGCGGCGAATGCCTCGACGAGCGATGTGCCCGCTGGCTTGCAAGCTCTGACCGGCGTCGCTGCGCGCATCGTCGCCAACATGGAGGACAGCCTTTCGGTCCCCACCGCGACGTCTAGCCGCGAGGTGCCGGTGAAGGTGCTCGAAGAGAACCGCCACATTCTCAATCGGCATCAGCAGGGTCTCATCCTGCCGAAGGTCAGCTTCACGCATCTGATCGCCTTCGCCGCCCTGCAAGCCATCGCCCGCGTGAAGGCGATGGCGGGGGCCTTTGTGCTCGTGGACGGCAAGCCGTTCCGCAAGCGTACCGAGCACGTCAACTTCGGCGTCGCGATCGATCTGCCCGGAAAGGACGGCCGCCGCAGCCTCGTGGTGCCGAACGTCAAGAATGCCGGGGCGATGGACTTCAAGGCCTTCCTCACTGCCTACAGCGCGCTGATCGACCGTGCCCGCGCCGGCAAACTTACACCCGAGGACTTTGCCGACACGACCTGGACGCTGACGAACCCTGGCACCATCGGCACGCAGAGTTCGTTGCCGCGATTGATGTCAGGCCAGGCGTTCATCCTCGCGACCGGCGCGATCACGGTTCCTGGCGCCCTGCAAGGCGCCTCGGTCGAGGTGCTGACGGAGCTCGGCGTCAGCAACGTGATGACGCTGACTAGCACCTACGACCACCGCGTCATCCAGGGAGCGGAGTCGGGCCAGTTCCTCGATTGGATGTATCGCCTGTTGCTCGGCGAAGAGGGTTTCTACGAGGGCATTTTCCGTTCGCTGAAGGTGCCGTATCGCCCGGTGCACATGGTGCACGACCGCAGGCCACCGCTCGGTTCGACGCTGCGCGAGTCGGAGAACCTCGAACGCGCCGCGGGGCTGATGACCTACATCCGCAGCTACCGCGTTCGCGGCCACGTGCTCGCGGATCTCGATCCGCTGAGCTACGCGCCAAAAGACTGGCCCGAGCTCGACATGTCGACCTACGGGCTCACGATCTGGGACAAGGAGCGCACCTTCTACAGCGACGGTGTGACCAAGAAGCCGTTCGCGACGTTGCGCGAGATCCAGGAGACCTTGCACCTCACGTACTGCCGCCACATCGGCGTCGAGTACATGCACATCGCCGACATGGAGCAGCGCCGTTGGCTCCGTCATCGCATGGAGGGCAACCGCAATGCCGAAGAGCTGCCCAAGGCAGTGATGCTGCGCGCCCTCGACAAGCTGGTCTCGGCCGAGGCTTTCGAGCGCTTCCTCCACACTCGTTTCGTCGGCCACAAGCGCTTCTCCCTCGAGGGCGGTGAAACGCTGATCCCGGTGCTCGACGCGCTGCTCGAGCACGGCGCCGACTCGGGCATCCGTCGGGTCGTCCTCGGCATGGCCCACCGCGGGCGCCTCAATGTGCTCGCGCACGTGTTGCAGAAGCCACTGACCAAGATCTTCACCGAGTTCGAGGGCTACCTCGACCCGGACATGACCCAGGGTTCAGGCGATGTGAAGTACCACCTCGGTGCGACCGCGGTGCACCGGGCACAGAACGGGGCCGACCTCGAACTCGAGCTTGCCTGCAATCCAAGCCACCTCGAGGCCGTGGACCCTGTGGTCGAAGGTGTGGCGCGTGCGCGCATGGAGCAGTTGCCAAAGGACCAGGACCGTCGCCAGGTCTTGCCGGTGCTCGTGCATGGCGATGCTGCCTTCGCCGGCCAGGGCATCGTTCACGAAACGCTGCAGATGTCGCAGCTGCACGGCTACCGCACGGGTGGCACGGTTCACGTCGTCGTCAACAACCAGATCGGTTACACGACGTCGCCCGAGGATTCGCGCAGCACGCCATTCTGCACCGACGTTGCCAAGGGCGTGCAGGCCCCGGTCTTCCACGTCAACGGGGATGATCCGCTCGCCGCCATTCGCATGATTCGCTTGGCGCTCGACTACCGCATGCAGTTCCAGCGGGACGTCGTGCTCGACATCGTCTGCTACCGCCGCCACGGCCACAACGAAGGCGACGAGCCGAGCTATACCCAGCCGCTGCTCTACAAGGCCATCGAGCAACACCCGACGGTCCGGGAGCAGTACCAGGACTTCCTGGTCCGCGCCGGTGTGCTGCAGAAGGACGACATCAAGAACTACGATGAGCGCGTTCAGCATGAGCTGAAGGGGTCGCTCGACACCGTCCGATTGGCCGTCCCGCCCGAGGTGCGTTTGCAGCCGCCATCGGAGCCGCGCGAATGGCTGTGCTCGGTTCCCCTTGTGCCGCAAGATCGACTTGCTGCCTTGATGGCGGAGCTGCTCACGTGGCCCGAGGACTTCCACGGGCACCCAAAGGTCAAGCAAGTGCTCGCGCGCCGCAGCGAGATGATGGCAGGCCATCAGCCGGTGGACTTCGCCACCGCCGAGACGCTTGCGTTTGCCACTCTGGTAACCACAGGCACGCCGATTCGCCTGGCCGGCCAGGACAGTGGCCGGGGGACGTTCAGCCAGCGTCACGCGTCGCTGTTCGACTTCACGTCGAATCGGCGCTACGTGCCGCTCGACCACCTGGAGGGGGCAGAGGCTCCGTTTGTCGTGGTCGATTCGCTGCTCAGCGAAGAGGCTGCGCTCGGTTTCGAGTACGGCTATAGCGTGGCGCGCCCCGAAAGCCTGTGCCTGTGGGAGGCGCAGTTCGGCGACTTCTGCAACGGCGCACAGATCCAGATCGACCAGTTCCTCGCGGCCGGCGAAGCGAAGTGGTCGCAGCAATCAGGCCTCGTGTTGCTGCTGCCGCATGGCTACGACGGTCAGGGACCGGAGCACAGTTCGGCCCGCCTCGAGCGCTTCCTGCAACTCTGCGCCGAGCAGAACATGCGCGTGGCGAACCCGTCGACAGCCGGTAGCTACTACCATCTACTGCGCCGTCAGGCAGTCGATGCCGACCGCAAGCCACTGATCGTCATGACGCCGAAGAGTCTGCTGCGTCAGAAGGAAGCAGGTTCGCCGGTCGCCGAGTTGTCGCAGGTTGGCTTCCAACCGGTGAAAGACGACGCCGCGTTCGCCGCCTCCGGGCGCGATCCCAAGAGGGTGAAGCGCGTGGTTGCCTGCAGCGGCAAGGTGTACTACGACCTCGTCGACGCGCGCGGCGACCGCGACGACGTCGCGATCGTGCGGCTCGAGTTGCTGTATCCGTTCCCGGAGACGCCGCTCGCGGAGCTGCGCAGCAAGTATGGCGCTGCGAGTTGGGTGTTCTGTCAGGAAGAGCCGCAGAACATGGGGGCTTGGACCTTCGTGCGCGACCGGTTCGACTGGGCGTCGTGGGCGACGCGACCAGCGGCGGCGAGCCCGGCGACGGGATCGCTGCAGCGCCACAAGCAGGAGCAGGCGGACTTGGTCGTGCGCGCGCTGGGCTGAGCGGCGTCGGTCGCTTGCGGCCTTAGGCCGATGGTCCCGATTGCCGGTGCAGCAACCAGATCGCGAACGCGAAACCGAAGTAGCTCATGCAGTGAAACGCCGGGTAGGCGAGCACGTGCTCGGCCCAGATCAGCCAGAACTGCTGCTCCGAGGAGCCGCTCGTCACTTCCAATTGCACTCGTTGAATCGGGTGCACGAGTTGGGTGATCGAGCTGATGTCGAGGCTGGTGCCGAGGTGCTGGTCGCTCGCGTACTTGCTGAAGACCGCCGCCGGCAGTCGCAGCAGGGTTGCGCCTAGGGCTAGAAGCAGGAGTAGGGGCAGGAGCTTCTTGGTCACCGCCGCGATTCGAAGCGACAAGGCGAGGCCTGCTGGCCAGAGGAACCGCTCGAGGGCGAACGGGTGCACGAGTTCGGAGGGTGCCGCCAGCTTCTGCATGCCGATCCAGCAGGCCGTCGCGGTCCAGCCTAGCAGCAGCGGGAGCAGCCACGGATTCTCTTCATCGCCATCGGGATCGCGGTTGCGGCGCGCCGCTAGCAACACGGTCCAGAGCACGGCAAAGCCCAGAAACGGCAGTGGCCACTGCCAGCCGGGGGCGCGCTCCGTGCCGGTCGCGTGATGGACGGCGCTGGGCTCCAACTCAATGCCCTCGTAGCCGACGAACGTGTGCTGGGTGACCAGTTCACGCTCCTCGGGGCCAGTGACCCCGAGGTAGGCGCAGAAGATTGCTGTGCCTAGCAGCAGCAACGCAGCGAGGCGCCAGAGGGGGGCGTAGCAGAGCGCGGCTGCGGCGACGAGGAAGCAGGCGCCCTGCAGCGCCGCGGCGAGGAGTTCCATGGGGGCGAGCATGGTGCCGGCGAGGGCCGGTGCTAGCGAGGCTTTTGCCATCGCGGGGACGGGCTCTGCCCCAGCATTCCAACGTTCGTCGGAGTTTTCCTCCGCTACGCTTGCCGTTCCGTGCCGCGGTCGCTACCGTCCTTGGCCCTTTACGTCCGTAATCCGATGCCCAAGCAGAAGACGAAGAAGGCCGTGGTCAAGCGCATGAAGCTGACCAAGAG
>CAMBXM010000134.1 GCA_945871815.1 Singulisphaera sp. GP187
CGCGCGCTCACGGCACGCGCAACTTGCGCCCCCGAAGGCACTGACCGAAGTCCGTCGCCAACTCTGTGTCAACTCGGCTCTCCAGGTCGATGCGCTGGAGCAACGCGCGATCGTCGACGTCGAGGTCCGTGAGCATCGGCATCAGGCACGACACCAGGTGACGCCTCTCCTCGTTCTCGGGAACTGGCACGTCGAGGTCCGAGTCAAAAGCCGCTGCCGCCCGGCGCGAGCGCGATGCAACTCCGCGATTGCGGTGCGTGCCACCTGGAAGGACCACGCGGTGGTCGAGTCTGGGTCGGCGCTTTCCTGACGTTGCCACAGGCGCAACAGCACGTCCTGGACGACATCGTCCGCATCGGCCGCCGCTGGCACATGACGGCGGACGAATCGATACAGGTGCGTGCGAGTCTCTCATGCTCAATCAGCAAGCATGAGAAACCCCAGCGGGCGCAGTCTGCGTTCTTGAGGCATCCGCGCTCGCAACGTGCCGATGGCGCGAGAAGCGCGGGCGTCTACAGCCCCACGGAGGCCACAGCCACTTCGCAGCACGTGGGACCACAGCACGACAGATCGTCACTGCACGGCTCGTCGGAGCAGCCGGACTGGCAACACAATGGCGAGCCGGCAACCGCCGTCGCGACTGCAATCGGGTGGGTAACTCTGCCACAGGCACACAGGAGCAAAACGGGCCGAGGTCTTGCTGGTGTTCTTCATGGTTGTGGCACCGCCGCAGGGCTGAGCAACACGAAGACGCTCGCAACCCATGATGGACGGAGACAGACCGTCCGTTTCCGGACGGCTCGGTCGAACTGCGACCGTGAGACGGGTGGCGATCCACGCCTGACCACTCCGCGGAATCCCGGGCTTCAACGGGATTCGCACGGCGCCGAGCTGAGGGTGGCGCGCTGTGCTCCCGATGCACCGCTCGCCGCAATCAGCGACGCACCGGCTGAATGGTCCGCGGCTAGCCGCCAAGACGCCGGAGCAACTCGGCCAGAAAGGGCAGCACCACCAGTACGACGGCGGCGCCGTTGCACACGAGCGCCGTCACGAGTTGGCGATTCCAGCGTCCGCGGTAGACACCGATCAGCGTGAACACCATGCCCGTCACCATGCTGACGATGCTCACCAGGAAGGCCGCGGCCACGAGCCCAAACCAGACCACGTCCTCCGGCGGTACTTCGAGGTCGCGAGTTGGGTCGATCGGCTCATCGCCGAAGGTGGCACGCAACAGGGGTTCGAGGCACAGGAGTCCCGCAAACATCAGGCCCCAGGCTACGCACCCGCACCAGAGGCCGACGCGTTCGGGCCGAGGCTCGCGCGGGGCTAGCGGCTTCTCGTGTTCGCTCATCGTTCCACCTCGGCGACCAACCCGATCCCCGATCGCAGCACCCAGCCACTGCCTTCAGGAGTGACGAGGCGCACCCAGTCCGCGCGTTGGTCGGTGACGGTCGCGAGGGCTCCGGCCTTGGCTTGTGCAATGGCGCTGCTCGCCGCTTCTGGTGAACTGCGCAGCGGTAGACCTTGCAGCACTACAGCGCGCACAGCCTCGCCACCGAACTGCTGCAGCGCGCACTGGGCGGCGATGCCAAAGCCGATCGCGGTGATACCAAGGCCGAACCGGCGCCGGCGCCGATCGCGGGCCAGCACGAACGCGAGGCCACCGCCGGTTTGGAGCAGACACGCCACGAGGACTGCCGTGCGGTCGGCAGCGCCAATCCCATCTTGCTGGTCGTTGCCGGCTGCACCCGCGTCCAGACCGAGGGCTGCTTGGGCCAAGGAACGATTGGTCAGCGCCGACGCCAACGCGGGGCCTTGGAGGCGCTGACGCGCACGCTCGTACCACAGCACCGCCTCGGCGTAGCGCTCGAGCCGGTAGGCGCAGTTGCCGACGTTGAACAGCACGGCGCCGCGATGCTCGGTGCGCTCCACCAAGGCTTCTTCGTAGAGCTTCATCGCGGGCGCGAACTCGCCCTGGCGGTAGGCGCGCTCGGCGCGCTCGAGGTCTTGCGCCAGCAGACTCAGGACGAACACGCAACCGATCATCGGCGCTCTCCTTGGTCTGCGAATCCGCGCTCGAGGTCGAGCACAACCTGCGCCGCAATGACGGCGAGGGACTCCGACAGACCGGCATAGCGGGCCGCCACCAAACTGCTACGCAGCTTCTGGGCCCGGTAGGCGAGGTCGCCGTCGATCGAGCAGCGCTGCAGATGCTGAAGTAGCTCGTCGGGGGTCGACGTCAGCACACCGCAGCGGAGTCTGGCTTCGAGGTAGCGTTCGAAGTGTTGCAACAGGTCCGGGTCGCGACGATCTGCTGCCAGGGCAAAGGCAGCGACGAGGGCGCCGGGGTCGCGCGGCAACGGTTGTGCCCTGGATCGCCTGCGTGCAACCAAGGCAGCCGCAGTGATGAGGAACCACGGGACCACGAGCATCGCCAGAACCGCGCCATTGCCGGGGCGCACCGAATCGCGGGGCAGCGCGTTGCCGGCAGCGATGTCCTCGAGCACGACCGCAGCGGTCAGCGGCGGCACGTGCACCGATTCAGGCCGACTGTCGGGAGTGGCAGCGGGCCGCACCACCAGTGGCAACGGCGACGTCGCGACCACCTCGAAGCGAGCGCGCAGAGGATCAAAGGTCACGAGCTCGATTGGTGGGACAGCGCTGACGTCGACCGTCTCGGCCTGCAGTTCGCAGCGAAACGTGCGCACGCCATCACCACCGCGATCGAGGACGCCAAGCGTGTGGAATCCCGGCAACCGCAGGGGCGGCGACGCCAGCGCGCGCAGATCTCCATCACCGCGAATCTGCACGTCGACCTCGAAGCTCTGCCCCACCTTGACCGCGGTTGCCAGCGACGTGGCGGCGATCGTGAAGGTGCCAACCGCCCCCGCAAACGACGTCGGCCGCCCTTCCGTCGGCAGCGGCCGCACCGACCATGGTGACGGCTCGCCAGCGAACGTCGCTCGCACCTCGCAGTCGAGGCGATCCGTCGGCGTTCGGCCGTTGACGAAGTCCTCGCGAAACGCCGTGGTCACCGCAAATCGCAGCGTCGGCACCGAGAGCGCCACAGAACCCGGGCGCGGCAGTACGAATCGGCGCTCGAAGGTCACGATCGCAAAGGTCCGCGCCGCGACGGTTTCGTCGCCGACGATGGGCACCGAGACCACGCGATCGTTGACGACGAGACGAAGCATCGCAGTACTGGGCGGCGGCTCGCGATCTTGGCTGCGCAGGCAATCGTCAGCGCCATCGAGCCACCTCGCCGCTAGCTGCACCGGCAGGTCGAGGTCGCGCTGGAACAACGGGGCACCGTGCTTGGCAAAGAACGCGCGATCGAAACCGATCGTCACGCGCACGTTCGCCGTTTCGCCGACGTACCGAGCGGCACGGCCGGCGTCGACGCGCACGAATACGGCCTGCTGTGCTGCCGCTGCCAAGTCCGAGGCCATGGCAACATCGGGCGCAGCGTTCTGTGCCGCGAGTGGCGCACCCGACGAGGCGAGTTGGAGGACCGCCACCAGCGGCCAACGCATGCCGACGATCACCAGTCGCGCTCCACCGCAGCGTTGGGGCTCGTCCGCTGCGCGCGCCGAACCGCGAGCTTCTGCTGCTCCTTCTGCTCGAGGCGCAGGAACAGTCCTTGCACCTCCTCTTGAGTCAACTCCGTCTGTAGCGGTGCGAGCGGGTTGTCGTGCGTCTCGGTCTTGCCGTCGCGACCCTCGCCGTTGCTGTCGTTCTCGCCAGCTTTGGGCTCGGGGACAGCCATCGGCCGTTGCTTGGCCCCCGCCGCTCTTTTCTGCCGGTCCTTCTCTGCCTGCGCCGCCTGCAGTTCGTCCCATCGCAGCAGCGCCCGTTCCACGTTGCGGATCGCGGTTGGCTGCGGCGTCGCGCCGCTGGCAGCTTCCTGCCAGTGCGCCCGCGCGCGCGCGAGTCGCTCGAGTGCCTGCGTGTACAAGAACGGCTCGGCCTCGACCTGCTCGGCCATCACCGCGAGCTTCGCGGCGCGCTGCCATTCGATCGTGCCGCGAAGGTGCTCGGCGAGACCCCGGACGGTGTCGTCGCCGCCAGCACTCGCGAGCAGAGCTGCCGCCGCAGCGCCATCGAGATCCGCCGCCAACAGCGCTGCGAGTGCGTGGTCGTAGTGCAGTTCAGCCGCCGCCGCAGCGCCGTGTAGAGACACCGCTTCTGCGTAGGCCTTTGCCGCGTCGGCGTAGCGCTTCTGCGCGAAGGCGGCCGCCGCACGCGTCAACAAGTCGCCGCCAGCGGCAAGCAGCGCAACGGCAGTTGCGGCCAGCAAGGCGTAGCGGAGGAGCTTCATGGGCGGAGCGCGATCATGGGGCGGGCGCAACCAGGCATCAACCAGCACCGCCGCGCTTGCGCCCGGCCGGCTTCCCGGCGGCGGGCTTCCCTTTGGTCGACTGCTTCGCCGCCGTCCTCTTGGCACCGGGCTTCTTGGCAAGGGGCTTCTTGGCCGCGATCTTCTCGGCCGCGATCTTGCTGCCGCCTTGAGCCTTCGCCACGGCACGGCCTCGTGTCGCCGACGCCTTCCTGGTCGCCTTGGTCTCCTGCGCCATGGCGTTCTCCCAGGCACTGGTCAGAGCCGCGCGCACCATGTCACCCAGTGCCGTCGCGAGGTCGATCATGGTGCAGCCTTGCCGGCCCCAGGCGCCCTTCGCCGCGGCAAACGCGCTGCTCGCCTGCAGCATGCGGCGCTGTTGCACTGGCGTCAGCACCGCCATGCCACGCGTCTTGGTGGCATCCAGGCTGGCGAAGACACGGCCGTTGGCGCGAAAGTCCGGATGGTTCATGTGCTCGCCTTCGGCAGCTCCAGGCAGCGCGAGTGCAAGCGAACGGAACTGGTCAGCGGTCAGCATCGGGCGCGGATGCTACACCAAGCACGCAACGTCCGCGGCAACGACTGCGTCCTCGAGTCGGCTCAAACGCCGGTGGAGGAATGCACCCGGACTGCGCGCCCCGAGTGCGCGGACATCACCCCGAGCAGCCACAAGCCAACCGCAAGCGCGAGTGCCCATTGGAAGCGCTCCGGACGGCGCAACTCTCCGCTCTCTGCGAGCTGTGCTGAAGCCCGTCCGCGCACCGTCCGCTGCCACAGTTCGACGAGCACGGCATCGCCGACATCCGCCGCTAGCACGAACTCGCCGCCCGTCGCTACCGCCATCGCCCGCAGGCTTCGCGGGTCGATCGCACTCACTACCTCTGCACCACTGCGGTCGCGCAAGTACGTCTCGCCACCGTCGCTGGCAACCGGGATCTTGCTGCCGCGTTCGCTACCGAATGCGACGCAGTGCACCGCGACTTCCTGCACAGCACAACGGCGCGCCACCTGCAGCCCACGTCCGTCGAGGTCATCGCCATCCGTCAACACGAACACCGTGCCGCGCTCACTGCCGACCAGCGCAAGCTGCGCAACGGCCAACGCTGCACCGAGGTCGGTGCCGCCGCGCGCGACGGCGAGTTCGTCGATCGTCGCCAACACCTGTCCGAGCGATTCGAGATCGGTCGTCAATGGCACGCACAGCCGTGCTTCCCCTGCGAAGGCAACCAGCGCGATCCGATCCCCGCGCGCCGCCAGCAGCAGTTCGGCGACGGCTCGGCGCAGGGCCTCCATGCGATCGGGCGACAGGTCGCGGGCCCGCATCGAGCGCGAAACGTCGAAGCACAGCACGAGGTCTTGACCACGCACCTCGACACCGACCTCGGGTTCGCCGCAGCGAGGCCCAGCGAGTGCTAGCACGAGCGCGGCGAGCGAACCGACAGCAAACGGCCGCGCGGCGCGTTCGCGACGGTCTCTCGTGGTCGCCATGGGCGACAGTGCAGGAGCGCGCGGCCCGAGCCACTGGCGGCGCAAGTCCCGGCGCCGACGATCGCGCGCGCGCAGGAACAGCCAAAAGGGCGGCACCAGCAAGAGCAGTGCAAGTGCCCACGCATTGCCAAACTCCAATGCGATCACGCCAGCACCTCCAGCACCGTGCGCCGCAGCATCACGCCGAGCAACTGCAGCACGAGTGCCAGCGCGATCGCGCTCGCGGCGCAATCCTCGAAGACGCTGCGTGGCTCTTCCACGGGCGAGCGCTCGAGTTGCGCGATCTCGGCATACACCTCAGCCAAGGCGTTCGCGTCGCGGGCGGCGAAGAACCGCCCCCCCGTCCGCTGGGCAAGCTGTTCGATCTGGCTGGTGTCCATCCGCACTTCCGTGCCGTCCTGGGCGCGGGTTCCGACGCCGACTGCCAGCGCGTAGACGCGGACGCCCTGCAACTGCGCTGCCTGCGACGCTTGCAGCGGACCAATCTCGTCGGGCGTTCCCGCTGCGGCGACGTTCTCCGCGCCATCGGTGACCAACACGACGAGCCGCGACGGCTGTGTACTCGCGCGCAGCATCTGCACTGACCGCGCGATGGCTGCACCGATGCCAGTAGCGTCCTCGGGCCCGTCGCGCTGGACCAGGCTCACGTCCTCGAGCATCTGCACCAGGGCGTGGTGATCGAGCGTCGGTGGGCACACAACGTCGGGATACCGGGCAAAGCGCACCAATCCGATGCGATCGTCAGGCCGGCCAGCTACGAAGGCCTTTACCGCGGCTTTCGCAACCGCGAGGCGATCGCGTCGTGCATCCATATCCGCAGCTGCCATCGACGAGGAGACATCGAGGCAGACCACGAGATCGATCCCGGTCTTGATCGCCGGCATGGCGACACGAACCACGGGTCGAGAGAGCGCGAGCACGACCACAGCAAACGCCAACACCGACAGCCAATCGGGGAGGTTCACGCATCGCGTTCGCCACGTTGCCGGCAAGGGCTCGTCGTCCTGCAAAGACAGCGGCGCGAACGTCGCCGCGGGCACCCGCAGGCCTCGCCGCGCGAGCACCGCCATGACCGCCGCGATCGGCAGCAATGCGAGCCACTGCGGATCTTGCAACGACCATCCGGTGTCGCCGATCGCCCACATGCTCATCGCTGCACCTTTGCGCCATCGAGAAACGCGCGGGCTGAGGCCAGCACTGCGAGACGTCGAGGAGGACCGAGCTCGCCACAGGCAAACTTGACGAGATCGCAAGTCGTCATCGCCGCGAGCAGGGAACTTCGTGCGGCCGCATCGCAGCGCCCGAGGTCGGCAACGAGTTCGTCCGTCGTGCGCGTGCTCATACCTCGTCCAAGGATCGCAGCTGCGAACTCGCGCACGACCGTCGCCAGCGATTCGGCAAACTCGCGGTCCCCGAGCGCACTCGCCTCCAGCTGCAGCAGCGCTGCATGCGCCAAGGCGCGCACATCGACCAGAGGTGGGGCCAAGAGCGCCGGCAACGTGGGCGCCGCGACCAGACGCGGCCTTGGCCAACGCCAAAAGGCGATGACCGCAACCACCAACAACGACAGTACGGCGAGCCATGGGCGCGAGGCCGCCGGCATCGGCACCAACTCGAGCGACTGCTCGATCTCGCGATCGCCGACCGCACGCAGCGAAGTACGCACGCGCAGCGTCACTTCGCTGCTCTCGGCCCGCAGCGGCGCACCGCCGGTCTTGGGCACTGCCAACAGGCGCAACGGCGGTACGACGACACGTTCGAGCACGAACGCTCGCGCCGAGAACCGATGCACCTCCTCGATCCGACCGTCGCCGGTGCGCTGCTCGACCCCGAGCGAACGCAGCTGCAGTGGTGCTAGATCGCGGTCGTGAAACGCCTCGAGCCGCAGGTCGGCGCGAAAGGTGCGCACCACGCGCAACTCGAACGGCTCCCCAAACCCGATTTCCTCAGAGCCATTGGCAACCTCGACGCGCACCGCCAAATCCCTGGCCGCGATCGGATCACCGTTCTGCTCGCTGCACGCCACCGCAGCCATCAACGCCGCGACCCAGCACCGCCGCGCAATCGCCGTCACCGCTTGGCCCCGCGCAGTTGGCGCATGCGGAAGAACTTCAGGATCGGTCCGGCGATCGCATCGCGGTCGCGCAGCATCGGCACCGGCACGTCGACGACGTCGATGTTGCCGCGCTCGAACTCGGCGTCGCGCAGTTGCCGCCACCGTGCGACCCGCGCGAGCCAGGCTAGGCGCACGCGTTCGTTGCTCCAATCAACGATGCGCTCGACGCCGGTCTCCGGATCCCGGAGGCGCACGAGCCCCGCGCGCGGCGGGAAGAGCTCCGGCGACAGCACGCGCACCGCCGTGAGGTCATGGCGCTGCGCACACCGGAGCAGGGGCCGACCGATCTCGCCGCCAAGGAAGTCCGAGAGCACGAACACGACCGACCGGCGCTTCAACAGGCGCGCGGCACGATCCAGCGCAGCGTCGATCCCGCGAGCGCCAACTGCGCCCGTGCCCCCTCCCCCGACCTGCAACAGCAGCCCATCGCGCACGATGCGTAGTGCGTGCGCGCTACCGCGCTGGGGTGGCACGAAGGCCGCAACCTCGCGTTCACCAAAGGCAATCAGCCCAACCTTGTCGTGGTTCTGCACCGCGGCAAACGCAAGGCACGCGCACAACCGCACTGCCATCTGCCGCGCCGACCACACCCCGAAGCCGCCATCCATCGACGCCGACACATCGAGCAAGAACATGACAGTCAGCTCGCGCTCGTCGACGAACCGCTTGACGAACGGTCGGCCCGTGCGCGCCGTCACCTTCCAGTCGATGAGTCGAGGGTCGTCGCCGTCGGCAAACTCGCGGACCTCGAGAAACTCCAAGCCCGAGCCGCGGAACACCGAGCTGTAGCCGCCAGCCATCACGCTGCTGACGAGGCGATTGCTCTGCACCTCGATGCGGCGCACCTCGGCGAGGACCTCCGCCAGCTCGTCCGGCTTTGGCGACGCGGTCACGGTGCCGCGAAGCGGGCGACGCGGCCCGGGCCGGAAGTGAGGAGTGCGAGCACCCGCGCAGGATAGGCGCGCGCTGCGGCGGCTCCAGTGCGGAGACGGCGGCGTTCGGGCCACATGCATGGCGAGACCGCTGGATTGTCGAGCCAGCGGAGTCGGTCATGCGCTCAGCGGGGCGACCGACCGTTGGACTGTGTCACCGTCACGGTGGTCACGCACCAGGTGCCTTCCCCATTCTTGGCGGCGACGACGGCGCTTGCACCCAGAGGCAGCACCAGCGACTGCTCGGTACGACAACCCGTGCTCGACGGCACCTCGATCGTTGCCTTGATCGCCACGTCGCCGGACTGTGCCAGCGTCGTACGAAACTCCGCAATCGGCCGGACCAAGACCTGCTGCTGCAGGGCGAACTCGAGGGCGATGCGGTCGGCATCGATCAAGCCGCACGTAGCGTCGATGCGAACGCCGTCGAACACACTGCCCATGACCTTGCGCGGCTCGAGTCTGCCGTCGACAACGTCGAGTTCGTAGTCCTTGACGTAGGCAACGTCTTCGCCGACCGCGATGCTGGCCGATTGCAGCGGCAAGACGAGGATCGACGGGGCTTGCAACAGATCGGTCGCCGCGTCAGCGGTCAGCAACTTGAACAGCGGTTGCATCTGGCCTGGACCGAGGATCGCGACGCGCGCCGCATCGCGGCTCGACTCACCTTGCTGGAACAAGAAGCCCAGCAGCTTGGGCTCCGCCGTCACCACTTCCGCTCGCGGTGCAACCGCAGTTGCCGGCAGAAACGGCGCGAGGTGCTTCTGAAAGCTCGCGTCGGTCAAACTAAGGATGCGGCACTCGACCAGCAGAGGTTCCCCCTGGTGAGCCTTGGCTGTCGCGATCATGCGCTCGACAAAAGCGATCTGCTCTGGCCCCGCCAGCACGGCGAGGTAGCGCTCGCCCAACGGCTGCAAATCATGGTCTGGAGCAAGAGGCGGCTCGCAGAACCGGCGCACGAACAACGCCAACGAGGCCAGCGACGCACGGTCGGCAGCGACATCGCGCTCCACACCGGGAGCGGTTGGACTCAGCGCCCGCACGTCGACCAGTTGGGCCACGCGCCCGGTGCCATCTGCCAGCGGCAACTTCTGCGCCCGCACGCCGGCGACCAATGCCAACAAGACCAACCAGAGAATCAGGGGAGTGCGCTTCATAAACGTTCCGAGCGAGTGGTGAAGGTTTCGAGGCGCAGGCCCGGCTGATTGACCATGACTTCGCGCACGGTGACGGTCGCGACGAACGGCGCTCGCGCAATCACCGGGTGGAGAGTTGCACGCAGCACACGGCCGAGTGCAGGCCGCGGCTCGACTGGCAGTGGCGACGGCCACAGCCGCAGCAGGCAGAAGACGGTGGCCGCGAGCGCTGCGAGCGCGATCGGCCACCGCGCCCGCGACCGCGGCACAGCCGCAATGCGGCGTAGCACATCGAGTCTTTGCACCAACGACGCGACCCGCTCCACCTCGTCGGGACGTGTCTCGAGGTAGGCACAGAGGGTGCTGTCGCAAAACGGATCGCGCCGCTCATCGAGGCACCGGTCGAGAAGAGTCTGGAACTCAGCGGGCGTCATCGTGGCCTCCGCGCCGTTCTGCCAACCGGGCCCGGGCTCGGTGCAGATGCGACTTGATGGTGTTGAGCGGCAGCCCGTGCCGCGCGGCCAGATCCTTCAGCGAACGGCCATGGCCATGGAACGCCACCAGCAACACGCGCTCGAGCGGCGGCAGCGACTGCAGTCGCGACTCGACCTCGTCGCGCAGTTCGAGCCCGCAAGCGATCCTCGGGGCTTCGAGTTCCGCGACGGCCTTGTCGTCGACAAGAACTGCCTGCCGCCGTGTGCGCGCACGGTGGTCACAGAAAGACCGAAAGGCGGCCTGTAGCAACCAAGCCTCGCCGTTC
>CAMBXM010000135.1 GCA_945871815.1 Singulisphaera sp. GP187
TGCCGGGCCAATGAAACTCGACCAGCTTCTGCAGCGCTTCGGCGGACAGTCGCACACGTCCGTGCTGCGGGTGCATGACGTCGGTGAGGAACCGCTTGATGAGGAACGGGATGTCCTCGCGGCGCTCGCGCAGTGGCGGCAGCGTGATCGGCAGGACCGAGATCCGATAGAACAAGTCCTCGCGGAAGTCGCCTTCCTTCACCATCTCATCGAGATTCCGGTTGGTGGCCGTGATCAACCGCACGTCGACCTTCTTGGTCTCGCTGCCGCCAATCGGGCGCACTTCGCCTTCTTGCAGCACGCGCAGCAACTTCTTCTGCAGGTCGAGCGGCATATCTCCGACCTCGTCGAGGAACAGCACGCCACCGTCGGCGAGTTCGAGCAGGCCCTTCTTGTTGCCGGTAGCCCCAGTGAAGGCACCTTTGACGTAACCGAACAACTCGCTCTCGAGCAAGGACTCGGGCAGCGCCGCGCAGTTCTCGCTGATGAACGGCTTCTGCGCCCGATGGCTCTGTGAATGGATGGCGCGGGCGACCAGCTCTTTGCCAGTGCCGGATTCGCCAGCGACCATCACCGGATCATCGGTCTCGATGTACTTGTCGAGCAGGTTGAACACGACACGCATCGCGCGCCCCGTGCCGACTATGTGCTTGTAGTCGTACTTCGTTCGCGGCCCGTGGCTCTGCGACGAGAGTTCCTCACGAATCTCACTCAGCTCCGCCGTCTTCTGTTGCAGCTGGCCCTTCAAGGCCGCGTTCAGCTGATCGACCCGGTCGAGCGCCTGCTGCAAGTCGAGCGTCTTGCGCTCGATTTCCTCGCGCGTACGCGCGTTCTGGATCGCAACGCCCGCATAGTCCGACAGCGACGTCAGCAACTGCTTCTCGCGCTCCCCAAAGGCCTGTTGCTGTAGCCGGTTGTCGATGTAGAGCACGCCGCCGACCTTGCCCTGGATGCGGATCGGCATGCACAGCACCGAGCGCAGCCGCAGATCGGATACCGACTGCAGATCGCGGAAGCGATCATCCTGCTGCGCGTTGGTCGTCAACTCCGGGACGCCGGACTCGAGCACTCGACGCGCGATCGTGCGCGACACCTTGTGTTCTGGCGACAGCACCTCTTCTTGCGCGAAGTTCCGCGCAACTTCGACCGAGTGGTCCTCGCCGCTGGCCAGGATCAAGAAGCCCCGCTCGGCCGAGCCCAGTTCGATCGCCGCATCGACGATCTGCGTGAGCAGTCGCGTCAGTTGGTGCTCTTCGTTCAGTGACTTGGCGATCGAGAGGAACGTCGAAAGGTCGTGGGCGCTGCGCGCGTCGCCGTGCAGACGGGTGTCCTCGATCGAGGCATGCTCCTCGGCTGGCACCGAGAGCGTGATCTCGTAGCTGCCCATCGTGAACGAATCCCCTGGGCGCAACTCGGCGCGGACCACTGGCCGATTGCGCAGCCGGGCAGGGTTCTGGGCCCCGAGGTCGACCAGCGCAAAGCCCTCGTCCACCCGCTCGACGCGACAGTGCATTCGGGAGATCAGCCGATCCGGGAGGGCCAAGTCGCACTCATGCGAACGGCCGATAGTGACCGCATCCTGACGGAATGCATGCGTCTCCGTCTGGCCATCGCGGGCAACGAGCAGCAGGAAGGTTCCTTGCGACATGGATCGGACGCGGGGTCTCGCCCCAGCAGTCTTGGTTAGCCTGTGGGCGTCGCCGCAGCGACCCCCCGGCCAGCTATCCTACCCCGCCCATGTCCAAGGCCGATCCTTCGTACTGCCCGCCGCCGCTACGCGCCCTGCCGAGCGAACGCGTCGTGCACCAGAACGTCGATGGCATCGCCTTCCATGATCCGCTGGGGATTGCCGAGCCGAGCTTCGTACCGCGCGAGTTCTTGCCGGTCTTAATACGTCTCGATGGCATGCAGTCGGTGGCCGCGATCGCAACGGCAGCGAGCCGCGAGCTCCGCCTTGCCATCCGACCGGCGGACGTCGCCGGTCTCGTCGCACACCTTGACGAGCGACTCCTGCTTCACTCTGAGCGCTACGAACGTGCCCGCGACCAGGTTTTGGCGCAGTGGCTTGCGACCGGCGTTCGCGAGGCGGCGCATGCCGGGTCGGCTGGCTATCCCGCCGACGCTGCTGGTCTGCGCCGCGAACTCGAACGGACGCTGTCTCTGTGCCGGACCCGCCCCGCACTGACGAGTGTCACCACGGGGCTGATCGCGCCGCACATCGATCTCCTTCGTGGCCAGCTCGGCTACGGCGCCGCCTACGGTCACCTACTCGCTAGCGGACCAGCCGATCTCTACGTTCTCTTCGGGACCGGTCACCAAGGCCCAGCTGGCCCCGTCGCGGGCCTTGCGCTCGACTGGAGCACGCCGCTTGGAACCTGCAGAACGGACCGCGCCTTTGTGGCCGCCGTGCACCAAGAAGTTCACGCCCCCCGGACCGAGGACGTGCTGATGCACCGCGGCGAACACTCGCTGGAGTTCCAGGTGCTGTGGCTGCAGTTCGTTCATGAACAGCTGCGCCTGCCGCCGCCGACCGTCGCCGCGTTTCTCTGCGGCGCCCTGCCCTCTGGGGATGGTGACCCGACCCGCGAGCCCTGGCTGCACCGGCTGGTCGCATCGTTCCGAGCTGCGGCCGCGCAGCGCGGCGGTCGGGTCCTGTGGATCGCCGGTGCCGACCTCGCCCACTTGGGCCCGCTATTCGACGATGTCGAACCGGTGGACCGCGCCCGCTGCGCGCGCCTGGAGCACGATGACCGGGGGCGCCTAGTCCACCTGACGCGCGGCGATGCCGGAGCGTTTCATCAGGCCATCGAAGGGCCGGGCAACGACGACCGGGTGTGCTCGGCGCCCGCGATCACCCTGTGTGCGCTGCTGGCGGAAGGCCAGGCGTCGCTGCTCCACTACGGCCAAGCTCTTGCTGAGGACGGTAGTCAGGTCGTCAGCTTCTGCGCCGCGGCCTTCACGCAGTAACGCCCGCCGGCCCTACGTCCAGCGGGTGAGCAACCGCTCGCTTGCAGCCACCACGTCCGCGACCGCGATATCGCGCATGCACTGATGGTGCCCCAGTGGGCACACTTTGCGCTGACACGGCACACATGGGAGGTCCTTCTGGATCAACTCGGTGCGTTCCGTGCAGTAATCCGTGTAGCTGCGGTCGGTCGGCCCCATCAAGCACACGACGGGTCGATCGAACGCCACGGCGAGGTGCCGAGGGCCGGTGTCCCCGGTCACCATCAGCACACAACGCTGAACCAGAGCCTTGAGCTTGTCGAGCGGCAGAACGGGATCGACCAGGGCCTGCACGCCGCCGGCCTCGGCGATTCGCTTGCCGAGGTCAACCTCGCTCGGCCCCACGGTCACGAGCGGGCGGTAGCCAAGCGCTCGGAAGTGGCGGGCGACCTCGGCGAAGCGCTCCGGCAACCACAGTTTGCTGGCGCCGAAGTTGGCTCCGACCACGATCAAGACGATGCGTTCGTGTGGGCCGATCCCGCGAGCCTCGAGGTCGGCATCGACCCAGGCCGACTCCTCCTGGGTCACACACAGTTGCGGGTGCATATCGGCGCCCGGCAACTGCAGCACGTCGAGCAGTTCTTTGTAGTAGCGCGGCATCGGTACCGGCTTGCGCCTTGGACCGACGCGTTTCTGCCACAGCTGGCGCTGCGCCGGCACGGTGAGGCCGCGGTTCATCAGCAGCGGCCGCCCCTGGCGGTAGCCAAGGCGCAGCGGCACACCGGCGAGGAACGGTACCAGCCCCGTCTCCAGGGAGTTCGGCAACACCACCGCGAGGTCGAAGCGGCCCTGCCGCACAGCCCGAATCTGGGCGAGCAACCCGCGCAGGCCGCCGGCTCTAGGGGTCGGCAGGAACTCATCGCACCAATCGCTGCCAGCGATCAGCGGCTGCAAGAAGGGTCGCCCGCCGAGGGCAATGTGAGCCGCAGGAAACGCCCGCCGGATGCGGGCGAACGCGGCCGTCGCCATGACGAAATCCCCGACCCAGTTTGGCGCCCGCACAAAAATCCGACGGACGTTGGAAAGCTCGCCGTTGGCGGTCATCGGGGATCTGATCTTGGAGTCCAGGAGGGCCCACCGCAACGTTCTGTCCTCCGCCTGGGCGCGAACGCCGCGGGTCTGGCCATGGGCCCCTGTGGTCCGGCGAAGATGTCTGCTATGGTTCCGCGCCGTTTCCGCGCCGCCTAGCGACCCTGCGCTTTCGCCGCACGCTGCAGCCCGCTGCAGCAGGATCCTCCGTCCACAGGTTCTCTCCCGAAGACAGCCAGCCTGGGATCCCCCACGGCTAAGCCCCATGGCAAACGACGCCACCCTCGATCGTCTCTGCGCCGAATTCGACAGCAACAAGGACCACATCGCCGCCGCGGTGTCCCTGCTCGAACACGGTGAGCCGCCCGTCCTCATCGCTCGCTTCCGTCGCCACCTGTGCGGCGGCATGCCGGAAGACCGGCTGGCGGCGATCGCGGACCGGCTGCACTTCCTCCTCGAACTGGAGCAGCGCAAGGATGCGATCCTCCAGCAAGCGCAGGAGCGCGGTCGGGAGGTCGAGCCGCTGCGCACAATGCTGCAGACCTGCTTCGACCAGGACCTGATCGACGATCTCTACCAGTCGCTGCGTCCGCGCCGCCGCACGACGGCGATGCAGATGGAGGAGAAGGGCCTGCTGCCATTGGCCTTGGCGATCCAGCACCGGCAACTCGGGGAACAAGGCCTCGCCGAAGCCGCGCAGCAGTACGTGTCGGAAGCGAACGGCATGCCGTCCGTGGAGTCCGTACTCGAAGGCGTTGCCTTGATCCTCGCCGAGAAGATCGTGCTCGATCCAACGACGCGGGCAAAGTGTCGCGACGAACTGCGCCGCGGCGTCCTGCGCGCCAAGGCTGTCAATCCCGGCAAGGGTGGTCAAGAACGCTATGAGCAGTTCTTCAACTTCGCCGAGCCCATCAGCCGTATCTCTGCCAGCCGCATGCTGGCGCTGCGCCGCGCCGAGCGTGAGAAGATCCTTGAGCTCGAACTGACGCTGCCCGACCAACAGCACCGCGAGGTGCTGCGATCCTTGCACTGTGACGACTTGCCGGCCGATTCGCCGCTGCGCGAGTTCTATGACGTCGTCTTCGACCACGCCTGGCAGAGCGGCTTGTGCGCTGGCTGCGGTCGCGATGTCCGTCGCCGCCTCAAAGAGAAGGCCGACCGCGAAGCGGTGCGCACCTACGCGCGCAACCTCCGCTCGCAGTTGATGGCCCCCCCGCTCGGGCACAAGAAGGTGCTGGCTCTGCGCAACAGCAGCAAGACGGTGTGGCTCGCCCTGCTCGGCGAAGATGGCTCGGTCGCACAGCACAAGACGCTGCACAGCGAGACCGACGAACAGCGCTCGGCGATGGTCGCGGAACTCTGCACCTTGATCCGCACCGAGAAGCCGGCCGCGATCGCACTGCCGCACGGCAAGCGCCAGATTGCCGCCGAGAAACTCGTCGAGTCATTGCGCCAGTCGCTCACCAAAGAAGAGCTACCGATGCTGATCCCGGTCGACGAAGCGGCTTCGGCGATCTTCGCGACCAGCTCCACCGGCCGCCGCGCGATGCCTGGCGTCGAAGTCGGCGTGCGCACTGCGATCTCACTGGGCCGCCGGCTGCAGGACCCGATGCGCGAATTGCTCGGGATGGAGTTCCGCACACTGGGACTCGGCCAGACCCTGGATGACGTGCACCAGGGCGTGCTGGAGCGCGAGCTCGACGCCGTCGTCAGCTCGTGCGTCGGCGCCGTCGGGGTCGACCTGAACACGGCAGATCTCGATCTGTTGGCCTATGTGCCCGGCGTCGGCGCGGAGCGCGCCAAGTCGATCCTGGACCACAAGAAGAAGATCGGCGGCTTCCGCAATCGGGCGCAGCTACTCGAGGTTGCGGGTTTTGATGCAGCAACCGTCGCCAACTTCAGCAGCTTCCTCCACATCGAAGGCGGCGACGAGCCACTCGATCGCAGCCCGGTGCTGCCGCAAGACTACGACATCGCCCGCGCGATCGCGCAGAAGCAGGGCGTCGCGGTCCAAGAGCTGTTCGGCAAGGACCTGCGGGATGCGGACCTTGATGCCTTCACCGGCCCGGATGTCGACCGTCAACGTGTGCTGAACACCGTGAATGCGCTGCGCAACGCCAGCACGGACGCGCGCGGGGAACTAACCGCGACGACCAACCAGGGCGTGCACACGATGGCCGACTTGCGAGTCGACCTCGAACTGCGGGGTCGGATCGCCAATCTCACAGAGTTCGGCGCGTTCGTCGATCTCGGCATCGGTCAGGACGGGCTGATCCACATCTCGCAGATCCCCGGCTACCGGCTCCGCGACCCGCAGCAAATGCTACGCGTCGGCGAGGTCGTGCAAGTCTGGATCGCGCACCTTGACCTGGAGACGCGCAAGATCTCGCTGACGATGCACCCGCCGCGTCACGTGTTCGAAGGGCGGGCCCCCACGCTCGGCGAGAAACTCGATCGCCCGGCCGATCGCCGTGAGCGCCGCCCGCGCCGCGACGAGCCGCAGACACCGGTGTTGTCGCGCGCCGCGCGGGCCCCGGAAAGCCGCCGCGGCCGCAACCGTTCGGCGCCGCTGACCCCGGAAGGCAAGCCCGAGAAGGATCGGATGCTGCTCGAGAGCGGCGAAGCGCCGGTCGAAGGCGCAACGCCGGCAGCCGTCGGAGAAGGCCAGAAGGGCGGCGGTGAGCGCCACGGTGGACGCGGTCGCGAAGGCGGCGGCGGGCGCTTTGGTGGCCGCGATGGTGGCGGCCGGGGTAGCCGCTTTGGCGGCCGCGACGATCGCGGGGACCGTGGCGGGCGCGATCGCGACGATCGCGGTCCTGGCCGCGCCAACGATCCGCGCGTGTTCACGATCGAGAGCGGTCGCGAAGCAGCGGAGACCAAGGGCCACCGCGGCGAGTTGACCTCGCTCGCGGGCCTCCGCAACCTGCTGCAAAAGCAGGCCGAGCCCAAGTCCAAGGGCGACGGAAGCTCGGGCGATGGGGGCTCGGGCGACGGCTCGAAGAGCTGAGAGGCGAGACCCATCGATGGCCGCCGTGGAAGAAGTCTTCGTTGTCGCCCGTCGCGACTTTTTCGGCGGTGACTGGCCGCAGGGTTTCCTCGAGCAAGGGGCCCACACGGCCGGAATGCTCGACGAATTCGTCCAGCGTGGTTTCTTCGTCGGCCGCCCCGAGGCCGAGCAGAACCCGGAATGGAAGCAGCTGATTCCGTACTGCGTGCTGCGCCGCCCCGCGCAGGTGTTCTGCGTGCAGCGAAAGCAGGCGCAGACCGAGGTGCGCCTACACAATCTGCTCTCGATCGGCATCGGTGGCCACATCAACCCGAGGCCCGCAGCCCTGACCGGGTCTCACAGCTTCTTCGCGGCCGCGCTGCTGCAGGAACTCGAGGAAGAACTCGCCTTCGTCACCGCGGCGGCGACGGCCGACGGCGAGGTCCGCGACGTGCCCAAACCGGCTTTTTGCGGCCTGCTCAACGACGACGCGACCGAAGTCGGTCGCGTACATTGCGGCTTGGTCTACGCCCTCGATTTCCCGAGCCCGGCTCCCGGCGTGCCCATCGTGCGCGTTCGCGAGGTCTCCAAAATGGCTGGGGGCTTCCGGCACCTTGCTGAGTTGGACAACCTGTGGCAAGATCCGGCCCGATTCGAATCCTGGTCACGGATACTGTTCCAAGCCGGCCTTGCCGGTCCCAATGCGGTTTCCCGAGCGCTGCGGACACGTTCCGCGCAAACGGAAGGAGTAGAGAGGAATGAAAATGGCTGAGCGCAATGTCACTCGCCCCACGCGGGAAGAGGTCTACGACCTGCTGATGAACGCCCGTCAAGCCGACTGGGTGCAGCTGTCTCTCGATGATGGCCGCTCGCTGTCGGGCGCCATCATCTTCAACGAGTTCAAGGGCACGGGCCGCCTGATCAACATCGACGAGGAGATCAGCTTTGATTTCCGTGTCGATCAGGTCGTCGACGTCAAACTCTGACGATCGCTCACACGCAGCCGTCCCCGGAGGCCACTGCTCCGGAGGGTGGCATGAGCACTTACGCAGGCCGCTTGGTTCCACCAAGCGGCCTGCGTTGTTTCTGCCGCCAGCCGACTCGAACGCTGGCCCGGCGACGGCTGGCCTCACCTCCGCTGGATCGGCTCCGCACCCGACTGCGAGGCGGGCGCTGCCGGCCAACACCGCAATCGATGGCTCGGGCCCAGCATCGATAAAGAGCGCCGCCGGAGCTTGCACCCCGACGGCGCGGTTTCCCTAGGCTCATCCGCGAGCAGCGACAGCGAGCAGCCTTGCTTGTCGAAGACCGGTCCCAACCGGAATCTGCCGCAGTCGGCAAGCCGACCAAGCCCGCGAACGAGCGACCAGAGCGAACCACCAGGATGCCTAGTCCTGGCGGTTCGTGCAGGTGGCCCCCTCCCAAGGTGCGACCGCCCAACACAGGCGCAGAGGCTACGGCGCGTGCGCCGCCCCGCAAGCACTTCTTGACGTTGCCGCCACCAGATGTCGTCGCAGCGCGCCGCAGCCACCGCAACGACGTGCGACTTCACTCGGTCGGCAGGATGACTCGGAACACCGTCCCTTCCCCGAGCTTCGACTCGACCTCGATGCGGCCGTGGTGCCGCTCCACGATCCCGTGACTGATCGCGAGGCCAAGACCTGTGCCCTTGTCCACGTCCTTCGTGGTGAAGAACGGGTCGAACACTTTTGCCAGCACGTCCGGCGGAATCCCGGTGCCTTCATCGACGATCGAGATCGCCGCCTCCGACCCCAAGTGCTCCCATCGCAGTTCCACCTCGCGGCCCACCGACGACGCGTCCTTGGCGTTGAGCAGGATGTTGATGAGCACCTGCAGCAGGTGATTCGTCGACCCGAGCACCGTCACAGCGTCTCCTGGTGACACGCGCAACTCGACCTGAGCCGACCGGAACGGCACCCGCACGAGGTCGACGGCTTCGCGGACCAGTTGCGCAACATCGACCGAGCGCAACTCGAACGGCGTCTCGCGCGAGAACGCCAGCAGCCCAGCAGTGATCTGGCCGATCCGGCGAGCGTGCTTCTCGACGACATCGAGTTCCAAGAGCAGCTTCTGCGGTTCGTCCCCGTCCTGCACCCGGTAGCGCAGCACCTGCACCTTGTTGGCGATGACGCCGACAGGGTTGTTGATCTCATGGCTGACTCCGGCCGCCAGAGTCCCGATCGAGGCGAGCTTTTCACTCAGAGCCAGGTGACGCCCCATACGGATGAGCTGGGCTTCGCCCGCGCGCAGCCGCCGCAGGACCTGCGCGACAAAGTAGACGGAGCACGCCAACGTCGTCGCAAAGGCAAACAGCACCAGCGCAAACCCCAGCGGCTCGACGGCAAAGAGGTCCACCAGACCCAGGGACAGTGGGTGGTGCGACAGCAGCCCTGAGCGTTCGCCGAACGCGAGCCCGCAAACCAACACCAACGACATCGCACCCACGGCAAAGCCCGCAACCTCGGACAGCACCAGCGCCGCGATGAACGCGTGGAACAGGTAGAAGGACAGCAGCGGATTGGTGACTCCGCCGGTGAAGTGCAGCAGCGTCGTCAGGATCAGCAGGTCGATGGTGATCTGCGAGAACACGTGTCTGCGAACGTGCCGGATCGACAGCCGCGACAGCGTCGGGAAGTACAGCATGTAGCCGCCGTCGACGAGCGCAATCAGCGCGCCCAGCGAGTACAGCGGCCACGGCTGCTCGACGACGGCGATCACATGCGTTGCCAACGCCGTGCCCCACACCACTCCAGCGGCGGCGTAGATGCGCAAGCGGTTGAACCATGCAACCTGCGAGAGCAGGTGGCGCGTCTGGGGTGCCTCGCCGGGGATCAGCAGTCCCGGATTCAGTGGACTATTCGGCATGCGCAGCGCGCGAGGCCCCGAAGGAGGTCATTCTCGCTCGCGCGAGTCGTACTCGCTGCGCGAGTACGAAACGAGGGCGAGGACGAGGGCGACAGCCACCAAGATGGACAAGTTCAGCAACGGGTTGCCGATCAGAGCATCGTTCCAGTTCCGCTCGCTCGGCCACAAAGCACGAGCAAGCCGCGGGTCCGGGTCGAGACGATCGAGCACGAAGCGGCGCACCGGGTCGGCAATGGTCGCCAACCGGATACCAGCCTGAGAGGGCAGGTTGGCCAAGAACATCTGGCAGAACAGGATGAAGCCCGCGCACCAGACCAGTGGCCGCTTGAAGAACGCGCCGAACAGGCAGGCAACCGCCGAGTAGGCGACGGCCAGCAACAAGCTCGCTTGGGCGAACACCACCAACAGCTCCCATTCGATGCCATCGGCCCAGCGATCAGGATGGAGCGCTGCCGCCAAGAACACCATCGCCATGCCGAAAGCATGACTCAACGCGGCCAAGCCAGCCACCGCCATGCATTTGCCCAGCAACACGGCAAAGCGAGGAACGGGTCGGATGAACAGGTACTGAAACGTTCGGTCCTCTACGTCTCCGTGCACTGCTTGGACACCAAAGTACATGGTCGTCCATGGCATCGTGACGTTCATCAGGATCCACCACGTGGCCACTGCGAACAGGTGTCGGCCCTGCAAGTGTGTCGGGGCATTGAGGCCGATGAAAAACACCAACGCCGCGACGCCGAGCAAGGCGAGCCAC
>CAMBXM010000136.1 GCA_945871815.1 Singulisphaera sp. GP187
CGCGATTCGGTTCGCCACTGCGCCGCACCAAAACCGGCGGGATCACAAGGCCTTCGCCGTAGAGATCGCGGGCGATGCCCATCGAACCTGGCGTTGCGCCACCGATATCGGCGTGGTGCGCGCGACTGCTGACAAACCAGTCGGGCGTCCGGCGCCCTGGAGCGAAGACCGGCGCCACCATCGTGACGTCAGGAAGGTGCGTTCCGCCCTGGTACGGATCGTTGAGCACCGCGACGTCGCCGGGACCGAAGTCGATCGCGGCGCGCGCGGCGCGGACGGCATCGGCCGCGCTACCGAGATGCACTGGGATGTGTGCAGCCTGTGCCACCAAGCGGCCCGCACGGTCAAACACCGCGACCGAGAAATCGCGGCGCTCGCGAATGTTGGGACTCACGGCACTCTGCTGCAGCAGCAGACCGGCCTCTTCGCACATCGCCGCCAGAAGGTGATGGCAGATCTCGAGCCGTACCGGATCTGGGCGCTTCATCGCGGCGCGAAGTCTACGCGGAGTGGCGGCGCGCGCGCAGCACCGAACCAACGCGAACAACCGGAACGAACACGGCCACGCTCACCAGATCGGAGAACGCGGCCGTGTTCGCCAGCGAGTGTCGCTCGCAGCAGTCAGCCGTTAGATGCCGCCGCCACCGCCCGCAGCACCACCGCCACCGCCACCGCCACCGCCCGCAGCGTTACCGCCGCCGCCCGCGCCACCCGCGCCGCCGCGGCCGCCGCGGCCGCCGCGCTGTGGCATTGCCTCGCGGATCTTGTCGAGTGCCTTCTGCGCGTCCTCCAGCTTGTCGGCCTCGAGTGCCGTCTTCAGTGCCGCGACGTTCTCCTCGATGGCCTTGGCGCCATCTGGGTTGCGCTCCTTCATCATCTCGACCATGCCCGACATGCGTTCGAGGCCGCCCTTGAACTGCTCCAGTTCGTCGGCATTCATCTCGGTGAGCTTCTTGCTCCCGAACATGCTGCCGCGCTGACCGCGTCCACCGGCGCCGCCAGCGCCACCTTCACTACCGGCCTGTTCCATGCGGCGGATCTGCCGCTCGAGCCGTTCCACCGCGGCCTGGTCGCCGGATGCCTTGGCCTCTTCGAGTTGCTTCTTGGCCTCCGCGAGGCGTGCGGCCATGTCGCCGCCGCCTTCACCGCGCGTGCGACCCTCGCCTCGCCCTTCGCCCCGGGCTTCGCCTGCTGCCGTCGGCGCCGGTGCGGCCACCTTGCCCAGCACCTTCTCGTACTTCTTGGCGAAGGCGGTCGCGTCTTCCGTCTTGCCAGCGCGCGTCAGCAACTCGAATTGGAATTGTGCGGCGCGGCCGACCAAGGGGTGATCCGGTGCCTGCTGCAGGAACTTCTCGTAGAGGGTCATCGCCTCAGGAAAGTTGCGTTCGCCGTTCTGCAGCCAATAGGCCTTGTGGAACAGCGATTCGGCGGCGGCGGGATCCTGCGCGCAGAGCGGCAGGGCGAGAGCGAGCAGAGCAGCAGTGAAACGAGTCATCATGAAGGTACTCCAGGTCGGGCAATCCGACGGCAATGCGTCGGAAGATAGGCCCACCGCAACGGCAGCTACAGCCACTACCCACGTAAAGGAAGTGTCACCTTCCCCTGGTCCGCGTCTTCTCGGGCATGCACCAGCCCAGTCAGACCAACTTCTCCCCGCCCGCGACTCCGCCCTGGATTCCTTGCCCCGCTCCGCGCCGATCGCCGCTTGGTGGCCGCCGAGGTCACGTCATTGTGACGACTGGGGCAACTGGGCAAACTGGGCTAACTGGGCTAACTGGGCTAACTGGGGCCGCCCGAAGTGCCCCTTGCCCGCCGGGATCCCAAGGGCGCAATCGAATGCCGCCCGCCTGCGACGTGCCGACCGACCCACCGCCGGTCTGAGTCGCAAGCCAATCGCGACCGGCCAATCGCGACCGGCCAATGGCGCGAAGCCCATCGCGGGCGGGCCGTCGCCATCGACCCGCTCGCGGCCTAGCTCGCGGGGCGCCGAACGACGCCTCGCAACCGCGGTTCTGTCAGTTGAAGATCAGCGTCGAGCTGATGCCCGAGCTGCTGTAGCCCGCCAGGTTCGCAGCCGTGTCCAACTCGACGATTTGCGAGTAGATGCGCTGGCCGGCAAAGGTGTTGGCTGGCACCAGCGTGGTGTAGCTGCCGAGCCCGTTGGCGGCCGCGAGCAGCCCAAACGTGAGCACGGTTGGACTGTCGATGATCGAGAGCCCGAGCAGCGGCGACGCGGTGCCGACGCTGCTGATGGCGAGCACCCACAGGTTGTTGCGTGTGCCACCGAACGACCATGTGAGGTTGTTGCCGCCGAGCACAGCACCACCTACCGACAGCGCCACTGGCAAGGTGTCGATAACGACAAGCGATGCTTGATTGCTGGTGCCGGCAGAGTTGGTCGTCTGCAGGCTGACGTTGCCGATCACCGTGCCGATCGGAGGGTTGAACTGCAGCGTCGTGTCGTTGGGCGTTGTGAACCCACTCAAGAGCGTGATCGCACCGACCTGTAGCTGCGTGGTACCGAGGAAGCCCTGACCGGCGAGGGTGACCGTGCCCGGCTGGAACGACTTGACGGAAGCGGGAGTGACCGAGGTGATCTGCGGTTGCACCGGCTGCAGAGTCAGGCAACCGACCGAGTTGGTGAAGGCGATGATCTGGTTGCGTTCGTTCGGACTGAACGTGGTCTGCACGTTCTGACAACCGCCGACGCCCGAGCACATGATGTAGCAGGGGGCCACGGCATCGCAGTGCTGGGCGCTGAAGTTGTGCCCGATCTCGTGCGCGGTTACGGCGACGCGGCGCGTGAAGTTGGTGGTCCAACGTGATTGCGACACGCCGTAGGCAGCACCAAGATTGCAGATCGTGGACACGTAGGCGATACCGATCGCGCCGCCGCTTGCCTGCCCCATGTTGCGGCCAGTGAACAAGTGCGCGACATCGCGCGCCGTGCTGCCGTAGTTCGCGTTCCAATTCGATTGGAACTGACCGAGCAGAGTGCCGGCAACGCTCGAAGTGTAGGGGTTCGTCGTCGACGACGTGTTGACCAGGATGGTGGCCACCGTGAACGTCAACTGGACGTCCGCTTGGTAGATCGCATCCATGGCGTTGATCACGCCGGTGATGTCATTCTGCGTCGCCGTGACGTTGCTGCCGTTCAGTTGGTAGTACTGAAAGTCTGCTTCACAGGCGAGCTGGGTGATGCGCAGCACGTCGAGCCCGATCGGCTCGGGGACCGGAGCCGCCAAGCTCCCTTGCACGCCACAGACCCACGGCAGGTTCTGGTTGTCCGTCGTGCGATAGACGATGTGCAAGGCCGCTGGCGCCGTGGGCTGCACTTCGCGCACCGGCTGAACCGCCCACTCATCCCCGTTGCTGGCGTGAACGACTGCCTGAACAGCATCGCCGACGACGGTCGCCGCGACCCAACTGTTCGGGTCTTCGAGCATCGTGCCCCGGTAGGTGACGCTGGCCGGGCGCGGCACTTCGCGCACGCCGTTCGCATCGAGCGCCAGCAGGCGGAAGTTCGGCGACCGCACGTCATGCGGCCTCAGCACGATGTGGCACACTTGCCCGGCGAACTCGACCTGCACGGCGATCTCGCCGTTCTGCACCCGAACCGGCTCGACGTGTTGCACAGTGGCGGCCGTCACCGCAAAGCCCTGGAGGAGGACAGGCGGCGCCGAGTAGGGTCGAGAAATCGCCTCCTGGCTCGCCGCCGGGACCGCGAGGGCACCGAGCAACAGCGTGGCGACGAACGACGAAACGGCTCGGCAGCCGGGCGCGGGGAGAGTATGCGTCATGGGAGTGCAGGGAGACGGGCGGGCCCCCTGATCCTAGCCTAGCCACTCCCAGAGCGCACAGGCCTCATCCGTGCCAGTGCGCCGATTGGGCACCGATTGGGCGCCGACATCCCGCTGGCACGGCAATCAACGCAGCGTTCGCGCGCGCTCGCGCAGACGATCGGCGACCATTTGGCCGAGTTCGCTGCAGCGGTGCTCACCGGCGCGAAGACTGCGAATCGTTCCGGCCTGGATCAACTCGGCAACGGTTGCCTCGACGTCCTGCGCGGCCCGAACCTCGCCGATGTGGTCGAGCAGCAGGGCCAGCGCAAGGACAGTCGCCAACGGGCTTGCCTTGTCGGTGCCCTTGTACTTCGGCGCGCTGCCGTGGATGCCCTCGAACATCGACACCCTGCCGGGGTGGATATTGCCCGATGCTGCGATGCCCATGCCGCCGATCAGCATTGCGCCGAGGTCCGTGATGATGTCGCCAAACAGGTTGGTGGTGACCGAGACGTCGAACCACTCGGGATTCTTGATCATCCACATGCACGCGGCATCGATGTAGGCGTGGTCCGTGGCAATACCTGGGTAGTCCTTGCTGACCTCGGCAAAGGTCCGGGTCCACAGATCCTGCGCGCGCACGGCGTTGGCCTTGTCGATCAGCGTGACCTGCGGCTTGTCCTTACCTGGCTTCGGGCCGCGCTTCTTCGCCAACTCGAAGGCGTAGCGAATGATCCGCTCCGTGCAGCGCCGCGTGTAGACCATCTCCTGCAGCGCGATCTCGTGCTCCGTCCCCTTCTTGGTGAACCCGAAGATCCCGGCGTAGGCGTCCTCGGTGTTCTCGCGGCAGAAGACCATGTCGATGTCGGCAACCGTCTTGCCCTTCAGCGGACACAGCGACTCGTGGTAGAGCTTGACCGGCCGCAGGTTGACGTAGAGGTCGAGCTTGTGCCGCATGCCAGCGATGATCGCAAACTCGAGTTTGCCGACCTCGATCCGCGGATCGCCGATCGCACCGAACAGTACGGCGTGCATGCCGCGGATGCGATCGAACGCAGCATCCGGCATGGTCTCGCCAGTGGCGAGGAAGTGGTCAGCGCCGTAGGGCATCCGGTCGCGCTTCGTCTGGAAGCCATAGATCTCCTGGCATGCATCGAGCACGCGGAGCGCAGCGGTGACGACTTCCTCGCCGATGCCATCACCTGGAAGAACGCCGATGTCGTAGACCTTGCTCATCTCTGGATTCGAACTGGATTCGGGCGTCGGCGGCGGGCTTCGTCACCAACGAGGGCGAAGCAGTATGGCCGCGACCAAGGCGCAACGAAAGAGCGCATAGGCCCCCAAGACACGGCCAAGTCCCCATTCGCGCGTTTCCTACGAGCCACGCACCGAGTAGGACTAGACCGGAAACCATCGCCATGGCCCGCACCCACGCCGTCGTTGTCCTCGCCACCATCGCCCTCGGGACCGGGTTGTGGTTCTGGGCTTCCCAACCAGAACCGGACGCGCCGCCGCTGCCGGAGGTGCAAGCGCCGGCGGCCACCGACCAGCCCCGCGCGATCGATGGCGCAACGGCTCGCAGTCGGGTCGAACCAACGGTGTCAGACGCGACCCCAGCACCAAGCCACGCCGCCGCCGATGCGACACCCGCAAACGGCACTGCGCATAACGTGACGCTGCTGGTCTACGACCTCAACGACCACACGCCGCTCCCGGCGTTCACCTGGCAATTCGTCGGCAACGGCAGCGAGCCACAGCGCGGCAGCGGTGAAAACGGGCGCGCCGACCTCCGCTTCTCGCCGAGCACGAGCGGCCAGCTGCTGGTCGAATCACCGTTGATGGAAGCCCACACGCGTCGTCTCGACGTGCCGTCAGCAGACATGCCGCCGCTGCAGGTCGATGTGTTCTTGCCGCGCCGTGCCGCCGCAACCGGCGTCACCTTGGTGGCGCGCGATACCGACGGCGCCGCGGTGCCGCGCCTGCGCCTCGACTTGTGGCTGATGACAGAAGCGCAACCATTCCCAGCAGCCAACACGGACCCGACCGAGGAGCCCTTGTGGAAGCGCATTGGCGAAGACGCCGAAGGCCTCTTCGTACTGCCGACCATCGTGGCAGGCCGATACGTCCTTCGGGCCCAGCCGATCGACGCGGATGGCTGGGCAAAGTCGTTGCAGCCAAAGCGCTTCCAGTTCGCCTTCGCTGGTCACGAAGCAGTGCCGCTCGATGCTCGCTTCGTCTACGGCCACGTCCTGCGGATCGAAGCCAACGACGACGGCGGCCCGGTGGCGCAGTTCACCGTCAGCACGAACGCGGCCGGGGCTACGGCGAGCGGGATCTGGTGGCAGAGTCGAGATCGCGACGGCCGCACGGTCGTTGCTCGCGACACCGTGATGCTGCCTGGTCGCGTCGAGTCGTTGCTGGCGTTGCCACCCGCATACTACGAGCTGCAACTGCGCGCGGGCGATCGCGTGCTGCCGACGGCCTACGGACCGATGACGTTTGGCGTGCTCATCTACCGCGTCGGCGATACGCGCTAGGGATCAGTCTGCGACTGGCTGCCGCAGTCGTTCTTCGTGGGTCACGCCGAGACCTGCGGTGTAGCCAACCAGTAGCGCACCGCCGAGTGCGACCAATAGCTCGAACGGCGAGGCCAGCAGTTCCGTCGTGCGCGGCAACATCGCGACCCCGAGGTAGACGCCGACAGCCGAACCTGTGCACCACTTGCGCGTGTGCGGCAACACTTGCCAGAGCATCCCAGTGATGCAACCCGCCATGGCCATGCGCACGAAGCTCGAGAGCCCCTCACTGAGCATCAGCGGCAGCGCGGCGATGAAGAACACGACGTAGGCGACCCAGAACCGCTCGAGCAATTGCTGGCTCTTCTGCGGGACCTCGTCCGAATCGACTCCAGGCAGTCCGGTGGCGAACTCGTTCTGCCACGAGCGTTGCAATCGCACCTGCTCCACCACCGGCATGGCCAAGAACCAACCGCTCTGTTCACGCGGATCGCGGCCGGGGATCGGGCCGGCGCTGGGCAGCTCGACCGGGACCAGCAGCGCGGCGGCAACACGGGCCGCGGCTCGCGGCTTCGGTGCTGCGACCGGAGACGCCATGATGGACTCGAGCCCAGCTCGCGCCTCGGGGCGTTGAAGGGACCGGAGCAGGTTCGATTCCGCGCTCTTCCCCGGCGCCTGCGGCGCGCCCTCTCTTGCGGGCAGCAGCATCGACGACGGGGGCGACGCATCGCGTTGGTCCAAGAGTCCCTTGTTGCCTAGCGCCGAGGGCGCCTTGGCACTGGCCCCTGGCCACGGACTCGCCACCACTGCACCCGGGCGCGCCGGCGCTCCCGACGTGGCCGCTGGCTTCGCCGCCGATGCCTCGCCCGGGTGCATTCCGGTCTCGTCCTCCGGAAGTGGATCCCAGTCACTTGCATCGCGGTTCGTCACAGGCGCTTCCTTCGGATGCGACGCATGCCTGCTGTAGCAAGCGCTTCCCGTTCCGGGATTGCCGACGCCGAGATCGGCGCCCCATGCGCGTACACCAGCCTTTGCTATCGTGTTCCCATGCAGTTCCTCCCCTCTTCAGCTGGGCCTCCGCACCGCCGTGACCGCGGCGGCGACCGGATCGCATTGGCGCGCCTGCTGCTGTTGTGCTGCTCGCTCGGAGTCGTTGCTACTGCATTCCCCTGGACCCACGTCGATGTCGTACGCCTGTTCGGCGAGTTCATGGGCCCCATCGCGGCGCGCACCAACGAGGGCTTCACCTGTGTGATGACGTGCCTGCTGACGGCGCTGCTCGTGCTCTCCGAAGGCCACTCGCAACAGTCGCGGGCGTCCGTGCGCAGCTCGTGCCCGTTCCTACTGGGGACCGCGGCGGTCGTGATGCTGTGGCGAATGGTCGAAGGCCCAGGGGAATGGCGCGGCGTCGAGGTCGTCCACTCGGTTTGGTTCTTCGTCGCCAGCGTGGCAGTGGTGCTGGGCGTGTTCGTCGCCCGCGCAAGGCTCGCGACTATGAGCCCACCCGCTGCCGCCCGGTGAGGTAGTAGACCACCGCACCGAGCAGCAGGCACAGGGCATCGATGGCGACCGCTTCCGGATTGTCCGCGATGTAGCCCGACACCAAGAACACGCCGAGCGCGATCTGCAGCGCGACGACAACCGGTGCGAACGGCACCCGAAACGGCCGCGGTCGATCGGGAGCTCGACGGCGCTGGACCATCAAACCGAGGGCGACCAGAGCGACCGTGGCCGAGATGATGGGGATGGTGATCGAGATCAGGTAGTCAAAGCTGCCGGTCCACAAGAATGCGACGGCCATTACGAGCACCAGCAGCGTCGCCGCGGGTGGTGCCCCGGCGTCGTCGATGCGCCCCAACGACCGCAGTGCTAGGCCTTCTTCGGCGAGCACTCGCGCGATGCGCGGCCCGGTCAGAAAGTAGGCATTCGCGGCGCCGAGGAGGATGACCATGGCGACGCCGGTCAGGATCAGCTCCCCGGAGTCCCCGAAGGCAACCTTGGCCACGTCGAGCGCCGCAAACTTGGAATGCGCGAGCCCGTCCGTGCCGAGCACGTAGAGGAAAGCTGCGTTGGCGAACACATAGAGTCCGCTGATGGTGATCAGTGACGTGAAGAGCGCCCGAGGCAGTGCCTTGCCCGGGTTCTCGGTCTCCCCGGCCATGTAGACCGCGTCGGCATAGCCGTCGTAGCTGAACAGAACGTTCTTCATCGCCGCCCCGACCGCTGCGAACAGGAGCCAGGGTGAAGTCGGCATCGCCGCGATGCCCGCCCCCGCCAAGGGTGTATCCGGCCCCGTCAAGAGAGTTGCCGCCGCTGTCACCGGTGCAGCCAACACGGAGGCAAGGCAGACGAGTGTAAGCAGCAGCACCTTGGCGAGAAACAGCCCGACCTCGGTGCGAGCGCCGAGCTTCAAGCCACGCAGATTGACCAGCGCGAGCAAAGTGATCATCGCGGTGCCGACGATTCGGCCTTGGCTACTGGCGGCGCCGCCTTGCAGCGACGATGCGCCGCTCACGGCCAGTTCGCCGAACACTACGGCGACGGCGGCGAGCGATGCAGGCCACGTGACGAGTAGCATCGACCAGCCACACAAAAACGCGGTGAGGCGGCCGAAGGAGAGATGCAGATAGGCGACGAGGCCGCCGACCCGCGGCACCGACGACGCCATCTCAGCCAGGATCAACGCATCCATGGTCGCGACCAGGGCACCGAGCAACCAGACGCCAAGGATCCAAGGTGCGCTCGGCAAGGCCGCCGCAACTTCACCGGGCGTGCGCAAGATGCCCGAGCCCACCGCCATGCCGACGCAGACAGCGACGCCGGCAAGCGGTCCGAGAATGCGGCGGAGATCACCGAGGCCGGAAGTCACAGGCGCACCCTATCGCGAAGCCACGGGGTAAGGCACCACGCAACAACCTTCCGGCCTCACTTCGTCTTACGCACAGCCTCGAACACTCCCTCCGGCTGGCGGAACCGAGCAGCGGTGATCGCAGAGCCGTCGCCTTCGACAAAGCGGACTGAGTAGCCGGGCGCACCAGTAAGCCCAAAAACCAGACCGCGCTGTGGCTCGAGATCGAACCGCTGACCCGGCAGCACGGCGACGAGTCGCTCGCCTTGGAGCGAGATCACGGCGGTCATCGAGCCGAGGTCGTAGTCACCGACAAAGCGCTCCAAGAACTGCGGATCGCGCAGGCGTGCGTCCGGCTGTCGCACAAAGCGAATCGGCTCGACCGCCGGCTCCAACACGATGCGCACGGCGTCGATCTCGCCCTCGAGATCGGTGAGGAACTGCACCTTGGTGCCCTCGATCTCGGGAGTGGCATCGCTGCGCTCGCAGCGGAAGACGTCGTAGTGCCAGTGCTGCAGCCGAGCGCCGATGCCATGCACGTCGAGGTGGAGCGCCGAGTCACGCAAGGCGACCGTGCAAGCGCCGTAGCCTTCGTGCCGGTAGTCGCCGGCGTATTCGGCGATCGGGTGCGACGGTTCGGTGCCCTTCTTCCGTTCCTGCTCGGCGCCCTTCTTGCCAGCCTCCTCCATGCCGTCCTGCTGCTCGACGCGCTGCAGCATCTCGCTGCGCCAGTCGCGCGCTGGCAGACCGAGCGCGCGGTCGGCGAGATTGCGAACAACGCACTCTGCGAACGGCGTCGCATCGAGGTTGGTCAACACCACGAAGCCGTAGCCTGCATCGGGAAAGAACGCGACCAACGCCGAGAAGCCGTCGATGTTGCCGCCGTGGTGGATTCGACGGTTGCCGCGATAGACGTCGACGAACCAGCCGAGGCCGTAACCAACGTCGACGATGTCCTTGCTGCTGCGCGGACGCGGCGGCATCGCCATGTGCGCAGAATGCAGTTCGCGAACGGCATCGATCGGCAGCACACGGTCGCCGTCGATCTCGCCGCGCTGCAAATGCAGGGCTACCCAGCGCGCCATCTCGCGCGCCGACGAGTTGATCGAACCAGCCGGACCGATCGCAGTGATGTCGCGGAAGGCGATGCGCGCGACGTCGTCGCCATCCTTGCGGTAGGGCACGGCGTGGTCGTCGTCGCGCTGCATCCAATCGACGGCGAAGTTGCTGCGCGTCATGCCGAGTCGCGCGAGCACGCGCGAGCGCACGAGTTCTTCCCAACTGCTGCCACTGACACGCTCCGCCAAGTGGCCGGCCGTCAGATACATGAGGTTGTTGTATTGCCAGGTCTCGCGCAGATCGTGGTTCAACTCGAGGTAACGAAGGCGACGCACCATCTCGGCTCGATCGAACGTGGCGCCGTACCACACAAGGTCATGCCTCGGCATCCCGCTCCGATGG
>CAMBXM010000137.1 GCA_945871815.1 Singulisphaera sp. GP187
ACCAGCAGCACAGAACGCACGGTCGCTGGTTCCTTGCGGCTGCGTCGCCTCGGGGACGCGACGTGGATCCCGCGTACAGCGTTTGTCAGTCGTTCCGATCGCGACCAACCGGGTGTGCTGACGTTGCGGCTCGGACCTGGTAGCTACGAGGTGCTGCCGTGGACCGAGGGAACTTCTGCACCCGTGGCGATCACGGTTCCTGGCCCGAGCTCGATCGACGCGACCTTTGCCAAGTGACGCTGGCCGTCAGCGGGTGAGGCGGGAAGGCCCATCGGCTGCGAGCCTATAGACGTGGTCGGAGATCGGGTGCGAACTCGCCGCCGCCATCGCCTGCGCTTGCTGTTCGAGACGGGACAGGTCCTGCCCTTCTTCGCGAGCGAGCCACAGTACGTCGCGCTCGGGCATCGCCACCAACAACTGTTGGTCTAGCGGCAGCAGCAGCACGCGCGCGGCGTCGTAGCCATCGCCAGTTTGCAGCAGCACCGGAGCACCGGCAGAGGGCACGGGCAGCACCGCTGACCCGGCGCGCCGACGGAGGTTGGATGTCGCCAAGTGATGGACGTCCTCGACGCCTCGATGCCAGCGTTTCAGATGGCCACGACAGACGAACGTCATCGACCGCGGGTCGTCGATCACATAGACGATCGCGAGGTCCTCGCCGAACGGCATGGACACCAACGCTGCATCACCAAAGAGCCCCTTTGCGGCGACCCAGTCTCGACTTCGCACCTGCGGCATCAGGTCTTGTGCAACCGCGCCGAACTCGTGATCCTCCAGCCGATCGAGCCCAATGTCGTCGATCTCGGCAAGCAGCTGTTCGACCGTCTTCGGGAACGCCGCGGGAAAGGCCTGGCACCGCCGGTGGATCTCGTGCAACGACATCGGCGTCTCCTGCCCGCGCACGCGAAGCAGGCAAGCGAACTGACCCGGCAGGAGGCCGAGGAACTGGACGTCCTCGTAGCGCGCCAGCTCTTTCGAGAAGCGCTCGACGAATCGCACCACTTCCGGCGTGGGACCGGGGGGGCGTCGGCGGAGCCGGTGCAGCACGGCTGCCAGCAGGACGGCGGCGCCGCACCAGATCCCCACAATCCAATCCCACATGCAAGGGCTGTATCGGCAGACGCAAAAGCCCCGCTCAAGCTCGCCGCGCCGCATCGCCGCAGGCGTCCGATTCGCCGGTGGCAACCGTCACACGGCGCAGTTCCGCGGGCCACGGCCGTAGCCGACGGTGCCCTGGCTGTGGCCCGCGAACGGCCGCTTCGCCATGATCGAGCGAATGCCGCGCCCGATCTACCTCGACAATGCTGCCACGACCCGCCCGACCGAGAGCGTGGTCGAAGCCATGCAGAAGGCCCAACGCGACCTGTTCGGCAACCCGAGCAGCAAGCACTTGTTTGGCGTCAGTCCGAAGAAGCACCTCGATGACGCCCGTGAATTCCTGCGCGGCACGCTGTCGGCGGCCGAGATCGTGTTCACTTCCGGCGGCAGCGAGGCTGACTACCTCGGCATCCTCGGGTCGTCGATGGACCGTTCGCCCGGACGCGTGCTGATGGCCACAAGCGACCATCCTGCGATCCTGCAAACCTCGACCCTGTTGTCGCGCTGCCGACATCACACGAGCGTGTTGCCGGTGACGCGCGATGGTGACATCGACCCCGAGACGCTGTTCGACGCGCTGGGCACCGACGTACGCACAGTGGCATTGATGCACGGGCACAACGAGCTCGGCACGCTGTCGCAACTCGAGGAGCTCGTGACCCTGGTGCGACGCACCGCGCCAGAGGCCCACATCCATGTCGACCTCGTGCAGACCTACGGCAAGCTGCCGTTCGATCTCGACAAGATGGACGTCGATTCGGTTGCGGTCTCGGCGCACAAGTTCCACGGCCCCCGCGGTGTTGGCTTCCTGGCACTGTCGAGCAAGGCGAAGATCGCACCGCTGCAGCTGGCGGGCGGCCAAGAACACGGCCTTCGCGGCGGGACCGAGAACGTCGCTGGCGCGATCGGCACGATGCTCGCTGCCGAGGCTGCGTTTCTGCACCAAGCCGCGAATGCGCACCACACCGCGGCGATGTGTGAACTGGTCGAGAACGCTGTACTGCGCGCGGTCCCGGATGCCGAACGCCTCGGCCACCCGACGCGTCGCCTGCCGCACATCCTGTCACTGCGCATCCCTGGCACCACCAGCGAGACCTTGATGCTGCGCTGCGACGAACGCGGCGTCTCGTTCTCGACCGGCTCCGCCTGCCATACCAAGGATGGAGAGCGCCGCGATCCAAAGAAGCCCGACAACCACGTGCTCGCAGCGATTGGCCTCGATCGCATGGCCGCGCGCGAAGTGATCCGGTTGTCATTCTGCGGCACGACTTCGCGTGAGGATGCCGAACTCGCCGCCGAGATCCTGATCGAAGAGGCGCTCGAACTGCGCGCCAACAGCCCCGCCGCCGGAGGCCGTCGATGACGGAGTTCGCGTCCTCGACACCGGCGATGGCGCAGTATCTCGCCCATAAGAGACTCCATCCGGACGCGATGCTGTTCTTCCGGATGGGTGACTTCTACGAACTGTTCTTCGAGGACGCGAAGATCGCGAGCAAGGTGCTCGGCATCACGCTGACAAGTCGCAGCAAGGGCGACGCGGCCATCCCGATGGCCGGTGTGCCGTACCGATCGCTCGACGGCTACCTGAAACGGCTCGTGCAAAAGGGCCACCGCGTCGCCATCTGCGAGCAGATGCAGGACCCAAAGGAAGCCAAGGGGGTGATCGAGCGCCAAGTCGTACGCATCGTCACGCCGGGCACGCTCACGGAGGACTCGCTGCTCGACAACAGCCGCCCCAACCACCTCGTCGCCATCACGGTGCAGAAAGACCGCGCCGGCCTCGCCTGGGTCGAGCTGTCGACCGGGGCGTTCTCGGTCCACGAATGCACGCTCGCGAGCCTGCCCGACGAACTGTTGCGGATCGAAGCCGCCGAGGTGCTGCTTTCCGACGAGCTGCGCGGCCAAGAGCGGGAATGGCTGCGTGAGAAGGAGCTCCCGATCACCTACCGCGCGCCCTACGACTTCGGCGTCGACTCCGCCACGCGCACACTGTGCACGTTCTTCGCCACGACCACATTGGCGGGGTTTGGCATCGACGAACTGCCGCTCGCGACCGGGGCGGCCGGTGCGCTGATCGGCTACGTGCAGGAGACGCAACTGACCGCGCTGCCGCACGTGCGCGCCATCGCCATCTTCGACGATGGCCTGCACATGCGCCTCGACCGCGCGACGCAGCGCAGCCTCGAGCTGGTGCAGACACTGCACAAAGACAGCGACGGCACGCCGCTACTGTCCATCCTCGATCGAACCAAGACACCGATGGGCGCGCGGCTGTTGCGCAACTGGGTGCTGTCGCCCCTTGTCGCCGTCCACCTGATCCTGCAACGTCAATCCGCCGTTGCTGAGTTCGTCGCCACGCCTGCGACTGGCGAGGCCCTGCAACAGTGCTTGCAGCATGTGCTCGATCTCGAGCGTCTCTGCGGCCGCGCAGCCTTTGGCCGCGCCCACGCGCGCGACCTGCAGGCCCTGCGCCAGAGCCTCGACCCGCTGCCCGAGGTCAAGCACGCGCTTGTGCACTGCAGTTCGAAGACCCTGCGCTCGCTCGGCGAACGCCTCGACCCACTTACCGACCTCGCCGACCGCATCGGCAAGGTGCTGGCCGATGACTTGCCGCTCGGCCTCAGAGACGGCGGCCTGATCCGCTTGGGCTTCGATCCAGCCCTCGACGAGCTGCGCACACTCGCCCACGACAGCAACCAGTGGCTCGCGCGCTACCAGCAGCAACTCGTGGAGATCACCGGCATCGCGACCCTCAAGGTCGGGTTCAACAAGGTCTTCGGCTACTACATCGAGATCACGCAGGCGCACAAGGCAGTGGAACTTCCGCGCGAGTTCCTTCGCAAGCAGACGACGAAGAACGCGGAGCGCTACGTCACGGACGAACTGCGGACCTTCGAGAGCAAAGTGCTCAAGGCGGAGGAGAACAGCAAGGCGCTGGAGTACGAGCTGTTCTGCGCATTGCGCGAACAGGTCGCCAACGAGATCGAGCGGTTGCAGCAGACGTCAGCGGTGATCGCCGAGCTCGACGCCTACCTGTCGCTGGCGCAGGTCGCGCGCGATCGCAACTACTGCAAGCCGGAGCTGGATGACTCCATGATCCTGCGGATCGAAGACGGCCGGCACCCGGTTCTGGAAGCAACGCACGCGGCCGGCACGTTTGTCCCCAACGACACGGACCTCGGCGCCGTGCGTCGCCGAGTGTCGCTGCTGACCGGCCCGAACATGGCCGGCAAGTCGACCTACATCCGGCAGAACGCGCTCATCGTGCTGCTGGCACAGATCGGTTCCTTCGTGCCGGCGAAGGCGGCGCGCATCGGCATGGTCGATCGCATCTTTACGCGCGTCGGCAGCAGCGACGACATCAGCCGCGGCGCCTCGACCTTCATGGTCGAGATGACCGAGACAGCCAACATCCTCAACAACGCGACGAAGCGCAGCCTCGTGATCCTCGACGAGGTCGGGCGCGGCACGAGCACCTACGACGGCATGTCGCTCGCCTGGGCCATCGCCGAGGACCTGCACGATCGAGTTGGGTGCCGCGCGTTGTTCGCGACGCACTACCACCAGTTGACCAACCTGCAGGCCGAAGGCCGCGCGATCGTGAGCCAGCGCGTCGCCGTTCGCGAGTGGGACGACCAAATCGTGTTCTTGCACCGCATCGAGGATGGCGGCACGGACAAGAGTTACGGCTTGCACGTGGCGCGCCTCGCCGGGATCCCGCGAGCGGTCATCGCACGCGCGGAAGCGGTGCTGAAGGAACTGGAGAGCGAGGGCGAGGAGATGCGCGAAACGCTGGTATCGGCGCGCGAGCGGAAGAAGCCGGGGTTGAAGCAGAAGGAACTGTTCGCCCCACCGCCGGACCCGATCGTCGAAGCACTGCGGACGTTGGATGTGGATGGACTCTCGCCGCGCGAGGCGCTGTTGCTGTTGGCGAAATGGAAGGAGCAGGCTGGCGGGTAGCGACAGCAGCGCCCGCTCGACCAGAGACCTCGCTTCTCCGTGGCGGACTGACGACCGCGCAAACCAGCATCCGCAGCGGACAACACCAACGAAACGAGCCGCCATGTTCGACCCTTCCGCGCTCGACACCATTACCGCGTGCTACCACGAAGCTGGCCACGCCATGATCGCGCACTGGATCGGCGGCACCGTTCTTATGTGCACGATCGAAACCGAGGACGACACGCTCGGAGGCCGGACTTCGGTGGAATGGCGCGGCCTGTCCACCGCCGAGCGCCGGCGCTGCTCGGCTCTGGTGGCCCTCGGCGGACCGATCGCCGAAGCACACCACCGCCGCGACCTCGATCTTCTGGAGTCGATCGCAGCCTGGGAGGCCGACTGGCGCGAGATCGCCACGGCACTCGCCGCGCAGCCTCCCTCGAGCCGTCGCGAGCAGACGTTGCGGGGGTGGATCGCCGAGGTTGCTCGTCAACTCGAGGACCCCAATCAGTGGGAACGCCTTTGTCGTGTCGCCGACGCGCTCGCCGCGCACGAGACCATCGACCGCGCCCTGTTCCTCGACGCAATCTCGGACTGACGCGACGACGGCGGCGACCGTTCGCCTGCGACCGCGGGCGCGAACACTACGCCCACCGCGGTCGGGCTCAGAAGGCTGCGACGCCACTACGGGCACCGCAGCTTGACCAATCCGAGCGACCTGGTGTCGCCCTCGTCGGCATCGGCGCAGGAGGCCACCGTGACCATCGTCCGGCGGCCAGATGCACGCTCAGACCTTCGGGGACTTCTCAGTCTCGTCGTGCCGACGCGCGCTCTCGAGCAGCAGCTGCGTCATCGACATGCCGCGGTCGTGTTCCTCGTCGCGGCATTCCGGATCGAACCGATACCACGAGTCTGGCAGGTCATACGCAGCGTGGAAGACCTTCTGCGCCTGCTGCTCCACGGCGCGCAGGAGCGTCGCGCGATCCACCTTGCCCGCCTCCACCAACGCGTCGCCCAGTCGCTTGCCGCGCGGGATCGCGTGGTCGACGAACTCCTGCAGCGTTGCCGCCTCGATCGCGCCCCCATCCACCAGGATCTTGCCGAGGCGAAGGTCTGGATCCGCCGAGGTGGTCTGTGCCGAGACCACTGCGCCGCGCTTGATCTCGACGCGGAAGGCCGCGAATTCATTCCAGACGTGCACCGTGCCGCTCTTCTGCAAGGTCGCCAACAGGCCGAGAACTTCTGGTACCGCGAGCACCGACGAATGGCCAAGCAAGGTGGCACCCGTAGGCGTCTCCGCCTCCTCGTGCTCTGCCGCCTCTGCGGGCGCTTCGCTCACCGCCACTGTCGATCCACCCTGCACTCCACCCAGGAGGTCGTACTCCGTGAGCAGCCACTTCGCGGCGCGCAGTGCACGGAAGGCAAAGTGCTTCGGAACAGCAGGAGAGCCTGCATCGGCGACTGACCCAGCGTCCTTGCCGACGACAGGGTTCGTCGCACCGGATTCCGCCGACGGCGACGGACTGGCCGAGGCAGCCGCAGTGGTTGCCAGAGATCCGCCCTGATTCAGGGACGGATGCGGTTCTCGGCGGTTACTGCGCTTCTTCGACACGATGTGAGACTCTCGGTACCGACCGCGAGAGCGCCACATCCTGAGCACCCAGAAGCGGCGTGGGGTCTTTGTCGTACACCGCGCGCCAAGAGCCCCTTCCCGTCAGCACTTCACCACATCAAACGGCCACCGAGAATCGCGTTGAAGCCCGGTTGATTCACACCCGACCCGTGGATGCGGTAGCTCGTGTCGGTGACGTTCTCCAACGTCAGCAAGAACTCAACGTTGTCCGAGACCTTGTAGCCAGAGTTGATCATCATCGCGAAGTAGCGCGGCGTGCCGGCCGGCGGAAAGCGCGAAGTATCGGCTCGGTCGGCGGAGTTGAGGCGACCTTCGTGCGCGGCCGCGATTCCACGTGTCTCGACCCAGAAGCGACCCTGCGGCTGGGTCCAACGCAATGCCAGCGAGCCGGTCACCGGCATCAGGCGCGAGATCGGCTGCGTCACTGCCGTGAGACTGCCCGTTGGGAAGGCATCGGCCTCGCCATCGACGTAGGCGACGAAGCCCGAGGCCAACCAGTCGCGATCCATCTGCCACGACGACTCGAGTTCACCGCCCGCGAGCCAGCCGCTACTGCCGTTGGTCGTGGTGGTGATGATCTCGCCGGTGCCTGGCACGACGCCGATTGGTCGGCTCGTGATGAGGTCTTGGATGTCGGTGTAGTAGACGGCAGCCTGCAGACCGACGTCCTTGCCGACGTGGCGGGTGCCCACTTCGTAGGTAAGGAAATGCTCGGGCTCGACGTCGAGCGAACCGGTCGAGATCACACCCGTGCGCGAGGACTTCAACGAACTCAGATCGTCGATGTTGGGCGCGCGGAAGGCCTGGCTCGCACCGCCGTAGAGACTCCACTCGGGATCGAGCCGGTAGCTCGCGCGCAGATTGAAGGTCGCTTCTTCCCAGTCCTTGTCGGCACTGATCGGCGTGCCCCCGTCGTTGAGTCGGCCGATGTCGGCTTTGGCGTAGGTGTAGCGACCACCGAGCGTGAACTCGAGATCGTCGCTGGCCGGCAAGCGACCCTGCGCATAGACACCGAGCAAGTCGTACGTCGCGTCGTCTCCCAGCGGGCCCTGAATCGCCGTGGTGTTGGAGATCAGGGCGTTGCTCGGATTGAACAGCAGCGTGTTGGTGTTCGAGTCGACCTCGTCGCGGTAGTAATCGACGCCGTAGGCAATCGTCGCCGCGTCGACCTTGCTCTCGAGATTCAGTGCGGCGCCGAGCGTGTCGACCTGCGTCCGGTCGAGCTGCACGCTGGTGTTTGGCGCGACGGTACGCGTGCGGTTGAAGTGCTCGTCCGAGCGCTGGTACGAGATCGTCAGCTTGTAGGCATCGACGGCGCCGCCGAGGTCCTCACCGGCGACACGCGCGTAGGTGAGCTCTCGTTCTTGGTCGTAGATGCGTGCGAGATCGGGATTGGTCAACGACGTGCCGCGCCACGGCTCGAAGTAGATCGTGTTGTGCGTGCGCCACACGTCGTCTTGCTCGACGGCTTGGTGCGCGACGGTGAAGGTGTGCTTCTGCGACAACGCTGCGTCGAAGCGAAGGTCGTAGTCAAACTCCTCGTAGCCCGTCTTCTCCATCGTGCCGAGCATCCGGTCGCGGATGTCGCCAAAGTCACGGTAGGTCGCACCGACGTGCAAGCCAAACGAACCGCCTTCGCCCACCTGGGCCTCGAGCCTTCCGGTGTGCGAGCCGCCGTTGGTGTCGTAGCGATAGAGCGTTGATCCATGGGAGAAGCCGCGGCCCGCGGCCTCGCTACGGAAGTCGGCAGCGCGTGTGTGCAAGTTGATCGTGCCGCCCGCCGCGTCGGAGCCGTAGAGCACCGAGCCCTGGCTCTTGATCACTTCGAGGCGATCGATCGAGAACGCGTCGATCGTGTTCCAGTACTGCACCGGACCGCTGCGGAAGCCCGAGTTGTTGAAGCGGATACCGTCGATCAGCAGCAAGTTCTGACGACCCGTGAAGCCGCGGATGTACGGCGAACCGTGACCATGCGTGGTCTTCTGCACCATGACGCCCGGAACGAGACTGAGCGCTTCGGGCAGCGTGCGCACGCCGCGCTGCATCATGGTCTGCTGATCCAGGCTCTGGAACGTGTAGGGCGTCGCGAGCTCGTCCTCGGCAAAGCCCGAGGCTGTCACCATCACGCGCGGGACAGGCTTGTTGTCGCTTCCCTTAGGCCCTGCGGGGACCGGAGACCCTGCGGGGACCGGAGACACAGGCTCTTGGCCTTGGCCTGCGGCTGCGGCGCCCGGGTCGGGCCTCGCCACCGCCGTCGACGGTGACGGGCTCGGAGTCTGACTTGGCGCCTGAGCCAGAGCCGTGAGGGACAAGAGGGTGCACGCCGCAGCGAGCGGCAACGGGGAGCCGGACGAGGTGGACACGGTGGACGAGATGCGGGACTAGCCGAGGATGGGGCGGAGACAGTGGCCGGTCGACAGGTGAGGGTCAACGCGACGGAGGGGCCGTGGGCGGCGCAACGAGCCGTAGTACGGGTCGGTTCAGCGACTTTTCCGCCGGGCCGAGCGGATGGAGGGTCGCTACCCTCTGCCCGCCACTCGCATGCGATCCACCTCCGGCCAGCACTACCTCGCTCTCGACCACGTGCGCGCGGTAGCGGCGTGGTTCGTGTTCGTTTGGCACTTCAACCACGGCAATCCGGGCGCCACCGCGCCACTGCCGCCGACCTTCGCTGTTCCGATCAGTCCGGCCGGGCTCCTACAGAACGCGATGACTGCATGGCAGTTGTTCGTCCAGCACTTCGCACCGGGTGCGCTCGCTGGCACACCCGTCCTGTTCCGCAACACGCCGTCATTCTGGCCGGGCTCGCTCCTCGACGAAGGCCACACCGGCGTCGCGTTGTTCATGACTCTGTCGGGCTACTTGTTTGCCAAACTGCTCGACGGTCGGCGGGTTCACTTCGGTGCGTTCTTGTGGAACCGCGCACTACGCCTGCTTCCGCTGCTCGCAGTGGTGCTGACGATTGTCGGGGTGGAGACCGTCGTGAACGGCAGTGCCAGCCTCCTCGACTACCTGCGCTTCGTCGGCAGCGGCCTCCTGTTACCGCACCTGCCGAACGGGGCGTGGTCCATCACGGTCGAACTGCACTTTTATGTACTGCTGCCGCTGTTGCTCGCCATGTCGCGCCGCTGGACGTGGCCACTGCTTGTGGTCGTGGCTTCGATGATTGCGCTGCGAGCTGTCATCCACGCCACCGACGGCAGCGTGCAGATGCTGGCCTACTCGACGCTGTGCGGACGCATGGATCAGTTCGTGTTCGGCATCCTCGCACTGCGTCATCGCGCGGCGATCGCGCGGCGGTGGCCGCTGGTGCTCGCGGCACTGGCCGCATTCGTGTTCGCCTACCATGACTTCGACGCGAGTGGCGGCTACTACGGCGACTCGGGCTACCCGACGACCACCGCGTGGTGGATCATCCTGCCGACGATCGAAGGACTCGCCTACGCGTTGGCGATCGCAGCCTATGACACGCTGGCGCGGCCTCGTGACACCGGCGTATCCGCGTTCCTTGCACGACTCGGCGCCTGGTCCTACTCGATCTATCTCCTGCACTTCTTCGTCGTGTTCCACCTAGCCGCGCTGTTCACGGACTGGTTCGGCATCCGCGCCATGAGTTTCACGGTGAGCACGGGGCTCGCGACGGTGTGCTTCTGCGCCATGGCGCCCATCGGTTGGTTGAGCTTCCGCATCATCGAAGGCCCGTTCTTGAAGTTGCGGCGGCCCTATCTGAAGTAGCGGCAGAACGGTCGAGTTCGAGCGTGTGCCACGTCGAGACCGACTTGGAAGCAGTGTGCGAGTCGACCGAGCCGTTCCAGACCGCGAATGCGACCAACAGCTTCTGCCCACTGACCATCGCGATCTCACCCTTCTCGTGGGCAGCGAGGCTGCGCGTCATCTGCAG
>CAMBXM010000138.1 GCA_945871815.1 Singulisphaera sp. GP187
GAGCGCAGCGCGCGATCGGCACACCGGCTTCGTCGAGTCGCTCCAGTTGCTCGCACCGCGCTGAGGCGCGGCCGGGCTATGCGCCGACGCGGGCGCGGCGCGGCCGGGCTATGCGCCGACGCGGGCGCGGCGCACCGGCAGTTCGGGGCACTGCACCCGTTGACGATGCCGTTCCGGTGCGAGCGTCGATGGCGATGGACGGATGATCGCGATCGGCGTCAGTTCTGCCAAAGCGAGCGGGCAGGTCGATCGCGGCGAGACGTCGGATAGCCTCCCGCGCCACACGATGCCCAGTTCGCTCAACTACTGGACGCTCCGCTTCGTCGGCGGGCTCGTCGTGCTGCTGGCCAGCGGCGCTGGTTGGCCAGCGGCGGCGCTGACGAGCATGCTCGGCGACGGCAGGTTCTTCCTGTTCGACGGGCTATGCGGCATCGGCGGGTTCTGGTTGGCCTTCACTGCGATCGGACCGATGGTGCGTGGCATCGGCGTTGATGCGCGGTTGCGGCGCAGTTGGGGCAAGGGCGAGCACGCTGCGTTTGCGCGCGCCAGCGTCGAGCAACACGTGTTCTTGCTGCTGCTCGGAGTGGCCGAGGTCGACGGCAAGGCTGGCCTGCGCGAGCGAGAACTGGTCCGCACCTTCTTGCTACAACGCTTCCCCTCGCCAAAGATCCGCGTCGAACTCGAACGCTGGAGCGCGACCGCGATCCCGCCAGCGGACCTTGGCACCCTGGCGCAGCATCTCGCCTTCCGCTTCGAGAGCAGCGAACGCTCGACGCTCTACTCGTGGTGCTGCCTCGTCGCCTTCGCCGATGGGGACCTGCACGAAGCGGAGCAGAAGGCGTTGCGAGCAATCGCCAGCGGACTCGGGCTCGAGCCGCGCTACGCGCAGTTCTTGTTTGGGTTCGCGCAGCAGGCCTCGATGCGCAATCGCACCGGCCAGGGCACCAGCAATGGCAGCACGCGCAGCAGTGCCGGCGCGCGACCACAACCACGGCCTCCAGCACCGCCACCGCCAAGCACGCCGCGCGAGCGGGCCCTGAGGACGCTCGGGCTGCCGAGCGATGCCGACCAAGAACAGATCCGGCAACGCCATCGTGAGCTGGTGCGCAAGTTCCACCCCGACGCCCACCAGCGCCTCGGCGAGGTCGCGATGCAGGAGGCGGCCGAACGCTTCAAGGCCATCCAACGCGCCTACGAAGAACTGTGCGGCTGACCGCCGCCGCGCGTTCGCTACGCTGCCGAACAACCATGGTCTCGATCACCTCGCGCTACGAAGGCTCTCTGTCCTGCCGTGCGACGCACGGTCCCTCCCAGTCTCAGCTCATCACCGATGCCCCCAAGGACAACGAGGGTCAGGGTCGCTACTTCTCGCCGACCGACCTCGTCGCCACCGCGCTGGCGACCTGCGTCCTCACGACCATGGCCATCGTCGCCAAGCGACACGGGCTCGCGTTCGAGGGTGCAACTGCGGACGTCGAGAAGCACATGAACCAGACGCCGCGCCGTATCGGCCGACTGCCGCTGCTGGTCCGCGTCCCCGGCAACTTCTCTGACCAGCACAAGAAGTTGTTGGAGAACGCCGCCCACGGCTGCCCGGTGCACAAGAGCCTGCACCCCGACATCGACGCCCCGATCACCATCGAGTGGCTCGGCTGAGCCCAGGGCACCCGGTCGGGAGCGGCCTGCGGTCGGGCCTCGACGGCGGCGCGGAACTGCCGATCCGATCAGGGGGATGAGGAATTCATGGCTTCGGGGGAAGATCGCCGATCTGGTTCGTTGGGCTGCCCTCATTCTGGCCGTCACCGGCCGCACCCTTTCCTTCGCTCGGAGATCTGCATGATCCGCTCCGTCCTCGCCTCCCTGTTGGTTGTCAGCACCGCCCTGCTGCCTACGACCCTGACTGCCCAAGGGCTGGTCGCCCGCTCGCGACCTGCTCAGGATCCGGCCGCAGCCGAGACCAAGGCCGAACTCGGCAAGGAAGTCGTCGAGTTGCGCAAGCAGGTGGCCGAGCTGCGTGCCGCGGTGGAACGCCTGAAGTCGCGCGCCGCCGCCACCGCCGCGGCGCCGACCAACAAGGCCGAGAAGACCCAAGAACTGCCAGCAGGAGAGGCCGAAGTCCGCGGCTCCGTCGAGCGCGCCCGCAAGCAAGTCGAAGCAGAAGTCGCGAAGGCGAATGAACAGGTGCAGCGCGAGGTCGCCAAAGCCAACGAGCAGGTGCAGCGCGAAATCGCCAAGGCCCAGCAGCAGATCGACCGCGACATGGCGATGGCGCGTGAGGAACAGGCCAAAGCGGCCACGGCTCACGCCAAGGCTCGCTCGGCCGAGCGAGCGCAAGAGGAGATGCGCGCGACACTCGAAAAGCGACTCGCCCATTTGGAGGAGGCCAAGGCCGAGATCTTCGGCACCAAGGTCTCCAGTCGCACTCGCGATGAGTCGGACGGGACCAGCTCGGACGGGGCCAGCAAAGTCGAAGAGTCCCCGATCCGTGGGCGCGTCGTCGAGGGCCGAAAGCCCATCGAAGTCCGAGCCCTCGACGCCAACCCGCATGGTGTCCGCCGCCCGGAGTCAGCCCCGACGGTCGTCTCCCTGGACGACGTAACGCCTAGCGTCGCCCGCGTGATCGAGCGCCGCATCGGCCTGCCGGTCGAACTGCGCAGGATCGAGACCGCCGAGGGCTTCGAGGTCCTCATCGAGACCAACGACGGTGAAGAGCCACGCGGCGAGCGCATGGAGCGGCGCCTTGCCGAGATCGCCGAGGAACGTAGCGCCAACCATGCCCATCGTGACAACGTGCATGTCGTCGAGCACCAGGGCGGCGATGGCCAGATCGAAGTGCACATCGTCACTGACGATCACGACGGCGACGAGGATGACGGCAACTGCTGCGATTGCGACTGCCCGATGTGTGGCCGCGGCAAGGCGACCATGCCGCAGCCGCAGAAGTCGCGTGCTCGCATGCTGGCGCCAGAGCTCCGGATCCAAGGCGGCAACGGCCCCGCAATGCAGCACCTCGACATGTTGCGCCAAGTGATCCGCGAGGAAGTGCGTCGCGCGCTGCAGGAAAGCGGCACCACCCGCAACGACCCGCGGCGCAAGCCGGTGAGTCGCGTCTTTGCCGTGCCGATGCCGACGATGCCAAGCATGCCGCCGATGCCGCCGATGCCGGGCATGCCAGTGACGTCTGAGATGGTGGAGACGTCGATCCCGGTCGATGACGCGCCACCGGCCCCGAAGGCGCCGAAGGCCCCCCGCGCGCCCAGAGCCCCGAAGGCTGGCAAGGCGCCGAAGGCGCCGGTCGCTCCGACCGAAGAACGCCGCCACGGCTGACCAGTCGGCCGCCGCCAGCGGTCGTCGGGGTCGCTCGCAGCTGCTGGCACTTTGGCAGCCCACTTCTATGGTGCGCGGGCATGGTCCTTAGAACGCTCGCATTGATCTCCCTGCTGACCGCGGCTTGCTCGCTGGCGCAGGACGCGACCTCGCCCCCGGTTGCAGAAGTGCACGCCATTCCGGCACCGACAACCGAAGGCCTCGACGTCTCGCTGCTCGCCGGCCTGAAGGCACGCACCATCGGCCCGGCGGCGATGAGCGGACGCATCGGTGCAGTCGCCTCGATCCCCGGGGACCCGACGACCATCTGGGTCGGTGCCGCGAGCGGCGGCGTGTGGAAGTCGACCGACGGCGGCGAGCGCTTCGCGCCGGTCTTCGACGACCAGGACTGCACGTCGATCGGCGCGATCGCGATCGACGAGCGCAACCCGGACGTGGTCTGGGTCGGCAGCGGCGAAGGCAACCCGCGCAACTCGGCCAGCGTCGGCCGCGGCGTCTATCGCACCAAGGACGGCGGTCGCACGTGGCAGAAACTCGGGCTCGACAAGACCGAGCACGTGCACCGCATCGTGCTGCACCCGACCGACCCGAACATCGCCTTCGTCGCGGCACTCGGCTCGACGTGGAGCGACAACGACGAACGCGGCCTCTACCGCACGACGGACGGCGGTGCGTCGTGGCAGCAGATCCTGTTCGTCGACGACCAGACCGGTTGCTGCGACGTCGTCCTCGACCCGCGCGACCCCGACAAGATCTTCGCCGGCATGTGGCAGCACCGGCGCACGGCGTTCGACTTCCACAGCGGTGGGAAGGGCTCGGGCCTGCATCGCTCGCTCGACGGCGGCAACACCTGGACCCGACTCGAAGCGCACGACGGCATCCCCGACGGCGAACTCGGGAGGTCGTGCTTCCAGATCGCCGCGAGCGATCCGCAGGTCGTCTACTGCCTCCTAGAGGCGAGCAAGAACGCGCTGCTGAAGAGCACCGACGGCGGCTTCCGGTTCACCACCATCAACGGCAACGACGGCATCGCGCCGCGGCCGTTCTACTTCTGTGACCTGCGCGTCGACCCGCACGACAGCCAGCGCCTCTACAACCTGCACACGGTCGTCGACGTCTCGACCGACGGCGGCAGGTCGTTCTCGACGCTCGTCGGTTGGAACGAAGCCCACCCCGATCATCACGCGCTGTGGATCGACCCGAAGGACTCGCGCCGCATGGTGCTCGGCAACGACGGCGGCGTCTACACGAGCCAGGACCGCGGTCATTCGTGGCGTTTCTGCGCCAATCTGCCGCTGGCGCAGTTCTATCACGTCGCTGTCGACCGCGATGTGCCCTATCACATCTACGGCGGCTTGCAGGACAACGGCAGTTGGCGCGGCCCGTCGACGGTTTGGGAGAACGGCGGCATCCGCAACCTGCACTGGCAAGAGGTGTGCTTCGGCGACGGCTTCGCGACGCTGCCCGATCCCAACGACAGCATGCAGGGCTACGCGATGTCGCAAGGCGGGGCTCTGATCCGTTGGGACCTTCGCACGGGTCAACAGAAGGGCATCCAACCGCCGGCGCCCGACGACACGAAGTTGCGCTTTCATTGGAACTCGGCGATCGCGCAGGACCCGTTCGACGGCAAGACGATCTGGTACGGCAGTCAGTTCGCGCATCGCTCGACCGACCGCGGCGAGAGTTGGGCCGTGGTGTCGCCTGACCTCACGACCAATGATCCAGAGAAGCAGAAGCAGAAGGAAAGCGGCGGGCTCACGCTCGACGTCACGGGTGCCGAGACGCATTGCACGATCCTGTCGATCGCGCCGAGCGCGGTGCAACAAGGTGTAGTCTGGGTAGGCACCGACGACGGCCGCGTGCAGGTGACGCAAGACGGCGGCGCGTCGTGGACCTCGGTCGAGGATCGCATCGACGGCCTCCGGAAGCACACCTGGTGCCCGCACGTCGAGGCGAGCAAGTTCCGCGCGGGGACCGCGTTCGCGGTGTTCGACGACCATCGCCGCACGAACTGGACGAGCTACGTCTATCGCACGGACGACTTCGGGCAGACGTGGCGTTCGCTCGCGACTGCGGACCTCGACGGCTACTGCCTCGCGATCGAACAGGACCCGGTTCAGGAGAACCTGCTGTTCCTCGGCACCGAGTTCGGGCTCTACACGTCGATCGACGGCGGCGACTCGTGGCTGCGGTTCTCGCACGGCGTGCCGACCTGCTCGGCCATGGCCCTGTGCGTGCACCCGACAGAAGGCGATCTCGTCGTCGCGACGCACGGTCGCTCGATCTTCGTGATCGACGACATCGCGCCGCTGCGCACGATCTCGGCGGAACTGCTGCAGCAGAAACTGCACCTGTTCCCCGTTCGCGCGGCCTACCAGTGGACGCGCAAGCAAACGCCGGCGGAGCGCTTCCCTGGCAGCGGCGAGTTCCGCGGCCAGACGCTCGCGCGCGGCGTCATGCTGCAGGTGATCGCCAACGCGGACGAACTCGCGCACCCCGACGAGAAGATCGAGCGCGCGCGCAAGGCGGCGAAGGCAAAGGAAGCGGCCGCGAAGGCGGAAGCCGAAGCGGCGAAGGCGAAGCCCGCAGCCGAGGAGGGCGCCAAGAGCGAAGGCGAACCTAGCGATCCGAAGCCCGAAGCGGAGAAGCCAGCGGACGCGAAGCCGGACGACGCGAAGCCCGCCGAGGAGAAGCCGAAGGACGAAGAGCCCAAGGACCAAGTCACAATCGAAGTGCGCGACGCGCAGCAGAACCTCGTGCGGACCTTCCGCGCGCCGGTGAAGCTCGGACTCAACCGCATCACGTGGGAGTTCGAACGCGACGGCGAGGCGTTCCCGGAGCGCGAACTCGTCACCGAACAGCCCGAACTACCGCCGCCTGGCCGCCCGGTGTTGCCGGGCACCTACGAGATCACGGTGCGCTTCCACGGCGAAGAACGTCGCGCGACGGTCGAGGTGCTGGCCGACCCGCGCGTCGAGATCGCACGCGCCGATCGCGAGGCGAAGGACGCGCTGCTGGTGAAGGCACTCGAAGCGATGCGCCCCTACCGCGATGCGCTGCAGCGGCTCGCGCGCGCGAAGAAGGACATCGACCTCGTGCGGGGAAGGCTCGACGCCGAACCGAAGGTCAAGAAGGGCGAGACCGACCCACACGCCGAGTTGCGCACGGCACTCGACGCGGCGCAGAAGGAACTCGACACCTGCAACGACGCGCTGTTCGGCAAGAAGCCGAAGCAGGGTTACGCGCAGAGCGAAGGCCTGCAGCACGACTTCTTCGAGCAGTTCGGCAGGATCAACGAGACGCCGGAAGCGCCCAACGCGACCGAAGTGCTCGGCGTCGAACGCGCGGCAATGACTGCGCAGAAGGCCAAAGTGCGCATCGACGAGTTCGTGGCCGGACCGTTCGCGACGTTCCGCGAGGCCGTGGCGAAGGCCGCGCTGCCGATGCTGACGACGAAGTAACTCGCGCGATGTAGCACCAACAAACGACGCCGCCGCGCCGACTGCTTGCGCAATCGACGCGGCGGCGCGTTCAACGAACTCGACGTTGCTCAGAACAGTTCGACGAACACCGGGCTCTTCGAGCAGTTGCCGGTGTCGATCGCCTGCAGGTACATCGTCAGGCCACGCAGATTGCGGCCGACGTTGATGCTGCGGCTCAGCGACGTGCTGTTGCGCGTGCGTTCGCGGAACAGCACGCTAGGCGCCGCGATGTCGGCGAGGATCGCGCAACCACGCAGCAGCTGCGAGCTGGTGCCCTGGGCGTTGCTCCACAGCATGACGATGTCGGCGTTGACCGAGGCTCCGGTGATGTTGAACGTATTGCGGCCGCCGGCCGTGCCAGGGACGACCGATTCGATGCGCAGCGAGGGCGGTGCCGTGACCGTCACGGCCGCAGGGACGCTGCTCGTGTTGGTGCCGCTTGGGCCGGTAACCGTCAGGCTGACCGTGTAGACGCCTGGCGTGGTGTAGCCGTGGCTCGGGCTCTGGAGCGCCGAGACACTGCCGTCACCAAAGCTCCAAGACCACGTGTCGACCAAACCCGTCGACGTGTCCGTGAACGTGACGTTCAGCGGCGCGATGCCCGAGGCCGGAGTCGTCGTGAAACTGGCGACTGGGGCGACCGGGCCACCACCACCACCGCCGCCAGGCGGCAGCGCCGAGGCGAGCATGCCCATGACCGAGAACAGGTTGGTCTCGATCGAGTTGACGCTCAGGCCACCAACGTTGGGGCCGACGATGCGGAAGAAGTTGTTGCCGCTCGGGCTGCCCGTCACCGTGTGTTCGATGTTCGGGTCGCCGAGGTACTGATTACCCGCGATATCGATGATCGGGAGGCCAGTATCCCAACGCAGCTACGGGCCGATCGCGCTGCCGAGAGCTGCGGTGAACACGCCCGGGGTGTCGATGCCGACGTCCACGGTCATATTGATGCCGCGCGTGCCACTGTTGGTCGCGATCTCGTTGAAGATGCCGTATGGCGTCGTGATCTGGTAGGACGCCCCAGCGACGAGGTTGTCCACGCGAACACGAATGCGACCGAAGACCGCCTGGTCACCGGCAATGACATCGCCATTGGCAAACGCGCCTTCGAGCGCCATCACCAGCAGCGCACTGCCGCCAGCATTGGTCACAAGGTCTGCTTGACCGGCCTAGTAAAAGAACTCGTCTGGGAACGTGCCGCCGTAATTGAGCGGAAACGGCTGACCCGGACTGAGGAGTTCGGCGGCCGCGTCGACGAGACAGAAGCCGCTGCCATTGAGGCAAGGAGCGAGGACCGTGCCCTGGCCGTCTGTGTAGGAGGCTGGGAATCCGTTCTCGGGCACAACTGGCCCAACGGAACTCAGCTGCGCCGACGCAGCGACGATGGGAAAGGACATTGCGACCGCAGCCGCGAGCAAACGTGAGTGCATGGACATAACGTCTCCCTATGAGGAGGGTATAAGTTACGGAGAAACAAAACGAGACAAGGGGGCATGAATACAGACCCAGGGTCCACTTGCAATATGCACTATCCACCCCCCTATGACCGCTCCGCCGTCTATGTTGTACGGTAGAGCGGGCATTCCCCACGGCGGCAGGACCTACACGACGCCCGCCGAGGGCACTCTGAGACGCAAAAGGGACGAGATTAACGCCTGGCTTTCGCGGCCTTCTTCGCTGCCTTCGCCGGCTTCTTCGCCGCCGGTCGACCAGCCTTCTTCGCCGTCACCTCGTTGCGTAGATAATGATCAGCAATGACCTGTGCGACACAACACGTCAGTCGCTTCGCCATTGGGATGTGCAAGAATTCATTGGGCCCGTGCGCATTGCTCTGCGGGCCGAGCACGCCGGTGATCAAGAACTGGGCTTCAGGGAATTTCTCGCCCAGCATCCCCATGAACGGGATCGTCCCGCCCTCGCCCATGTAGACGCAGCCCTTTCTGTAGAACTGCTGCGACGCGCGCTCGCACGCGCCTTCGAGCCACGGTGCGAGTTCGGGCGCATTCCAACCGCGCGACGCTTTCTCGCCGTCCCAAGTGACCTTGGCGCCGTAAGGCGGGTTCTTGGTCAGCACGTCCTTCATCGCCGCGACGCACTTCTTGGCATCGCCGGTCGGCGGCACGCGCAGCGAAAGGCGCGCTTGCGTGAACGGACGCAGCACATTGCCGGCCTTGTCGGTCGGCGGCACCCCGTCGAGACCGATGACCTCGAGGAAGGGCTCCCACGTGCGGTTGAGCACGAGTTCGGCGCGATCCTTGGCCATGGGCTTGGTGCCCTTGGCCCACGGGAAACGCTGCCACAGGTAGTCGCCGAGCACCTTGGCCGCGACCTTGGCCTGCGCCACGCGTTGAGCCGGGATCTTGACGTGGAACTCCTTGGGCAGGATCTCGCCGGTGGCCTCGTCTTCGAGGCGCGAGAGCAAGGTGCGCAGCACGCGGAAGCTCGACGGGACGATGCCGCTGGCGTCGCCGCTGTGGACGCCTTCGTCGAGCACATCGACGCGAACGTTGCCGCCGGCGAGGCCGCGCAGCGATGTGGTGCACCAGAGTTGGTCGTAGTTGCCGCAGCCTGAATCGAGGGCGACGACGAGGCTCGGGGTGCCGATCTCGTCCTTCAGCTCGTCGATGTAGAAGGGCAGGTCGTAGCTGCCGCTCTCCTCGCAGGCCTCGATGATGACGACGCAGCGCGCGCGCTTCTGCTTCTGCTCTTGGAGGATCTGCAGCGCGGTCAGCGACGCGAACGCCGCATAGCCGTCATCGGCGCCACCGCGGCCGTAGAGCTTGTCGCCCTTGCGCACGGGCTCCCACGGGCCGAGCGTCGGCAGCCAACCGGTCATCTCGGGCTGCTTGTCGAGGTGGCCGTACATGAGGACGGTGTCCTCGTTGTCGTCGCCGGGCGCTTCCATGAAGACGAGCGGCGTGCGGCCGGGCAAGCGATGGACCGAGACCTTGAGGCCTTCGATCGGCTGCGCCTTGCACCAATCGACGATCAGCTTGACGGCGCGTTCCATGTGCCCGGCGCGTTCCCACTGGGCATCGAACGCGGGCGACTTGTTGGGAATGCGGATGTAGTCGAACAGCTGCGGGATGATGCTGCCTTCGAAGGCGCGATCGACGAACTGACTGACGGCGTTGTGGTCCATGGCGAGGGGGGCGATGGGACCGTGGAGGTGCGGGCGGGGCAAGGGTGAAGGGAGCCCGGTTTGTGGCAGGACCGGGCGGAACCATCCGCACGCTCGGACGCGGAAGCACGGTTGCTCGCGGCGCGCCGATGTCGTCTCGTGGACTTCGCCATGCGCATCGATCATCTGGTTGCCCTCGCCCCCACACTGCGAATCGAGACCGAACGGCTGGTGCTGCGGAAGCTGCGGAGCAAGGACGCGGCGGGACTTGTGGCGCAGGAGACCGATCGCGAGGTGATGCGGTGGATCCGGGATCCGCAGTCGGTGGAACAGGCCGAGGAACGCGCGACGAAGTTGACGGGCGCGTATGGCGGCGCGGACGACGAATGGCTCGGGCTGGCGGTCGTCGTGAAGGAGCGCGGCGATGATCGGATGGTCGGGATTGTCGTGTGCCGGTGCGCGACGTTTGTGAATCGGACGATGGAGGTGGGGTGGCGGTTCGAGAAGGGCGCGCAGGGGATGGGGTTCGGGGTGGAGGCGGTCAGGGGGTTGATCGGGTGGCTGGTGACGGAGGTTGGTGTGCGGAAGGTCGTGGCGCTGTGCGCGGAGGGGAATCGGCGGAG
>CAMBXM010000139.1 GCA_945871815.1 Singulisphaera sp. GP187
GAGCCGGACAAGAGCCTGCCGACGTACCGGAGCGGGCGTTGAAGTGCCGCTGCTGTGGGACGATCGAGTACGTTCCTCGGTTCCTGCGGTCGCGGCGGTGGACTTCGACTTGCGTTTGCGCCCACCGGCGCACGATCCTAGGTCCATCGTGCGTTCCGCTACTGTCGACTCCATTGCCCGGACGGACGGGAACTGTCCCCTGTCATCGCCACGGTCCGCCGTAGCGCCAGGCGGGAGGCGCTCATGAAGCCCGAGTTGTCGGTCCTCATCGTCAACTACAACACCTGGCGCGACTGTGCCCACGCAGTGCAGTCCTTGCGCCGAAACCCGCCAAGACGCCGCGACGGTAGCGCGATGCCGTTCGAGGTCCTGGTCGTCGACAACAAATCGCCGCGCCGCAGCCAGGAGGAGATCGAACTGGTGCAGCATGCGCTCGCCGACGTTGCGCGCGACCAAGGCGATCCCCAGTCCGGTCAGTTGATCCTGCACGATGACAACGCGGGCTACAGCAAGGGCGTCAACCTGTGCTATCGCCGGAGTCGCGGGCAGTGGATCCTGGTCAGCAATCCGGACCTGCTCTTCCCAGTCGGCTGCATCGACAACCTGTTGCGCTACATGGAGACCCACCCCGAATGCGGCTGCGCCGTGCCCAAGGGTTTCTGGGACGAGGAACTGAAGGGCAAGCTGCCGCCGAACACGCTCCCGACGATGTTCGACTTGCTGGTGGGCTCGGTCGCGGAGTTCTGCCGCCCGTTGCGCCGCGCCTATGGCAAGCGTCTCGTGCGCTCGTGGCTCCGCATTTGGCAGGCGGACGAGCCGGTCGTGCTGAGGATGATGTCGGGCTGCCTGTTCCTGGTCGATCGCGACTACTTTGCCTCGATCGGCCTGATGGACGAGCGCTACCCGCTCTATTACGAGGACGCCGATCTGTCGCGGATGATCGCGAAGTCGGGCAAGCAACTCGTACAAGTGCCGAACGCGCACCTCGTGCACTTCGTGAACCGCTCGGGGCAGACCGACTTCACGACCATGATGACGCGGCACGACATCAGTCGCGACTTGTACTTCCACAAGTGGTACGGCAGCTTGGGGCGATGGGTGCACGCCAAGATCAACACCCTGTTGCGCTCACCGGCGGGCCAGAAGCGCGTTCGCATTCCGCCGGATTCGCCGTTCGTCGACCTCGGGGCCTCGGCAGAGCCGCCGAGGCTTCAGTTTCGCGCTTGCGAGAAGTACCTGTTGCTCGTGTCCCTTGACTCGCGCTTCCACTTGAGCGGCGGTCTGATCGGCAGCGGCGACCATTGGACGCCGAGCGCTGCCGTCTACGCCAACTTCAGTCCGACGCTGTACTGGTGTCGCGTCTACGACATCAGCGGCGGCAGGCTCGAGCAACTCGGCACGTGGCGGTACGAGTGCCGCCGTGGCTGCGAGCCGTCGCCCGTGCCGAGTGCGGTCGCCAAGACTGCCGCGACCACCTAGCTCCACCATGGCGCCAGTATTGTCAGTCGTGGTGCTGAGTTGGAACACACGAGCATTGACGCTCGCGTGTCTTGGCGCGTTGTTCGCTGAGACCCCGCGTCATGCGCGCGAGGTCATTGTCGTCGACAACGGTAGCCACGATGGCTCAGCGGATGCGATCGCCGCGGCCTTCCCGCAGGTCGTGTTGATCCGCAACGCCGACAACCGTCTCTATTCGGCGGGCAACAACCAGGGCGCGCGAGCGGGGTCCGGTGAGTTTGTCTGCACGCTCAACTCGGACACCGAAGTGCGGCCCGGTGCGCTCGACACGCTGGTCGAGTTCTTGCGAGCGAACAGCGACTACGGCGCCGCCGCGCCGATGCTGGTCGACCCCGATGGATCGGTGCAGCGCGCGTGTCAGCGCTTTCCCACGATCCTGTCGGCGCTCTGCTTCGATTCGTGGTGGGGCAAGTGGTGGCCGGGTTCGTGGGTCCAGCGCCGCTACCTGATGTTGGACTTCGATCACGTCGCCTCGCGCGACGTGCCGCAACCGCCAGGCGCGTGCTTTTGCATGCGTCGCGAGGAGTACCTGAGCTTTGGCGGACTCGACGAAGTCTTGTCGCTGTACTACAACGACGTCGACCTCAGCAAGCGACTCTGGCGCGCGGGGCGCAAGGTTCGCTATCTGACTACCGCGGTCGTGATGCACCATCGCGGCGCCAGCACCAAGAGCTTCGCCAAGATGCTGGTGCTCTGGCACAAGAACCGCATCGCCTACTACCAGAAGCACTACGGTGCCTTCGGCGGGGTTTGGATCCACTTCGTGATTCGGCTGCGCATTGCCGAGGAGTGGCTCGCGATCGGTCGTCGCTGCAAGGGCGATCCGGCGCGGCTAGCAGCCGAACGCGCGTTCTTGCGGCAGGCGCAAAAGGAACTGTGGGCGTCGTGAAGGTCGCGCTGCTGAGTTCGAACTTCCCGCCTGAGATCCATGCCGGCACGGAAATGGTGGTGGTGGCACTCGGCCACGCGCTGCAGCGACTCGGTATCGAGCCGGTCGTGATCACCTCCAGCGAGAAGGTCCACTCCGGTTCCGATCTGCAGCGCGAAGTGTATGAAGGCATGGACGTCGTGCGGGTGTGGAAGCACCTTGACGAATGGGACCAGCATCGGCTGGATCGACCGCGGCTCACTTCAATCGTCGAACGCGTGCTCGCTGACGAACGACCTGACGTGTTGCACGTGCACTCGTTCTCGCAGCTCGGGGCAGGAATCACACAGAGTGCGCGCCGGCACAGCATCGGCACCGTGATGACGTTTCACGACGTTTGGGTGACGTGCCCGCGCTTCTTCCGCGTGCCGCCTCCCGGGCACGGTATCGAGTGCCCGCGTGGGGCCGAGCGCGAGGTCTGCGTACGCTGCTGCAACCTCGAACTGCATCATCCGGACCTTGCACTCGTCCGGCGCGCCGTTCATGGCCGCGATGCCAGCGTGCGCCGCGAAGTCGAAGCTGCGCAAGAACTGACCGCGCCGACCCAGACGGCCGCACGGATGGTCCAAGAGAACCTGCCGTGTCCGCGGCCCATCGCAGTAGTCCCGCACGGCCTGCTGCGCCCGTTGCCCGCTACGGAGCGAGCCTTGGCTTTGCAGCCCGGCGAGCGCTTGCGAATCGGCACCTACGGCAACCTCGTCGAGCCCAAGGGCGTACTCGAACTGGTGGCGGCCGCCGCTGGTCTCGATTGTGAACTGCATCTGGCCGGCGCTTTCCTCGATCCAGGCTTCGAGCGGACCGTGCGTGGCCTCTGCGTGCAGTTGGGTGTCGATCTGCACTATCACGGGGCCTACAGCCCGGCCATGCCGCATCCGGCGCTCCGGCTGCACCTCGCGGTGTTTCCCTCGAAGTGTCAGGAGACCTACGGCCTCGTGGTCGATGAGGCGCTGGCGCGCGGTGTGCCCGCCGTCGTCTCCGACCAGGGTGCGTTGGTCGAACGCGGTGCGCACGGCGGAGTCGTCGTGAGTTCGCTTCCGAACCTCCGGCTTACCCTGCACGATGTCGGCCGCAGTCCCGAACGGCTCGCCGCGCTGCGTTCGTCGGTGCCCGCCGACCTCGGTTCGATCGACGGCGCGGCGCAGCGCTACGTCGAGCTGTACGAGAAGGCGCGATCGGCCCGATGAACCACCTCTTCTGTCCACTGCTCGACAAGAACAGGCTGCGCCAACCGGTGTTGGTGCTGGCCGCGCATCCCGACGACGAGGTCATCGGCGCCGGAGCCATGCTTGCGCACCATGCCGCAGCGGGGCACGAGGTGACCGTGGTGCACATGACCGACGGCGCGCAAGGCGATCCAGACGGTGCGACCAACGACATCGTCGCGACGCGGCGAGCCGAAGGCCGCGAAGCACTGCGGCGCCTCGGCCTCGACGAGCCCGTGCGCTGGAACCTACCCGACGGCGGCCTGCCCGAGGTGCTACCCGAAATCGAGCGTCGCACGCGCGACCTGTTTCTGCGGATCCAGCCAAAGACGCTCTACTCCTTTTGGTTCGGCGAGGCCCATCGCGATCATCGGGCTGTTGCGGTTGCGGCGATGCGGGCGGCTTCGGCTCTGCCGGCTGACTGCCGTTGCCTGCTGTTCGGCGTCAACTACTTCCCCGCGGCGAGTGCACTGTTCGATACCTCTTCGCTGTGGCCCAAGAAGCGTCACGCGCTCGAGGCCTATGCGAGCCAGATCGTCTACTTCGACATCCCTGGCCTCGGTGACCATCGCGATCGGACGGCAACCATCAACGTCAACGTTGCCGGTGTGACGCACGCCGAGATGTTCACCGACCTCCGACCCGATCAACTCGCTCGTGCCCACGACCTCTGGGCCCCACTGCACCGCATGCTGCTCGAAGGCGGATCATGAAGAAGCCGACCGTTTCCCTGGTGATTTCGGTCTGGAACCGGAAGCACGACCTTCGCGACAACTTGCGGGCGATCGCGGCGCAGACGGTGCCTGCCGACGAGGTCATCGTCGTCGACAACTGCAGCCGGGACGGCACGCCGGAGATGGTGCGCGCCGAGTTCCCGTTCGTGAAACTGATCTGCATGCCGCACTCTGCCTATGGCGCCTGCGAGACGTTCAACGTCGGTTTCGCCAGCGCCGCCGGCGAGTTCGTCGGCATCCTCGACGACGATGTCGTGCTCGGCGCCCGCTTCGTCGAAGACATGATGGCGAAGTTCGCGACCGAGCCAGCAACGACCGCAATTCTCTCGCCCAAGGTGCTCGAACCGGAGATGCCAGAGTGGTACGCGGACTCGCCGGCGGTCAACACCGAGCGCTACCTTGCGACCTTCCGCGGTTGCGGTTCGATGGCGCGCCACGCGGCCATTCGCAAGGCGGGCTACTACGACATCCGCTTCTTCATCTTCGGCAATGAGCGCGATCTCACGACCCGGTTGCTGAACCTCGGCTACCGGGCCAAGACGGTGCCGAGTATCGAGGTCTTCCACAAGGCGCCGTTCGGCATGCGCCACGGCAAGCGGAGCCTCTATTTCCATGTCCGCAACTTCTGGCTCTACGCCTTCAAGTACGCGCCTTGGTCGATGGTCTTGGGGTTCCCCTTCGCGTTCGTCCTGGGCAAACTCGGCAGCAAGAAGAAGGGCAAGGGCGGCGAGGTCGCCGACGCGATCGGCACCATCGGTCTGTTCGAGAACATTCGGGCGGTGAAATGGGGCTTCTGGATCTGCATCAAGGCCTCGCTCGCGTCGTTGTGGCATCTACCGTACTGCCTGAAGCACCGGCAGGTCTGTCGGCACGAGGACTTCGAGTTGCCGCTGAAGTGACGCGGCCCGACCGGGGTGCGTGTGCGCCACTCGGTCGGCGCGGCCCTTGGTCGCGACTCGTGCGAAAAATGTTGTGCGACTTTCGCGCGCGTCGCATCACGGCGTGCACCCGCCGAACGCAGACAGTGTGCGGCCTTGGTCCGCCTTTCGCCGTTTGTTTGGGGCTGTCGAACACGGTCGCTACGCACAGTTCCGAGCGCGACTCACGAGCTTTCCCATCGTGTTTGTGCGTCACTTCTACATGGCGAGACGGTCGCTGCCGGCTCGCCGTGGTTACTCCGAAGTCCGGTGCTTCAAAAGCGTGCAAAGGTTCCAACCGAGCGCGCCAGAGAGGCCCGGTGGATGGAGACAAGAGATGTGCAAGGGAGGGTGATCGCCTTACGGGAGGCGATCACCCGTTTCTCTCGGGTGGAGACCGAGACCGCGCGGCGTAGGATCCCCGCCCCCGTGATCTCCGCGATCGTCGTCAACTGGAATGGCAAGGACTACCTAGCCGCGTGCCTGCAGGCGCTGTTGGGTCAGCAGCCGCCCCCCGACGAACTGATCGTGGTGGACAACCACAGCGACGACGGCTCGCGCGAATACGTCAGCGAGCGGTTCCCGTCCGTGCGCATCATCGACAGCGGCAGCAACGATGGCCCTTGCCGAGCGCGCAACCTCGGGGTCGCGGAAGCGAAGTACGACCTGTGCCTGCTGGTCGACAACGATGTCGTGCTGCAAACCGGTGCGCTGCGTGCACTCCGCGCGGCGATCGACATCGACGCGCGTACCGCGATGGTGCAGGCCCGCTCGCTTTGCTCCGACGAGCCTGACCGCGTGCATTACGACTCGGCCGACCTGCACTTCCTCGGCACACTGGTCTTGCACAACTGGTATCGCAAACTGGAAGAGGCGCCATGGCCCGCAGGCCCCGTCGGCGCTGCGATTGCCTTGTGCGTGCTCGTTCGGCGCCGGCCGTACCTTGACGTTGGCGGCTTCGACCAGAACCTCTTCATCCTCTACGAGGACAACCAGCTGAGCTACAAGCTGCGCATGCGCGGTCACCTCGTGCGACTCGCCGAAGGAGCGCTTTGCCTGCACCGTGGCGGCACAGCCGGCTTGTCGGTCCGAGGGAGCAGCAGTGCTTCGTACTCTGGGCGGCGGACGTTCTTGCACAGTCGCAATCGCTGGTACGTGCTGCTGACCTGCATGCGCTGGCGCACCCTGTTGCTGACCTTGCCGGTTCAGCTGCTGTATGGCGCCGTCTACGCCGGTTTCGGCCACGCGCGCGGCCATGTGCGCGACTGGTGGGCCGGCAAGCTAGAGCTCGTCCGCCTCGTGCCGGTGGCATTGCGGGCGCGCAAGTTGGTGCAGCGTGGGCGAACAGTGCCCGACCGCGAACTGCTGGTCGCAGCGCCGTTGACACTGAATCCAGGTCTTGCGGAGACCGGCGGCAAGGGGCTGCTGCGGCGCTCGCTCGACGGCACGTTCTCGGTGTGGTGGACCTGCGTGCGGAGGTTGTGTGGCTGACATCGCAGCGCTACTGCTCAACTGGCGGCAACCGGAGCTCACGGTCCAGTGTCTCCGCGACTTGGTCGCTGCGGCGGTACCAGGTCTACGCATCGCGGTCATCGACAACGGTTCGAGCGATGGCTCGGTCGAGGCACTCGAGCCGGCAGTCGCATCGGCCAACAGAGCCGGCGTGCCGACGCAGTTGCTCGTGCTGCAGCAGAACCTCGGGTTTACCGGCGGAATGAATGTCGGGTTCGAATGGAGCAAGCAGCAGCGGTGCGAGTTCGCGTTGGTGCTCAACAACGACTTGAGATTGCAGCCCGGGTTTCTCGAGCCTTTGGTGGCGACGCTGCAGAACGACGTGCGTGTTGCCGCCGTCACTCCGACGGTCCTCTACCCCGATGGGACGGTGTGGGCGCAGGGCGGCAGCCTTGGGTTCTGTCCGAATGCGCTGCGCTTGCGCGGCAACGGTGACCGACCAGCGCCGGTCGACAGCGGGCCGGAGTCGATTGACTTCGCGCCGGGCGCTTGCGTGCTGTTTCGGCTGGCGGAAGTGCTTCTGGTCGGTGGCTTCGACGAGCGCTACTTCATGTACTGGGAAGACGTGGACCTCAGTCTGCGCCTCAAGGCACGCGGCGGGCGAGTCGTCTGGTTGCCGTGGGTTCGCGTCACGCATCTCGGCGGGGCCTCAGCCGGCGGTGGGCGGTCGCCGCTGCGCAAGTACCTGATGGCGAAGAACAGCCTCCGCTTCTTGAAGACACACGGCTCCCTCAAGCAGTGGATTGCACTCCTGTTGCTCGACGTGATGTCGCTACCAGTGCTGCTGGTGTTGCGGCCACGTGCGTTCGTCGCGAAGGCCAGCGGTCTGCTCGCCGGGTTCGTCGGCTCCTCGTCGACGGCGAGCGACGTCACGCGCTGGGCGTAGCGATCGTCGGTTCAGCGGGCGATTGCGCGCTGTGCGATCGCGACGCGCTCGCTGGGCTGTGCCGTTCGCAATTGCGAGCGCAGTCGCTCGATCGCCCGTCGTTCGTCCCCGTCGGTCAACAAGTCTTCGTGCCGTGTGCGCGTGCGCGCGGGATCCGGCAAGTCGTCGGTGTCGCCGGCCGCAAATGCGACCAGAGCGTTTGCCTTCTGCGCGAACAGTCGCACGGTCTCGTCGTCGACCACGCGCTCGTTCGGGGATCGCAGTGTCGCCAGCAGTGTCAATGCACCGCCGCCTTCCAAGTTGCGTGCAGCGGCGAACAGGCGCTTGCTGCGGACCAGCGCTTGGCAGTGCATGTCGGCCGTGGCGAGACGTCCTGAGCGCGGGCGGTCGAGCTGGCCAGCGCGCGCCAACGACGACAGGGAATCGAAAACGAACAGCACCCGGGCGCCCGCTTCGGCTTCGCGCTGGGCTGCCGCGAGCGCCAGTTCGGCGACGTCGATCTGACGCGAAGGCGGTTCGTCAAAGGTTGCAGCGACAACGCAGCCCCGCGGCAATGCCGCTGCGAACACGGTGCGCTCCTCAGGGGCAGCGTCGAGCAGGCAGGCGCGCACGCAGATCGATGGATCGGCACGGAGTGCGGCGGTGGCGACGCGACGAAGCAGGTCGAGGCGGTCGATGCGTTCGTCGCCGAAGTCCAGCAGCACCCGCTGCCCGTGGCCCCAGGGCGATAGCGCCCGCATGGTGCGCAGCGGGAGGTCGTCCACCGTTGGCTCGAGCATGAGCGGCGTCGTGGGCAACACCGGCGTGCGCAGCTCAAAAGGCACGCGTGTGCGATGCTCGGCGAACGGGCGACCGGCCACGGTCTCAACCCGCAGCAATGCGGCAAACTGCTCGGTCGCCCGCGGCGGGCGCGCGGGTCCTTCGATCAGCAGGCCCGTGCGCAGTCCTAGGTGGTGGAGTTGGTTGCCGGTGACGTAGACATCGTCGGCACTGGGAGCGAAGTCGGCGACCGAGGAACGCAGGAACCCGAACCCGTCCGGCGTCACGTCGAGGATGCCGCGAACCCAGCCGATGCCGAACTGGCGCGCCCGATGGTGCAGCAGCAGCGCCCGCATGAGCGCTGGCGGCGAGCCGGGTGGCGCTTCTAGGCCGTCGCCGGCGAGGGCCGCGGTGAGGCCTGCTAGGTCGAGATCTTGAAGGAGCCGTGTGTCTGCTCCGGTGCGGATCACTGCTTCGTAGAGTTCGGTCCTGTCTTCCGGCGGGAGGGTCTCGAGTACCGCGGCGCTGAACTCAGGCTTTTGGGGCTTCGGGCTCATCGTGTCGCCTCGGTGAGGCGCGTCAGTAGTCCCGCCACCTGTCGTCGCAGGTCGTCGAGAGAGCCGTCGTTGTCGAGGAGGAAGTTGGCGCGCGCCCGCTTCTCGGAAAGGGGCGCTTGAGCGGCTTCGCGCCGCGCCAGCTCGGCTGGTTCCCAGCCGCGTTCTGCCGCGCGGGCGGACCTCGTCGCCTCGCTGGCGGCGACGAACACGACATAGTCGCACTCGCCGATCAGGCCGCGCTCGAGGAGTAGCGGAACGTCGAGCAGGACCGATGTGGCCTCGCTGCGCGCTTTGGCGAGATCGAGCAGGATCGCCGCGCGGACCGGAGGGTGGGTGAGCGCTTCGAGCCGTGCCCTGGCGGCTGGGTCCGAGAAAATCATGACGGCCAATCGCTGCCGGTCGAGGCGGCCGTCGGCGCCGACGACGTCTGGGCCCAGGTCGCGCGCCACCGCCTGTACGACCTCGGGACGCGCGCTCACCTGGCGAGCGATGCCATCGGCATCAATGTGCCGAACACCGTGGGCCGCAAAGGCCGTCGCGACTGCGGATTTGCCCGCCGCGATTCCGCCCAAGATCCCGATGACAACGGGCGGGCGGGGTCGGAACGGCAAGGGCTCCAGAGGCTGGTTCTGCGGGGTTCCCGACACCACAGCATCCTGCCGTGCCCGGGGGGCTGGGCGCAAGCGCGTCGGCAGGCTCCTTGACCTGCCCTTCGGGAGCTTCCTAGAATCTGCCCCTCGCGATGACCGGCATCTCTGCTGTTCGCGGAAGCAACGCAGCAGCGGACGGTTCTGGCAAGAGCCCACTAGGCTCCCTCATCGTCACTACCCTCTCCAATCGAGCTAGACTCCCCATAGCTTCGATTCGTAACTCCCACTCGTTCGCCCAGATCCGCTGGTCTCTCCGACCGCCGGACACCCGACAGACCCCACTGGAGCCTCGGCCAATGCAAACCCGTCAGAGCGGCGCCGCCCACGTCCCGATCATGTTCTTCCTGATCCTCCTGGTGATGTTCCTGGGAGCGTTGGCGTATGCCTACGTGACCACGGATGCCAACACCAACCTGCGCACCGACAACGCGACGCTGCGGGCGGAGTTGAAGACGAACAAGGGGCAGTCGCTGCTGCTCCGCCACTACGTCGAAGACCTTGGTGCAGTCATCGGGCTGCCCGGCAAGTACACCGGCAAGCCAGAAGCGTCTGCCGAGGTCTACGAGAACAGCTCGCTCGATGGCGTCGCTGGGGTCGTGGATCCCAAGGAGCTCAAGCAGCGCCTGGACGCATTCGGCAACAACCTGGGGCTGGCCGCCACGCGCGGGATCGAGGACCTGTTCGCCGCGGTCGTCAACCAGAAGGCGAGTC
>CAMBXM010000140.1 GCA_945871815.1 Singulisphaera sp. GP187
CCACAGTTCGATGCGCACCGTGTCGCCGTTGAAGAAGGCCGAGACGTTGCCGTAGTCGGAAAGGCTGTATTGGTCGAACCACTGCACCGCGCCGTCGTGCATCGACTGCAGGCGAAGGCGCGTTCCTGGTTGCAGGGTGCGCACGCTGAACCAGAGCTGCATCGAGCTCGTGCCGGGATAGTGCACGTCACCGACGTGGACCGGCGCGCCGTCGGCGCGCGCATCGACGAGGCCGGAGTCGAGCGACCAGGGCACGTAGGTCGGCGGCGGTGGTTCTTGCGCGGCGAGGGCCGCGGTGGTGGCAGCGAGAGCCAGAGCGAACGCAGCGGCCGTTCGACCAGAGTGACCAGCGAGTCCAGCGAGCATGGCGTGCATCCGGGTAGGCTAGCCCGAAGCGCGCTGCGCCGGCAGGGACCCGAGCCGATCGAATGGGTCCTGAGTTCGTCCCGACAGAGGCGTCGCCATTCACGAGTCGGTCCGGTACCGTCCGTCGATGACCAAGATCACCGTGCTCGAGAACGGACCTCTGCGCATCGAAGGGACCTTCACCATTTGTGACGCCACCGGCAAGGAGTTTGGACTCGGCGGGCGCACGGCGCTGTCGCTGTGTCGATGCGGCAGGTCGGCCAACCTGCCGTTCTGCGACGGCCAGCACGCGCGCACGGCCTTTCAGTCGGCGTGTCCCGCGCGCGACCTGCCGCCGCCAAAGCCCAAGGCCTGAGGCTCGCGGTCGGCGCCGACCCGTCCACGCCTTCGAACCGACGTTCAGCAGCCGAACTGACGGAGGTGGTGGTCCAAGTGCCGCCACTGCAGCGCTTGCCATTCGCCAGGCGTCATCGGTCCAAAAAACGGGTGCGGCTTGGTTGTGATGGTGTTGGGGCCGCCTTCGCCAAAGCGCTGCACCAGCAGCAGCAACTTCTGCTTCTCGGTCTCGAAGTCGCGCGCTTCCTTGACCAAGAACTCGCGCGCGGTGGGCATGCCGGGCTTCCAAGGCGTGCTGGACAGGAGTTTCTTCTTGGCCATCCGGCCAAACAGCACGCCGATCAGCATGCGCTTCAACGGCAGTTCGCCCAGCGCCACCCGCAGGGGCTGCTGGCAGTGCGCGAGCATCTGCGCGGCGGTCATGGTGCCGAACGCTCGCGCCGCGTCGCTGCGCAGCGACTCGATGCGACGCAGCATCGCCGCGAGGCCCGACGGGTCGAACAGGGAAGCGGTCATGGGCACGGCGCTCAGCGGCTGCGGTCTTGGAGCAGGTCCAGCAATCGGCCCGCGGCGTCGGGAATCACGGTGCCGGGGCCAAACACCTCAGCGACACCGGCACTGCGAAGGGCCGCCCAATCCTGCTCCGGGATCACGCCGCCAGCGACCACGAGCACGTGGTCCTTGCCCTGCTGCCGCAGGATCTGGATCAGCTCGGGCACCAGTGTCTTGTGCGCGCCGGCCAGCGTGCTGATGCCGCAGATGTGCACGTCGTTCTCGATCGCCTGCCGCGCCACTTCGTCTGGTGTTTGGAACAGCGGGCCGATGTCGACATCGAAGCCGAGGTCGGCAAACGCGCTTGCGATGACGCGCGCGCCGCGGTCGTGGCCATCCTGGCCCATCTTGGCCACGAGGATGCGCGGTCTGCGGCCGTGCTGCTCGAGGAAGGTGCGCGTGCGCGCTTGGACTAGGCCGACTTGCTGCATCGATTTCGCGGCCGCAGCATACACGCCGCCGGCGACCGGCGAAGTGACCTGGTAGCGGCTGAACACCAGCTCCAACGCCGAACTGATCTCGCCGACGGTGGCGCCGAGTTCGACGGCGGGGATCGCGAGTGCCAGCAGGTTGCCGCTGCCGCGCGCGGCTTCGGTCAGGGCGGCGAGCGCCTGCTTGACCTTGCCGTCGTCGCGCGTGCGCTTCAGCTCGTGCAGGCGCGCAACCTGTTCTTCGCGAACCACCGTGTTGTCGATCGACAGGATCTGCAACGGCTCCTTCCGGTCGGGCTTGTACTTGTTGACGCCCACGATCGTCTCCTTGCCGCTGTCGATCTGCGCCTGCCGTCGCGCGGCCGCTTGCTCGATGCGCAACTTCGGCAGCCCGCTCTCGATCGCCTTGGTCATGCCGCCGAGTGCCTCGACCTCCTGGATCAGGGCCCAGGCGCGCTGCGCCAACTGATCTGTGAGCCACTCGACATAGTGCGAGCCTGCGAGCGGGTCGGCCGTGTGCGTCACGTGGCTCTCTTCCTGCAGGATCAACTGCGTGTTGCGGGCGATGCGGGCAGAGAACTCCGTCGGCAGCGCCATCGCTTCGTCGAGCGAGTTGGTGTGCAGCGACTGCGTGCCGCCGAGCACCGCCGCGAGCGCTTCGAGGCACGTGCGCACGACGTTGTTGTAGGGATCCTGCGCGGCAAGCGACCATCCCGACGTCTGGCAGTGCGTGCGCAGCGCCAGCGACTTCGGGTCCTTGGCGCCAAACGCGTGCACGATCTTGCTCCACAGCAAACGCGCCGCGCGCAGTTTGCAGACCTCGGTGAAGAAGTTCATGCCGATGCCGAAGAAGAACGACATGCGCGAGGCCAGCTTGTCGACGTCGAGCCCGGCTTGAATGCCGGTGCGCAGGTACTCGAGCCCGTCGGCGAGCGTGTAGGCGAGTTCTTGTTCGGCGGTCGCACCGGCCTCGTGCATGTGATAGCCGCTGATCGAGATCGTGTTGAACTTCGGCGTGTGTTGGCCGCAGAACGCGAAGATGTCGCGCACGATCCGCATGCTCGGTCCGGGCGGGTAGATGTAGGTGTTCCGGACCATGAACTCCTTCAGGATGTCGTTCTGGATGGTCCCTTGGAGTTGCGCGAGCGGCACGCCCTGCTCCTTGCCGACCGCGAAGAACAACGCCAGCACGGGGATCACCGCACCGTTCATGGTCATCGACACCGACACCTTGCCGAGCGGGATCCGATCGAACAGCGTGCGCATGTCGAGGATCGAGTCGATCGCCACGCCGGCCATGCCGACATCGCCGGCAACGCGCGGGTGATCACTGTCGTAGCCGCGGTGCGTGGGGAGGTCGAAGGCGACGCTGAGTCCCTGCTGCCCCTGCGCCAGCGCCTTGTGATAGAAGGCGTTGGTCTCCTTCGCGGTCGAGAAGCCTGCGTACTGGCGCACCGTCCAGGGCTTCTGTGCATACATCGTCGCGTACGGACCGCCGAGGTAGGGGGGCAAGCCTGGTAGCGAGTGCTGGTGCGGCAGGTCCGCCGTGTCGCTCGCGGTGTAGAGCACCTTGTGGTCGATGCCGTCTGGCGAGGTCCACGGCGGCGTCTCGCCGGCGGCCCGTTGCCATTGGTCGATGCTCGTGCGCGGGAACTCGGCAAAGCCGTAGGGGAGCTGTTGGAAGTCTGGGTTCATCGGACGCGACCAATGTAGCGAGCGGGACTCGACGGCCTCAGCACGAACCCACCGTCGGCGGACCCCGGCGGGGCATCGTCACACCCGCCGCAGCCAGATGCTGGTGCCGATGCCCGGCGCTTCGGGCAGGGCGCGCATGCATGCCGCGGGATCGCGTTCGGCGAGGTAGGCCGGATGCAGTTCGATGACGAAGGCGCTGCTGTGCTGCAAGAGCGCGCGCAGCAGGTAGGCCTCGTTCCAGGCCCAGCGCTGCGCGACCCACTGGCGGGGATACTCGAAGGCCGCCGGGATGTCGTGGACGTGCAAGAACACGCCTCGACGCAATCGCGGCAAGACCTCGAAGAAGAGGTAGTTGACGTCGCTGCCGAGTTTGCTGACGTGGCTCGAATCGATGAACAGGACATCGCCGGAGTCGAGTTCGAGAAACCGTTCGAGCGGCAGGTCCTGCACGCGGTGGCGTACGACCTCACAGTGCAGCAGGTCGCGCGGACTCAGCAGCGCATCGATGCGCGTCGAGTCGGGGTCGATGAAGGTCGCCTGCGTGGCGATCTCCGGATGGCGCTCTTGCGTGTCGAGAAACACTGCCGAGGAGAAGCCCGAGCCGATCTCGATCCAGCGCCGCGGGCGAAAGTGGCGCAGCATGGCGTAGAGCACGAAGGCGTCCGCATACTGGAAGACGGCGTTGTCCCAGTAGTAGCGTCGCCCGGCGGTCGCGTGGCGCGGGAACGCGGCGTCCTTGGCGTACGGCAGCAGTTCGCGCAGGCGTTGCCATTGCTGCGCCTCGCGCCGATCTATGCCAGGCAGTTCGCGGTCGCCGTCGCGAAAGATGTTCGCTTCGTCGCGCTGCACTTCGTCGAAGTCGGGGATCGGCGAATGGAAGTGCCCTGGCGGGAACGGGCCGATGCGCGCGTGCAGTGCGGCGAGCTCTGAGCGCAGGCGTTCGTTGTCGGCGCGCAGGCGTTCGAGTTCCGAGGGCTCCACGGGATCACCTTACCGCGAGGGCGGCAGTCCGGCGCTGCTGCAGAAGGTTGTCGATCGTGTAGATCGCGAGCCCGGCCCAGATGCCGGCGAAGCACAGCGCGCGCGAGGCGGGGAACGGCTCGCCGTACACGTACACGCCAAGCGCGAGTTGCACGCTCGGCGACAGGTACTGCAGGAGGCCCATCGTGGTCATGCGGATGCGCTGTGCGCCGTAGCCGAACCACAACAGCGGGATCACAGTGACTACACCCGTGCTCGCGAGCCAGACGAGGTCGGAGGACGTTCCGCGCGAGAGGGCGCCGTCGCCATTCGCGAACCGGACGGCGAGGAAGGCCAGTGCGATCGGCGCCACGAGCAGCGTCTCGCTCGCGAGCCCGGCCAGCGCGCCGAGCTTCGAGCGCTTGCGCAGGAGGCCATAGGTGCCCCAGGTCGCCGCGAGCCCGAGCGCGAACCACGGCACGGCGCCGAACTCGATCACCATCGCGAGCACGGCGAGCGCGGCGAGGGCGATCGCGACCCCCTGCGCGGGCCGCAACCGTTCGCCGAGGACGAAGCGCCCGGCGGCGACGTTGACGAGCGGAACGAGGAAGTAGCCGAGGCTGCACTCGATCACGCGGCCGCTGTTGACGCCGATCACGTAGAGCAGCCAGTTGCTGGTCAGCAGCAGCGCGGTGAGAAAGTTGCGCAGAGCCTGCTTCGGTTCGCGCACGACGGCGAGGACGGCCTGCAGTTCGCCGCGCAGCGCGCACAGGGTCAGCAGCACGAATAGCGACCACAGACCGCGGTGGGCGATGACCTCGTACGAGTCGAGGTGCGAGAGGCGCTTCCAGAACAGCGGCACCACGCCCCAGAACAGGTAGCACGCGGCGGCGGCGAGGGCGCCACGCGCGTTCTCGGGATGGGGGGCGGGGCCGGTCACGGGGGGCGGGAAGGGTGGCCTTTGGGAAGGGGCGCGTCAACGGCGTGGTCGGCACCGCGAGTGAGCTATGCTGCGCCCCCTCGTTCCACCTGCAACCCGGAACACCTTGGAGTCGAATCCGTGAAGACCGCGTACCTGACCGCCGCCGCCCTGCTGCTCGTTCCCGCTCTCGTCGCCCAGGACCCCGCGCGTTTCGCCGCGCCCGTTCGCCTCGAGGCCGGCGCCAAGAAGCTCGGCGCCAAGTCCCTCGGCGAAGGGCGCCTCTATCCGTCCCCCGTGCTGCACGACGTGAACGGCGACGGCCTGCTCGACGTCGTCGTCGGCGACCTGCGCGGGCGCATCACGTTCGCGCTGCGCGAGAAAGGCACCGGCGCTCCGCACTTCGCCGCCGAGCAGAAGTGGATGGGCGCTGACGGCAAGGAACTCGACTTCCACAACTGGTGATGCATCGGCATGAGTCCACAGTTCGTGGACTTCGACGCGGACGGCACGCTCGACATGGTTGCGGGCATCTTCGACGGCTCGCCGCACCTCGCGCGCGGCACCGACAAAGGGCACGCACCGCCCGAGCAGATCCTGGATCGCGACGGCGCGCGGATCGTGATGAACGCGATGTGGGACTTCGACAGCAAGCCGCCGAAGTGGGTGGAGCAGACGCGCTGTGACCCCGAGGGCGGCATGCTGCAGCGCGGGCACATCACATCGGCCTGGGCCTTTGACTGGGACGCCGACGGCGATCTCGACCTCTTGCTGGGCGACCACGATCACGGGCAGGTGATGCTGCGACGCAATGAGGGCAAAGCGGGCGCGCCCGCGTTCGCGACCAGAAACGAGTACGTGCGCGTCGGCGAGCAGCCGCTCGTCGTGAAGGGCACCGTCACGACGCTGCGCACGATCGACTGGGACGGCGACGGCCTTTTGGACCTGTTGGTCGGCAGCATGGGCGATGCCTATGGCGGCGGCGAGGGCGGCGGGGTCTACGTCTGCCGCAACGCCGGGGCGAAGGGCGCGCCGCGCTTTCAGCCGCCGACCGTGCTGATCGAGCCGAGCGCGCGCGGGCACAAGGATGCTGTTCGCCCCGACGCCGGCCTCTACATGGACGCAGCCGATCTCGACGGCGACTCGGACCTCGACCTCGTAGTCGGCGGCTACTCGACGTGGACGCCGGAGCCGCCCGCGCTCGACGACATGCAGAAAGCGCGCGTCGCCGAGTTGCAGAAGCAGATCGCGGGCCTCGACGAGGAGTCGCAGCGCTACTTCGAGGCCCTGCGCGAGGCAACGAAGGGGCTCGACGACGAGGCCTACACCAAGGCCTACGCCGAGTTCCAGAAGGGCGAGGCCGGAACGGCGCGGAGCGCGCGGCAGAAGCGGCAGCAGACGCTGCGCGAGGAACTCGAACCGCTCGTGCCGGGGATGAAGCGGCAGTCGTTCACTTGGTACTACGAGAACCTCGCGAAGTGACCGCGCGCTGGGAGCTCCTCCCGCGCGCGCAGCAGCGCGTGATGCCGTGGCAGAACGGCTTTGGCACCACGCGCCAGGTCGCGATCGATCCGCCCGATGGCTCGCTCGCCACGGGGTTTCGCTGGCGCATCAGCGTGGCAATGGTGGGGCAGGGCGGACCGTTCTCGCACCTGCCCGGCGTCGACCGTGCGCTGTGGCTCGTGCGCGGCAACGGCATGCGGCTCGCGATGCCAGATCGCGAGGTCGTGCTCGCCGAACCGTTTGCGCGCCTCGACTTCCAAGGCGAGACGCCGATCGAGGCCGCGCTGCTCGACGGCCCGTGCGAGGACTGCAACGTGATGACGCGGCGCGGCGAGGTGGTGGCGGCAGCGCGCGTCGTGCAGCTTGCGGCGCACGAGCGACTCGGCGTCGAGAGCGCGCCACAGCAGGTGCTGCTCGTGCTCGCCGGCAGTGTGCGTGTGGAGGCGCGGGCCCTCGCGCTCGGCGAAGGGGATGCACTCCTTGTGGAGGGGGATGCCGAGTTCGCGGTCGTCGCGTCCGAGGCATCGACGGTGCTGCTGGCTGCGTTCGTGTCGCGTCGTGACTCGTTCGCGGGCGAGTTGCATCCTTAGGTGTTGGAGGAGTGCTTGCAGCTGTGGGGGATTGTGCGGTTGCCGCCGGCGATGGGGACGGGAAGCGGGGGCCACGCGGAGCCTGTGGAGCGAGGTTGCGGTCAAGGTCTCGAGAAGCTCCTTCCGTCGCTACGCATCAAGTCGATCGCGAAGACGCGACCAGTTCCGCTGCAGCTTGACGAAGGCTTGGTCGGTCGGGACGCTGATATGCCTTCGGGTCCAATGGGGCATAGAGCGCTCTGACTTTCGGGCCCGAGGACCATCAACCATCCCGCAGCTTCCTCACGCGGGGATCGAACCCAGAACTCGACATGATCCTTCGTACTTCCCTAGTCCTCTCCCTGTGCTCTGTGGCCGCGTTGGCGCAGACCAATCGCTCGGTGACCCTCGGTGTCGCGCCTGGCCTCGGGGTCACGTCGACCTACACGGCGGCGTATCCGACTTCGGCGGCGGGGCGCTTTGGGTTCTTCCTGCTGACGCTGCCGGAACTCACCGCGCAGCCGCTGACGGTGCCGGGCTTCACTTCGAACGGGCTCGTGCGCGTCGACTTGAACAACCAGTTGCTGAACTCGTTCTGGTTGCTCGATGGGTCAGGGAGTCAGGGCTTCTCGGTGCCGATCCCGACGGACTACGTGTTCCAGGGGTTCTCGTTCGACGTGCAGACGGTGGACGTGGACTTTGGCGCGAGCGACATCGCGTGGGCGGACAATGATCTGGAGTTGACGATCGGGCAGGGGGTTGTCGGGCAGGGGCTCAACATGGTTCGGATCCAGCCGGGGACGTTCCAGATGGGGTCGCTCGAGCCCCTGGACGTAGCGCCCTTCTACAACCAGCCTAATGCACAGCCCGTGCATGCCGTGACGATCACTCTTCCGTTCTGGATGGGGAAGTACGAAGTCACGCAGGCGGAGTATCAGGCGCTAATGGGCTCGAACCCCTCTGTCTGGATCGGGGCCCAGCACCCTGTCAACAACGTAGATTGGAACGACTCTGTGGCTTACTGCGCGGCACTCACTGCAGTGGAGAGTGCGGCAGGGCGTGTGCCGGCTGGCTATCAGTATCGTCTGCCGACCGAGGCAGAGTGGGAGTATGCCTGCCGTGCCGGTGGCGCTACCGAGTTCAGTCACGGGCAGACTCTGGTCTGTAGTCAGGCCAACTTTTACTTCAGCACCGATTCCGTCATGTTCTGTGGGATCAATTCGATTGTCGCCGTCGGGAGTTACGCTCCGAACGGGTTCGGCCTGCACGACGTACATGGCAACGTCCAAGAGTGGTGCCTGGACGCTTGGGATGGTTCGGCGAACTACCCCGCATCGCCAGTCTCTGATCCCTGGGTTTCTAGTGGACCGCTTCGAGTCCTCCGTGGTGGGCACGACCAGGTCTCCTCGGTGTATTGCCGCTCCGCCTATCGGCAAACAGGCCAGCCGAGCAGGGAGAACAGCACCATGGGGTTCCGGGTCGTTCTCGCCCCAGTTCTCGTCCCGTGAACAGGTAGGCCGAGCCCGCGCGTTGGCGTAGGCCCGTAGGCCCGAGCGGAGCAGGGCCGGAGGTGCCGGAGCCGGAGGGCGGGCGGGCTTCGCCGGCGACCTCAGAACCCCAGTAGAGGAACAGAGAGCACGCACGTGCGGCTGTTCTCGATCCGCACGGAAGGAGACGCCGATGCGCAGCAGGACCTCGACCGGTTCCTGCGCACGGCCAAGGTCCTCGCCGTCGAGAAGCGAGAAGGCTGCCTCGGTCCCTCGGGCTCGGTCTGGCCCCCCGGTGAGCTGACGAGTCCCAGTTCCTGAGCCCGGCCGAAGAACCAGCCGCGCGCCCCGCGCCGCTCAGTGCCGCAGCGCCGCCTTCGGCACCTCGACGAACGCCTGCCCCGGCGCCGCCCAGCGCAGCTCGAGCTCCGCGCCGCCCGTGGCGTTGAACCACACGACCTCGATCGCATGCAGGCCAGCACCGAGGGCGATCGCGCCTCGCTTCTCGATGCTGCCGTGCAAGCCGTCGTTGTCGACGACGAGCTGGCCACCGATCCACAGCTTGCTGCCGTCGTCCGACGACAGGGCGAAGCGATAGAGCTCGTCGTCCCCGACGTCGAGGAAGCCCTGGTAGCGCAGCGCCACGTGTTCGCCCGGGTTCTTCGGCAGCGCCACCGCGGCGGTCGTGCCCCAGGTGTCGACGACGAGGGCGTTGCGGTCGTCGGGGATCTTCGTCCACTCGACCATCGAGAGCTTCGCGAACCGCAGCCCCTGGTTGTTGGCAACGGGCTCGACCGGCGGCAGTGGTTCGACCTTGGTGAACTGCTGCTCCACGATCTCGGTCGCGCGCTCCCCACCGACGAAGCTCGCGGCGCGCAGCGTGCACGACGCGTCGATGCGAACGGGACCCGCCGCGCGCGTGCTCCCTTCCGTAGGCTCCGTTCCATCGATCGTCCACGTGGTGACCGCAGTCTTGCTCTCTGACGTGATCGACGCCGTGAGCGCGTGCACGAACTGCTGCGACTCGGCTTCGATGCGCGGCGCGCGCACGACGTCGAGCCGGCCTTGCACGACCACTTCGACGACGGTCGCGATCGGATCCGGATCGGTGAGCGTCACCTCGACGAACGGCGCCGTCGGCGAGAACGGCGACATGAGACCCGCTGGCGATTGAACCCCGCGGTCGCCGAGCACGCGCACCGACGTGATCGGGTTGGTGAGCCCCTTCAGCATTAGCGCGTGGTGGCCCTTCTCGGCGTCGAACAGGTGCAGGTAGATCGTCGACGTGTCATCGGCCACCCGCACGGTGCAGCGGCCCCACGGCGTCGCGTCGAACACGTTGGCTGTCGTGCCGTGGATCGACGCGCCGTTGGTGGCCATCCACACCGAGATCTGCTGGAGTCGTTCGATGGCCTCCTTCGGGAACGAACCGTCCGCGCGCGGGCCGACGTTCAGCAGGTAGTTGCCGCCCTTGCTCGCGATGTCGACGAGGTTCTTCACGAGGGTCGCGGTCGACTTCCACTC
>CAMBXM010000141.1 GCA_945871815.1 Singulisphaera sp. GP187
GCCCGATGTGCGCGACGGCCTGAAGCCGAGCCAGCGCCGCGTGCTGAAGGCGATGGACGACCTCAACCTCGGCCCCCGCAGCAAGCACCGTAAGTGCGCGAAGATCGCCGGCGACACCTCGGGCAACTATCACCCGCATGGTGAGTCCGTGGTCTACCCGACCCTCGTCGGCATGGCGCAGTGGTTCACGATGCGCTACCCGATGGTGGACCCGCAGGGCAACTTCGGTGCCATCGACGGCAGCCCGCCCGCAGCCATGCGCTACACGGAGGCACGCCTCGCCTACCCGGCCGTGCACATGCTCGAAGACCTCGACAAGGAGACAGTCGACGAGGTCCCCAACTACGACAACACCCGCATGCAGCCAGTAGTGCTGCCGGGTCGGTTCCCGAACCTGATCTGCAACGGCTCGACAGGCATCGCCGTCGGTATGGCGGCGAGTCTCGCGCCCCACAACTTGCGAGAAGTGGCGGCCGCGATCGAGCGCCTGCTCGACAAGCCCGACGTAACGCTCGACGAGCTGCTCACGCTCGTGCCCGGTCCGGACTTCCCGACTGGCGGCATGATCATGGGCAAGACCGGGATCCGCAACGCCTACGCGACCGGCCGCGGCCAGGTCCAGGTGCGGGCCAAGTACCACATCGAGGAGAAGCGGGGCCGCAAGCTCATCGTCTTCACCGAGGTCCCCTATCAGGTCAAGACGACCACGATCCTCGAGCGCATCACCCATCTGGTGAAGAACGACCAGATCGACTCGATCTCGGACGCCAACGACGAGTCGAACGACCGCGTCGGCCTTCGCCTCGTCGTCGAGCTGAAGCGCGGCGTCGAGGATGAGTCGGTCACGGTCAATCAGCTATTCAAGCTGTCGCCGCTGCAGAGCACGTTCTCGATCATCAATCTCGCGATCCAGGACGGCCGCCCCAAGACGCTGCCGTTCAAGTCGATGATCGAGGCGTATCGCGATCACCGCATCGACGTGATCAGTCGCCGCACGCGCTTCTTGCTCAAGAAGGCGCAGGACCGACTGCACATCATCGAGGGTCTGCGCATCGCGGTGCAGAACATCGACGAGATCGTCGAGATCATCAAGACGTCCGCCAACGTCGACGAAGCGCGTCAGCGTTTGATGACGCGATTCTCGCTGTCAGACATCCAGTGTCGCGCGATTCTCGACATGCGCCTCGCGCGCCTGACCGGGCTCGAGATCGAGAAGCTCGAGGCCGAGTACAAGGAAGTGCTCGATGAGATCATCAGCTACAAGCGCATCCTGTCGGATCGCACGGTGTTGATCGAACTCATCCGCGCGGATCTGCGAGACATGGTCGAGAAGTACGGCGACGAGCGCCGCACCGTGGTTTCCGACGAAGAGGTCGGCAGCTTCATCGACGAAGACCTCATCGCCGTGGAGATGATGGTCGTCACGGTCACGCACGAGGGCTACATCAAGCGCACAGCGCTGGACCAGTACCGAACGCAGGGCCGCGGCGGCAAGGGCGTCAGTGGCGCCGAGACCAAGGAAGGCGACTTCCTCTGGAACCTCTTCGTCGCCAGCACGCACGACCACTTGCTGTTTTTCACGGACAAGGGGCGCGTCTACTGGAAGCGCGTGTTCGAGCTGCCGAGCTACGGCCGCACAGCCAAGGGCCGCGCGCTCGCCAACGTCGTCGAAGTGCAAGAGAACGAGAAGATCACCGCGATACTTCGGGTCGAGTCGTTCGACGGCGATCGGTTCCTCGTAACGGCGACGAAGAACGGGCTCATCAAGAAGAGCAAGCTCGCCGACTACAGTCGGCCGCGCGCCGGCGGCATCATCGCCGTCGGCCTCGAAGAGGGCGACAAGCTCGTCGGTGTGTCCTTGTGCGCACCGACCCAGACGATCGTGCTCGGCACCAAGGCGGGGATGGCGATCCGCTTCTCCGAAGACGACGCGCGTGCGATGGGCCGTGGCGCCACCGGCGTGTGGGGCATCCGCCCGCAGGAAGGCGACGAGGTCGTCGACATGGTCGTCTGCAGCGGCGACGAGACGCTGCTGACCGTGTGCGAAAACGGCTATGGCAAGCGCACCAAGGTCGATGAGTACCGTGTGCAAGGGCGCGGCGGCCAGGGCCTCATCGACATCCGGACCAGCGAGCGCAACGGCAAGGTCGTCAACTTGCTGGCGGTTCGCGACATCGACGAAGTGATGTTGATCACCAAAGATGGCCAGATCGTTCGCACCAAGGTGGTCGACATCAGTGTCATCGGCCGCGCCACGCAAGGCGTTCGCTGCATTGCGCTGAACGAAGGCGATCGGTTGGTGTCCGTCGCGCGTATCCCGAGCGAGGAGCCCGAAGCGACTCCCGCCGAAACCAAGTAATCCGCTAGAGAACACACGATGGGCACCTATCTCGATCGACTCACTGCGGACATGAAGGCGGCGATGAAGAGCGGCGACAAGCCAAAGCTCGAAGTCGTCCGCATGCTGATCAGCGACCTCAAGAAGAAGGCGATCGACACCCAAGTCGACGCGCTCAAGGACGATGACGAAGCGACCATCTTGCAGAAGGCCGTCAAGACGCGGCAGGACTCGGTGGCGCAAGCAACGGCGGCTGGCCGCCCAGAGATCGCACTGAAGGAGCAGGCTGAAATCACGCTGATCAGCACCTACCTCCCGGCGCAGATGTCGGCCGTCGAGGTGAGTGCCAAGGTCAAGGCGCTTGCCGCCGAGATCGGCTATCAGGGCGGCAAGGACACTGGCCGTTTCATGAAGGAGTGGATGGTGCGCTTCAAGGGTGTTGCTGACGGCAAGCTGGTGCAGGACGCGCTGCGCCAGCTCGGCTGACCACCGCGATGCGCGGCGTTCTGGCTGTCGTCGCCGCTGCGTTCGCCGCGGTGGCGATCTGGTGGTTGTGGTCCGGCTCGGTGGACCTCGGGCCCGTGCCGCCCGGCGAGCTCGAGCCGACGATCGAGGGGCTTGGCGGAACACCGGGCTCGGTAGGCGACGATCGTGCGCCGCTGGCCATGGCCACTGCGCTGGAGCCAGCCCGCGTTCCCGATGGTCTCGCCAACGAGATCACCGCCGTGCTGAAGATCGTCGATTCTGACTCGGCGCTGCCGATCGAGAACGCGGCGGTCTATCGCATCCGCGAGGTCAACAACGAGTCCGCGTTGGCGTGGTCCGACGCGAACGGCCTCGCGCCGCTGCCGATCAGCAAGGCAGCGCAGTTGATGGTCGTGCGCGCGGGCTACCTCCTTCGCTTGTCGCCGACGCGACCGGGCTCGACCGCGAGCGATCCTCAGGTGGTGCGCCTCGTCCCCGATCGCTACAGCACGCGCGGGCAGTTCCGCTTCTTGTTGCCGGGCGGCGACCAGCCGGCCGACGTCTGCGTCCGCTTGTCGCCGTTGCACGAAGGCGGTGCCGATCAGCCGATGCCAGCTCTCGTCAGTGCCGGATCCGAGGATGTGCAGCGTGCGTGGCGCGAGCAACGGACGCTCGCGGCGGTCCGTGCTGTTCCTGAACTGCACGTGCAACTCGGGCATCACAACGCCGCGTTGGTGCATGTTCTGCGCGGCGCCGACGAAATCGCGTTCGTGGAATCGGGGCCCTTTGTGCTCGATGCCGCCACGCCCGACGGCTGCGTCGCGCGTCGCGAACTCGACACCGCCGAGTTCGTGCGCGGGCCGATGACGATCCAGCTTCAGCGCGGCGACAGCGTGCGCGGCGTGGTGCGCAGCACCGATGGCAAACCGGTCGACGGCGCTTACATCGCCCTCGCAAAGGGTGACCCGCTGCGCCTCGTTGCCCGCAGCGGCAGCGACGGCGCCTTCGCCATCGGGCCGCTGTCGATGGGCGATCATGTGCTCGATGTCCGCCACCGCGACCATGAAACGGCGCAGCCGGGGCCGTTCGCGACCGGCCGGCAGGTTGTCGACGTCCGCCTTGTGCCACTGCCATCGACCGCGGTGCGTGGCCGCATCGTCGCCGCCGGTACCGGCATCCCGATCCCTGGCGCTAGCGCCTCGCTCTTGGTCCAGAACGGCGAGCCGTTGCTCATCGAGGCCGACTCCGACGGCTGGTTCGCGGCAAGCACGAAGGGCGCCGACTCGCTGCGCCTCAACGTCGGCGCCGAGGGCTTTGTCACGCACAGTGAACTCGTCGCGCCCGGAGCCGCGTCGGTGCTGGTCGAACTGTGGCCAGGAACCGCGGAGCAACGACAAGAGCAAGGGCTCAGCAGCGTGCTCGCCGGCGTTGTCGTCGATCAAAACGGTGCCCCGATGCCGAGCACGGGCGTTCGCTTCGTGCCCGATGTGCCGCTCAGTTCGCTCGCTGGCCGACGAGTACTCGCCGGTGGGCCGCTGTCGTTGCCGCAAGCGGTGACCACCGGCAGCGATGGCGGCTTCGTGCTCGAAGTCGCCGCGTTTGGCGACGGTAGGATCGAGGCCATCGATGGCTCGGCGGACGGCAAGAGCGGTATGCGCACGACGGTTACCAAGGGCCGCGCCACCACCGGTCTGCGCATCACCGCGCGAAGGCGATAGCCAACATGCCACTCGACGACTGGGAGCATCTCAGCGAAGAATCGCTCGTCCGCTACAAAGTCTTCGATGTGGTCAAGGCGCGCCGGCGGTCACCGCGAACCGGCGCTGACATCGGCTTCTTCTTGGTGCGCACGCCCGATTGGGTCAACGTCGTCGCGATTACCGCGGACGATCAGCTGATCCTCGTGCGCCAGTACCGCCACGGCACGAGACAGTTCTCCCTCGAGATTCCCGGCGGGCTGATCGATCCCCACGAACGAGATCCGGCGGCGGCCGCCGCGCGCGAACTGCGCGAAGAAACTGGCTTCCTGGCCGGCGAACTGCGCCCCCTGGGCTCGATGGCGCCCAATCCGGCGATCTTCACCAATCGTTGCCACACCTATCTTGCGACGGATTGTCGTATGGTGGGCGACCTGCTCCAGGACCCGGGCGAGGACATCGAACTGGTGCTCGTTCCGGTGGCGGAAGTCGATGCGCTCATTCGCCAAGGTGCCATCGACCATGCCCTGGTGTTGGCTGCCATCGCGATGTGGCGCAGCGCCAGCATAGACGGCTAGTGACTGCTGACCTTCACGGCAAACGATGCCAGAAGGGTAGGCGACGTCAGCGAAGCCATTCGGTGTGTCTGAATAGTCGGAGACGACTCTGCAATACGTTCGGCCACGTGCGGCCCTTCATTGCCGGCTCGTCCCAAGGGATCCTCCATGCAACGCAGCAAGCTGCTCGTCCTCTCGGTCGTGATCGCGGCGGTCGCCGCCGTCCTGGTGTGGTGTCTTGGTGGCTCGGCCTCTGCGCCGCCGCCGCCGGTCGACGGGCCGACGATGCAGGCGCCTCAGCCGGTCGAGGCTCCGATGGCTACCGGCAACGAGCCTGAGTCGCAGCCAACCGAGGCGAATGCACACCGCGCCACCGTCGCACCCGTCGACGCCAGCGTGATGGACGACCCGGAGATCCGCGCGGCGATGACGGGGTTCAAGGGCCGCGTCGTCGACCACCAGCAGACCCCGAAGCCGGCGTGCGGCGTTCGCATCTATCGCGGCGCGATCGACTCGGTGTTGAAGCCCGGCCTCGACCTGTTCGCGCAGTTGTCGACGATGACTCCCGAGTACATCGCCGGCGAGGCCAAGACCCAGGACGACGGCACGTTCCTCATCGAGGGGATCTGGCCTCGTGGCATGTGCCTGCTCTATGCCGGCATTGGCACGGATGCGCCGACCTACCAGATACTCGCGCACACGCCTTCGCCCGGTGAAATCGTCGATCTCGGCGACATCGTGCTCAATGAGGCGGCGATCGCGGTCGGGACCGTGGTCGACGAGAACGGCGATCCGGTTGCCGACGCACTCGTGCGGGCCGTCGACTTGCCGGGCCAAGTGCTGGAGTTCGTACCGGTCGAACGGTTCGACCCGCTGGGTTGCTTGCTGATCCGAGAGAAGTCATCCCCGGTCCAAGTCGTCGAGTTCCCGGCCTGGGTTGCGAGTGCGTACGAGCATCTGCCGATCCCGAGCACGCGGACCGCCGCCGACGGCACCTTCCGCCTCGTCGGCATCACCCCCGGCAACAACTTCGTCGCCGCGACCAAGCAGAACCTGCTGCCGGCGGTGGACAAGTCCACCCGCTTCGAGAAGGGTCAAACCAAGGATCTCGGCATCCTGAAGATGATGGAAGGCGAGGAGGTCTCCATTCGAGTCGTGGATGCCGCTGGCAAGGCGATCGAAGGCGCCGAGGTCGTTGCGGGCACGTCGAGCCTGGCGGCACCGATCGACTTCGCGAGCCGACTCGGCACAACCGACAAGGACGGCCGTGTCACCAAGCTCGGCTTTGGCCGCGGCAAGGCGACCGCTGCGGCGCGCCGTTCCCCGCGCGATCCATGGGTGCTGGCTGAATCGCAGCCCATCCTGCGCGACGTTGTCGTGACGCTGCCTACCGCCGCCACCGTGCACCTGCGCGTGACCTTCCAGGGCAACTTGGTGAAGGAGCCGATGCTGCGCGTGTTTGCGGGCGCCGAAATCGAGCAGACGAGGATCATGTCGCTGATGGGCTTCCAAGGCGGCCTTGACCTCACGGGTCGCGTCTCGGTCTTGGAAGACGGGCGCCTCGCAATCGCTGATCTGCCGCTCGGCAACTACGTCGTTGCAGCCAAGACCGACGGCTCAGCGACCGAATCCGTCGCAGTGAAAGTTCTGGCCGGCATCACGCAAGCACAGCTGGAGTTGAAGCCGGGCAAGCAGCTCGCCGTTCGCCTCCTCGGTCCCGGCGACCTGCCGATCCGGAACGCGGTTGTCTACGTGGTGGAAGAAGGTGACCACGAACGCGGCGAGATGCCGATCTGCGCCGGCCGAACCGGCGCCGACGGTCGCTTGGCGGTGACCGAGTTGCACAGCGACGAGTTCCGTGTGACTGCCGAGCATCCCCGCTGGGGCTTCACTCACAGTCGGGCCAAGCTTGTCGACGGCGAAGTCCTACTGCGCATGTACGAGCCCGGTTGGATCGATGGACTGCTCAGCGACCACGGCAAACCGCCGCCGGCGGCCAAGTACACGATCCTCGCCACCGAGCGCACGGACTGGCAGAACCGCAAGGAAGCAGCCGAGGGCGTGCCGGCCCTTGCCACGCCCGGTCTCGACGGCAAGTTCGCGTTCCGGGCGCTGCAGCCCGGCAAGTACCGAGTCAACGTGATCGCCGCGATCGACGCACTGCGCTCACCCGGCGGCGTCATGCAGATGGGGCAGAACATGTTCATGGACAACCTGCCTTCGATGGAAGTCGAGGTTGTCAGTGGTCAGCCCGTCGAAGCAAAGCTCGACCTCGTCGGCGAAAAGTACGAAGGCCCGATCGGAGCGGTGCTCGGCGTCGTGCAGATCGATGGCGCTGCTGCCGAAGGCACTACGATGCAAGCCTGGACAGAGGCGGGCCGTCGCCTCGCCAAGGTCGATGCCGGTGGGCGCTTCGAAATGCGCGATGTCCCGGTCGGTAATGTGCACCTGATGTTGCTGCCGCCCGCAGGCGGAGAAGGTGGCATGTTCCGCCAAGACGCGATCTGGTACTCGAACTTCCAGCTGGCACAGGGCGAGACCAAGGACCTGCTGATCGTCGTGCGCACGACGGCGTTGCGCGGCATCGTGTTCAAGCCCGACGGCAGCCCCGCCACCGGTATCCAGATCAGTGCTCAAGGCCGGCCGCTCGAAGTGCAGGAAGGCCAAGCCTCCAGTCACATGTGGCGCAACACGCAGACCGATCAGGAAGGTCGCTTCGCGTTCGAGAAGCTCGCCGAGGGCATCTACAAGCTCGAAATGCAGCGCTGGGGGGGCGAGGAGGTGCAGGGCTTCCGCGGCGAACTCGCGGAGATCCGCGTCGAGAGCGGCCGTCCACGCGATGACATCGTGCTCCAGCTTCGGGCAGCGATCAAAGTCAGTGGCCGCATCGATCTCTCCGCGTTGCAGAAGAAGCCGGAGTGGTCATGGATCACGTGTCGACGCGCTGATCCTGCAGCGCCGACCGACCGCAGCAAGGCAACCCCACAAGACTCCGGCCTTGGCATCGATGCGGAGGGCAACTTTGACTCGACGGACTTCGAAGAAGGCACCTACTTCGCGACGTTGATGTTCCAGGACGGTGAAGAGTGGACGCAGTGGGAGATCCAGGATCCCTTCGTCGTGCCGGCAACGGGCGTCAGTGGGCTGTTCCTGCGTCCGCAGCCACCGGCGCCGAAGCCGCCTGAAGCCGTGCAGCAGGGCAACGGCAGGTAGCAGTGGTTGCGCAAAGCGCCGGCGGCTGTTGCCGGCGCCGCTCGCCGAGCTCAGAGCCCGGCGGCGACCCTCTGGCTCAGCGCTGCCACGAGCCGCCCAGTCATCGAAGCGCTGCTCTCGATCTCGACGATCGCGAGCATGCCCTTCTTGAACGGGATGGCGGCGCGGCCGCTGCCGCACAGCAGCAAGCCCAACAGCGAACCGAGCAGCGGCTCGTGGGCAATGCAGGCGATGCCGGTTGCGCCCATCAGTTGGGCTGCCTGGATCAGTTCGAGCGCGCGCAGCGGCGATGCCTCGGGCACCAGCGCCGAGGTCTCGACGACCGGTGCCTTGGGAGCAACTGCATCGCAGAAGATGCGAGCGGTTTGCTGCGCGCGCAGCAACGGGCTCACCAACACCTCATCGATCGGGCCGACGACGCGCCGCCAACCCGCGGTGGCGCGCGCCAGCTTGCCGATGCCTTCGTCGGTCAGCGCCCGCTCGGCATCGCCGCCTTCGGCCCAGTCCGCGGCGATGCCGTGACGCAGTAGGTAAACGATCACGGCAGAAAGCGGACCTTGCCGTCAGTGTTGCCAACGATCACGCGCCCTGCCATGCCGACAAACAGGCCGTTGTCGAGCACTCCCGGGATCGCGTTCAACTGATCGTGCAGTCGTTTTGGATCGGCGATGCCGTCGAACTTGCAGTCGAGGATGTAGTTGCCGTTATCGGTGACGACCGGATCCTTGCTCGCCGTGCGTCGCAGTGACGGAATGCAGCCGGTTGCCGCGACCGCGCGCTCGGTCTGCTTCCAGCCGAACGCCAGTACTTCGACCGGCAGCGGAAAGCGCGCGCCCAGTACTGGCACGATCTTGCTCTCGTCGACGATGACGATCATCTCCTTCGCCGCCGCAGCAACGATCTTCTCGCGTGCGAGCGCTGCGCCCCCGCCCTTGATCATGTGTTTGTGCGGATCGATCTCGTCGGCGCCGTCGATGGCGAGGTCGAGCCAGTCGATCTCCACCATGCCGAGGAGCGGGATGCCGTGCTTCTGGGCCGCGGCTGCAGTGCTGGTGCTGGTTGGCACGCCACTGATTCGTAGCGACTCGTTGCGCATGCGTTCGCCCAGCCGCTCGAGCACGAACAAGAAGGTCGACCCGCTGCCTAGTCCGAGTCGCATTCCGTCCTTGACCAAGTCGGCGGCAGCGTAGGCCACGGCTCGCTTGGCGGCATTGGGGTCCGTCATCGTTTGCGAACGATAGAAGTGGTCGCGCAAAGCGCCAGCGGCTGCGGCCGCCCCGACGGTCGATCGCGGCGCGGTGGACGTGCCGTGGAGGCTCCAGACTCGGCGGCGAACCCACTCCGGGCCCTCGGCCGCCGTGGCTCGGCCTCGCGTGCGGTCGATGGATGAGCTGTCTGTCGCGATGCGCGTTTTCTTGGGCCAAGAGCAAACCTGAACCCTGGCTCGTCCGTGTAAGGTCTCGCCAACCCCGTGCGACCAACGCCGGAGCCGCAAAGCGGCTGCCTAGGGCTGGCCATTTCGCATGGTTGCCAGGGTCGCGCCGCCGACCAAAAACCTCGCGCTCGGCGAGGCCTTTCGAGACGCTCTGACCAGTGAGCCAACTGCCCCCGAATTCGTCCGGCGCCGACGCGCTCAGCATCGAAACCAAGGCCTCGGTGACGCGGCCGCGCTTCCAGTCAAAGCCCAAGTCGAAGCTGCAGCGCGTGCCCTTGAGCGTCTGGATCCTGGTGCCGCTCGCGCTCGTCGCTGTCGCTTGGTACGGCTACCAGAGCTGGGCCGGTTCGCGAACGCGGCTCACGTTCGTGCCGCCGCCGAATGCGGCCATGCCGCCGCTCGAGCTGCAGCTGTTTCCCGAGCAACTCGCGTTCAACCAGCCATCGCCGCCGCCGCCGCTGGCGACGATTCGTCTGCAGGAGGGCAACGAGATCGTGCTCGACTCGGATCTCGTGCCCGGTGCCGCGCTCGTGCGCTGGTCAGGCCCAGGCGTTGGTACCGGCTTTGCCAACGTGGTTCGCGGTCGAGAGTGCGAACTCACGCTGTCTGCTCCCGCATCGGTGAAAGGCCGCGTC
>CAMBXM010000142.1 GCA_945871815.1 Singulisphaera sp. GP187
GCGCATGGTACGGATCGTTGCCGACGCGACCGGAGTGGCGCGCGACGTCGCTGCTGCAGCCCTGCGGCAGTGCGCGTTCGAAGCCAAGACGGCGATCGTCTCGCTCGGCGCCGGAGTCGAGCCGGAGATCGCGCGGGCGCGGTTGGCCGAGAAGCAGGGCAGCGTGCGCTACGCGCTCGAGGCGCGCTCGTGAGCGATGCTGCGGTGGTGCTGCCGGGCGGTGCCACGCGCTTCGTCGGTCTCGATGCGCTGCGCGGGCTCGCGATCGCGACGATGATCTTGGTCAACAACCCCGGCGACTGGGGCCACGTGTTTGCGCCGCTGCAGCACGCCAAATGGCACGGCTGCACGTTCACCGATCTGGTGTTTCCCACCTTCTTGTTCTGCGCCGGCGTGTCGATCGTGCCAGCTCTGACCGCCGCGCTGCAACGCGGTCGCACGCCACGCGAACTGGCGTGGCGCATCGGCAAGCGCTGTCTGCTGCTGGTCCTGCTCGGCTTGTTCGTGCAGAGCTTCCCGCTGGTGACCTCTCGCGCCGACGCCAGCCTGTTCGAGCCGCTGCAGAAGGTGCGCTTTCCTGGTGTCCTGCAACGCATCGGCGTCTGCTACGCGGTTGCGGCCCTGCTGTTCGTGTTCGCGAGCGAACGCGCGCAGCGGCGCACGTTGCTCGCGTGCCTTGTGCTCTACTGGCCGCTGCTCGCCCTGTGCCCGACGCCCGGCTCCCCGGTGCCGGACCTCGCGACCGAGGGCAACCACCTCGCGGGCTACCTCGATCGCCTCGTGTTCGGGTCGCACACCTGGATGGGCAAGGTCTACGACCCGGAGGGTCTGTTGAGCACGATCCCTGCGATCGCGACGACGCTGCTTGGCGTTCTGTGCGGTCGCGTGCTGCAGAGCCCCATCTCGCGCCCGGACGCGGTGCGCGAACTGCTGTTGCGCGGCGCTGGGTGGATGGCTCTCGGAGCGGTCTGGGGCTTTGTCTTCCCGGTCAACAAGGCCCTGTGGACCAGCAGCTTCTCCTTGCTCACCGCCGGGATCGCCGCGACCGGGCTTGGTCTCTGCGTGCAGCTATTCGAGGTTCGCGGAAAGGCGCGATTGGCAGAGCCGCTGCTGATCTACGGTCGCAACGCCTTGCTGGTGTTCGTCGGCAGCGCGGTGTTGGCGCGGACTCTCGGTCGCCTCGTACACGTCGACCCTGGTCCACCGCCGGTTTCGGCGCTGCGTTGGTTCCACAGCCATGCGTTCGTGAGCTGGCTCGAGCCCCACTGGGCGTCGCTGGCCTTCGCCCTCACCTGGGTGCTCGGTTGGTATGCCGTCCTCGCCGTGCTCTATCGCCGCGGCATCGTCTGGCGGGTGTGACGCGACGGCGAGCGCTTGCAGCCGACGACGCGGCTTTGCACAGTAGGACGATGAGTTCGCCGCAGCCTGCACCCCCGCTCGAAGTACGCATCCTCGACTCTCGCGAAGAGGCCACCGAACTGGCCCTCGCGGAATTGCGGGCCTTGAGCCAGCGCGACGACCGTCCGCTGGTCTCGTTTGCGACTGGGGCAACCTACACCGCGATGCTGCAACGCTTGCACCAGGAAGCGCAGCAAGGCCGCATCTCGCTGGCAGGACTGCGGGCGACCCACCTCGACGAGTACGAAGGCCTGGCTCCAAAGCAGGCGGGCAGCATGGTCCACGAACTGTGTGCTGCCTGCCCGAGTCTGTTGCCGCTGCTCGATAGCGGCGCATTCACGCCGGTGCCGCACCGCGCCGAGGCCGCGATCGCCGCCGCGCACGAGCAGAAACTCGCCGAGCTCGGTGGTGTGGCGTTGCAGTACCTCGGGATCGGCCGCAACGGCCACCTTGCGTTCCACGAACCGGGCGTGCCGTTTGAACGCGGCTACCACGTGGCACACCTGTCGGAGTCGACGCGCAAGGACGCGGTCGCCCGTTTTGGGGCGCAGCCGGTGCCGCATCGCGCCGTGACGGCGGGCGTCGCCACGATCCTGCGGGGCAAGCGACTGGTGCTGTGTGCGTTTGGTCGTGGCAAGGCCGATGCGATGCGGGCGATGCTGCGGGCCGAGGTCTCGACTGGCTGCCCGGCTTCGGCCCTGCGTCATCACGGCAACGTGCTCGTGCTGCTCGATCGCGAGGCCTCTTCCCTGCTCTGATCGCGCGGCCACCAAGAGCGCAAGCTGGCAGTCTGCGGTCGCCTACGGCAGCATCCGGGCATGAACCTGTTCGCCGCGCTGCATCCTCGTTTGCCGATCGTGTTGGCGTTGCTTGGGGCCTGCAGCGCGCCGCAGGACCAAACCGCGCCGCCTCTGGTGCAAGTGCCGGAAGGGGTTGGCGCCGGCGCGGCCATGGACGTCGACCCCGTGCCCGAGCGCTTTGCCCAAATGAGCCTCGAACAGAAGGCCGGCCAACTGTTCGTCAGCTGGATTCGCGCCGATGCCGACGCCGCCGAGCGGGCGCGGATTGCGGCCTTCGTGCGCGACGTCGGGCTCGGCGGCGTGATCCTGAGTCTTGGCTCGGTCGAGCAGGCAACCGAGGTCGTTGCGCAGATGCAGGCAGCGAGTGCGGTCCCGCTGCTGATTGCCGGCGACTTCGAAGGCGGAGTCGCCTTCCGCCTGCAGGGCGCGACGCAGATGGGCAACCAGATGCTGGTCGCGGCCAGTGGGCTGCCGCGCCTCGCCGAAGCGATGGGCCGCGTCACCGGCGAGGAGGCCGCGGCGATCGGTGCACCGTGGGTGCTGGCTCCGGTGCTCGATGTGAACAGCAACCCGAGCAACCCGATCATCAACGTTCGCAGTTTTGGCGAAGACGCCGCCGTCACGGCGGTGATGGGGCGCGCCTTCACCAGCGGTGTGCAGGGGGCGGGGCGCGCGCTTGCGTGCGGCAAGCACTTCCCTGGTCACGGCGACGTCGACAGTGACTCGCACCTCGACTTGCCGACGGTGCCTGGCAGCGGCGACGTGTTGCGCGCCCGCGAGCTGCTGCCGTTTCGAACTGCCGCGGCTGCGGGTCTCGGCTCGGTCATGACGGGACACCTGTCGGTGCCAGGCCTCGGCGAAGACCGCGCGGTGCCGGCGACTCTCAGTGCCGTGATCCTGCAAGGCGTGCTCCGCAACGAACTCGGCTTCACCGGTCTGATCGTTACCGATGCGCTCGACATGGGCGGCGTGAAGAACAAGATTGCGCCCGGAGAGGTCGCCGTGCGTGCGCTCGCAGCCGGCGCGGATGTGCTGCTGATGCCGCCCGAACCGAGGATCGCTCGCGACGCCGTGGTGCAGGCGGTGATCAGCGGGCGCGTCGAGATGGCGCGCCTGGACGACGCGGTCTTGCGCCTCCTGCGCGTGAAGCAGCGCCTCGGCTTGCTGAAGGGCGGCGTCCACGGACCGGACGCTGAGTGGCGGGCCAAAGTCGGCACCGCCAGTGCCGCCGCGGTCGCTGACGAGATTGCTGCTCGTGGCGTGACGCTGGTGCGCGACGACCGTGGCCTCGTGCCCGTGGATCGAACGGAGCCGTGGCTGTGCGTGACCGTCCGCGACCAAGAACTACTCGGTGGTGGGGCGCCCGAGGGTGATCGCGAAGTGCCGCTGGCCTTGCGCGCCGAGGGCATCCCGATTGGCGACGAGATCGCGGTTGCGGGCGACAGCGACGCCACCGCCGTGGCCGCCGTCGCGGCCAAGATCGGCGCTGCCCGTCGCGTGTTGCTGGCGCTGCACGTGCGGGTGCGGTCGCACTCGGGGCGGATTGCGCTGCCACCAGCGCTCAGGCCCGTGTTGGTGGCGCTGGCACAGAGCGATCAGGTGGTCGCCGTGTCGTTCGGCAGTCCGTACCTGGTCGCCGAGTTGCCGCCGCAGGCGGCGTTCGTCAGCGCCTACGCCAGCACTGTGCGCACGGCGCACGCGGCCGCGCGCGTGCTCGCCGGCAGCGCCCCGGTTCACGGCCGCTTGCCGGTATCGATCCCCGGGATCGCGGCGCGAGCTACCGGCTTGACCGTGCTGCCAGGCAACGCACTGACGCGCGCCGAGCCGGCGACGGAAGGGCTGCCAATGGCACTCGCTGTGCAGTTGCGTTCCGTGCTCGAAGAGGCCGTGGCTCAGCATGTGACGCCAGGTGCCGTCTGTCTCGTCGCGCGCCGCGGTGCGGTCGTGGCGGAGGTCGCGGTGGGTCGCAACACCTATGCGGCCGACTCCCCGGCGGTCGCGCCCGATTCGCTCTACGACCTCGCCTCGCTGACCAAGGTCTGCGCCACGTTGCCGGCCGTGTTGGCTCTGGTGGATGACGGCAAACTGTCGCTCGACGATCCGGTGCGGAAGTGGCTGCCGGAGTTCGTCGGCACCGGCAAGCAGTCGGTCACGCTGCGGCACCTGCTGGCGCACACCGCGGGGCTACCAGCCTACGAGCGCTACTACCGCACGCTGTCGGGGAAGGACACGATTGTCGCCGCCGCCGCGCGCGAGGGGCTCATGACCGAGCCGGGCAAGCGCGTGGTCTACAGCGATCTCGGGCTCATCCTGTCGATGGCGATTGTCGAGCGCTGCAGCGGGCAGCCGTTTGCCGACTTCGTGAAGGCCCGTGTTTGGCAACCGCTGGGGATGGCGACGGCGTGCTTTGCGCCAGCGAGTGAACCGCCGATTGTCGCCGTGCCGACCGAGGTCAACGACGAGCGTTCAGGCCTCGTGCAGGGCTATGTGCACGACGAGAACGCATTCGCGATGGGTGGCGTGTCTGGGCACGCCGGCATGTTTGCGACCGCTGGCGACGTGGCTCGGCTCGGCGTCGCAATGTTGGCGCGCGGGCGCGGCATGGTGCGCGCAGAGACAGTCGCAGACATGCTGCACGTCCAGGCCTCGGTCGGCAGCAATCGGCTGTTGGGCTTCGACGTGCTGGAGCCGGGTGGCATCGGCGGCGAGCACGTGCGACCAGGTACGTTTGGCCACACGGGCTTCACCGGGACGTCGCTGCTGTGCGACCCACAACGCGATGTCTGTGTGGTGTTGCTGACCAACCGGGTGCATCCGACGCGCGTCAACGACGCGATCAAGCAACTTCGGCAGCGGGTTCACGACTGCGTGCTGTCGGCGATCGAATGACCGCGCCGCGGCGTCAGCGACCGGGCCTGCCTTCTGTCGACGGGGTCGCTGGTTCTTCGCGCTGAGCGCTGATCACCAGGTGGGAGGTCGCGCTCGCGGTGGCATCGCCGCCGGTGCGGGTGGCGCGTGCGAGGAGTTCGAGGTCGGTGCGCTGGACGCGACCGCGGGCAAGGTCGAAGGCGATGCTCCCGGTCGCTTCGCGGACCTCGAAGCGAACTCCAGGACGCGCCGGGGGCTTTGGGGCATCGACGGCGCACTGAATGGTGGCGCACCCTTCGGCAACGCTGACGAGCTTGTGGCGCACTGTGGTAGCGACACCGGAGGGTTGGATCCCGAAGAGCATGGTGTCCAAGTCCCAGGTCGAACCGATCGTGACAGGCGTCCGCGGCAGCGGCACGAAGTAGGCAGCGAAGAGGCTGCGAAAATCGGCGCCCAGGTGGTCTTTGGCGATCAACGCCAACGGTTCCGGGATGGTCACTTCACCGAGGGTCCCGTCGGTCGCGACCGGTACGACGAACTTGGCCTGGATCAGCGTCGCGAGCTTCTGCAGTGGCCCCACTGCCGGGCGCGGATCGGCCGAGTCGTAGTTGATGTGGGCGTTGGGGGCCTCAACCGTGGCCGTGAGGCGCGCCAAGGTACACGTCACCGGGATCGTGCCGTCGAGGGCGGCCGCAGGCATCGCTTCGAAGCGCAGTTCGAAGTGCATGTGCGAGTTCTTGCGCGGGTCCTCGAACTCGAGCTTCGAGTCGACCGCGATGGTGAACGCGAAGGCAGTTCCGGCCGGCATGATGTGCTGCAGGAGCAGGGCAGCATCGTCCTGGGCTCGGAGGAGAGTAGCGCACAGACCGAGCAGCAGGAGCGGGCGTAGCATCGACGGGTCGGATGATTGCGTGCGGATGCGGGCAGCGCACGAACAAAGGGCGGGCAATCTCGGTGTCCGACGGTGGCTCTGCAAACGAAACGACCCCGTTGCGCATGTGCGCAGCCGGGGTCGCTTCACCAATCGGTTCGCAGCGAACGAGCGTCAAAGCTCATGGCCGCGAGGCCGCGATCAGTTGCCGATGATCGTCTCCATGCCGCGCGAGGCTGCGATCTGCAGCGGCGTCGCAAGACCCGGATCGAGGTTCACGTGCTGCCAGCCGATTGGCACGCCAAGGAACGCATTGTCGTTGGGAACGCCGATCGAATTGGCGACGTTGCCCGACGGATCGGGGAAGCCGACGAAGGACAGATCGATCGTGATGATGTAGGCGTTCGTGCCTGGCGCTGCGCCGGCGACCGGGAAGCCTGGCGCGAACGGCGTCACGCTGAGGCAGAGGATCGACAGCGTGAACGGCGCCATGCCGCTGCCACGCACGACGAAGCCCGGGGAACCGATCGTCATCCAGCCATCGGCCGAGAGGTCGGGCGTGAGGAGGGCCGAGTTCTGCGAACCGGTGCCGTAGAACGTCTTCGTCGTGTTCGGCGACCGGATCTGCAGGTCGTCGAACAGCGGCGGGTGGCAGTTCTGGTTGTAGAGGATGGCTTCGCGGTAGCCGAAGTAGACGCCGCCGGCGTTGACCGTCGTGGTCAGGCTATGGAAGCGCTGGCCGTTGTCGACACCGACCGTGCCGCCGAACGTACCGACGACTTCATTGCCTTGGGCCTGGATGCGCACGCGCTGCCAGCCGTCATTGACGCCGGCGACGATGTCGATCGGGCCCGCGATGATGTTGAAGTTGGTCGGGTTCGCGTTGCTCGGCCCGTCGCGCAGGTCGACGAGGTAGAGGCGCGAGTAGGTCGGCGTGCGGTAGTGCGCCCAGGCGATGCCCGAGACGCCGTGGAAGCGCAGGCCGACGCCGCCCGAGATGTCGGCAAAGTAGGTGCCGGGGACATTGGCCGGGTTGGCGTTGCCGGTGATCGAGCCGCGCACACCAAGGCACCACCACTCGCCATCGTAGAAGTTGTACTGGCCGACGGTGTAGGCCGGGTTGCCAGCCGCGTACGGTGTGAACTGGAGGTTCACGGGTGTCATCGGGCCTTCGAAGAAGGCGTAGGTGTCGACGACTACGTCGGCGACCGAACCGACCGGCGCCGCGTGCGCATTGCCGCCACCGGTGACGTCCCAGAACGACATCGCGAGGCCGCCCTGCGGCGAGGCAGGCTTGGCAGTCGGGTTCTGCGAACTGATCGCCGTCGGGTCGACGTAGGTCGGAGGCGGGAAGCCGTCGGCGTAGCCTAGGATGTCGCTGCCGGTCAGGCCGAGGTCGAAGTTGTCCGAGTATGGCAGGCCTGCCGGCACTGCGTTGGTGAGGCCGATCGTCGGCTTGCTCAGGCCGTTGAAGTCCGAGGTGTTGTTGTTGGAATCGAAGCCATCGATGGAACGGCTGATCGACGAGCGCGGGCCGAACGGAGCGTCACCCGTGGCGTAGTCGCCGTAGAAGCCTGGGCCTTCGATGGGGAACGGACCGAACGGGAGTTGCCCGCCCATTTCGAAGATGACCGAATCGATCACGACGTTGGTGGTGTCCCACAACTCGACGGTGTCTGCGGCACCGTTCTCGATCAGTTGCGGGTAGACGGTTGCCGGAGGCACCAACACGACCGAGAAACTGGATCCTGGAACCGTGAACGGGACTACGGGCGCATGACCGACGACGAAGATGCCGCCCGGCGCCAGGATGGTGCCAGCCGGGATGACAAACGTCGGGTCCGTACCTGCACCGCCGAACGTGGGGCTCGCAGAGTCGCGGGATACGATCTTCCAGCCGCTGATGTCGACGGCAGTCGGCATCCGGTTGTAGAGCTCGACGAACTCGCGATCGTCGTTGCCGCCGTCGTCGTAGCAGAACTCGTTGATGACCACCGGCGCGAGGGAAGTGCCGGGACTCTGCGGCGCGAGCGCTGCGGCCGCGAGGAGAAGCGAAAGCATGGGTAGCTCCTTGGGACTGGCGAAGGGAAGTCCGAGGCCGTACGGACGGGCTCGGGAAGCGACGAGTTCTACCCGCACTTCGGCGATCTGGCCATGCCACCAGGGCTGCGCGGCAGGATTGCGGCGGTTCCTGGGGAGCGGTCGCCGTGGCGCACCGCCGCAACGCGCTGTCGCGCTCGCGGCCCGGCTAGCCCCGGCGCCGTGCGGCACCGGAGCGCGAGCCCACTCAGACAATCACTTGCCGAGGGTCAACTGCATGCCGCGGCTGCTGGCGAGTTGCAGCGAGAACGGCAGGGCAGGGTCGAGCACGAGCCATTGCGCCGCGACCGGGAGGCCGAGGAAGAATGGATCGAGCGGCAGCGGCAGGCCGTAGCTCGCATTGCCGCCAGCGTCGGCGAAGGTGATGCCAAAGATGTCCTCGGGCAGGCCGACGTAGAGATCACAACCAGGCTGCGCGCCCGGCAGCGGGAAGCCAATCGGGAACAGGTTGCCGACCTTGATGAGCACGCCGCCAGGACCGAACGGCAGGAAGTTCGTGCCCGCGATGGCGAATCCGGCATTGCCCAGAACCGGGGTACCGACTGCGTCGATCGTCGGCGTCGCCGGCAAGGTCGTCGGCGAGCCAGCGCCGCCGAACAGGACCGAGCCGCGTTGGCGCAGGAGGCGGATGCCGCGCATGACCGTGTTGACCGGCGTGGTCGCGATCGGCGTCAGCAGCGACGAAGGGCCCGTGTCGACGACCGTGACGATCGTGTTGGCGCTGGTCTGCGTGGTCGTGCCGTAGAGCGTGACTTGGCCGGTGAGGACGTCGACCGAACCCGTCAGGTAGCGGACCAGCGTGCCACTCGGCACCAAGGTGTAGGCGAAGGTCCAGACGCCGCTGATGCGCGTGTACTTGCGGATACCCCCGGAGAGGGCACCGTCGTCACTGAGGTAGAGCGTGTTCTCGTCGGCGAAGAAGCAGTCATAGGTCGAGATGCCGCTCGGTGGCATGCCCGGCAGTTGTGTGATCGGCGACGGCGAAGTCGGCAGGCCGACACCGACCGTCAACACGCCAAAGGCCGTGCCCGAAGCGCTGCTGCAGTGCAGTTGGCGATTCCAGATGTGCACCATGCGCAGATTGGTTGGTGCGCCCGTGCTGGCGGCGGTGCTCGTGGTGCTGCCGTAGGTCACGTATTGCACGCCGGAGTTGCTGCCCGAGGCCCAGAAGTCGGCACCGTCCTCGGTCACCGCGCTGCGCATCGTGCCGGTAGAAAAGCTGTTGGTGATCTGCGTCGTCGTGTCGCGGTTGGCGTTCATGTCGACACGGGCGATGACTCGCGAGGTGACCGCGCTGGCAGTCGAGGCCGGCGTCGCGATCCCCGGAGCCAAGTTGTAGCCCGCAAGGGTGAGCCACTGACCGTTGCCAGAGAGGTTGATGCTGCCTTCCGAACTGGCAGTGCCGCCCAGTGTCAGCGCCGCGTTCGGGCCGCTGGCCGCGATGGGCATCGGCACCGCCTGCACGAAGGTGCCCGTGGTCGTGTACTCATCGAGAAAGACCGCTTGGGTCGAACCGCTGAGCGCTGCAGCGCCGGTGCCGACGCGAACGACGACGAGGTTGCCGTTGCCAAACGGGGCCTGAGCCAGGGTGGTCGCGGCGAGTAGCAGCGACGAGAGTGCAAGGAGTGGAGAACGCATCATCGGGATGGAAGGAAAGTGCGGTGGAATCACTGCGGCGAAGTCACCGGCTTCGGCCAGCGCTCCGCAGAGCGGCGCAAAGTAGCGCCGCCCGCAGACGGTTGCAGCGTTGGTGCCACGCAAGTGCGCCGGCGGCGGCCCCCTGCGCATGCGTTGTAGCGTGATTCACCGCTCGAAGTCCTGGCCCCGCAACGTTGCAGAGCACCCTCGGACCTTTCGATGCTGGGCCCAGAGTCTTGCACTGCGCGGTCAGATCCGGATGGTGGCAGCATGTCGATGATCCGCGTCCAGGTCCGCTGCTTTGCGGCGGTTCGCGACCTCTTGGGTTGCGATCGTCTCGATTTGACCCTCGTGGCCGGGGCCACGGCGGCAGAGCTGCACCGACAACTCATCGACATGCATCCTTCGCTGCAGCAGCTGCGGGTCGCGTTTGCGGTCAACGAAGCCTATGCGCGCGCCGACCGTGAACTGCACGACGGCGACGTGGTTGCCCTGATCCCGCCGATCAGCGGCGGCAGCGATCAGGCCGACCTGTTTCGCTTCGAGTTGATGCACGGAGCCCTCGACCCGCGTGCGATCGAACGCGAAGTGCGCACCGACCGCGAT
>CAMBXM010000143.1 GCA_945871815.1 Singulisphaera sp. GP187
AATCAGACTAGCGGCCTCTCCCTCGGCACCACCGGCAACAGCGCGACGCTCGTGATCTGCGGCGTGCAGGCCGAAGTCGCCCGCGCCATCAAGCTGCTCCGCACTGCTGACGTGAAACCGTCCCTCGACGTGGAGATGCAGATGAACGAGGGGGCAACGCGAATCGCTGCCCTGGAAAAGCAACTCGCCGCGATGCAGGAACGCCTCAGCGAGATCGAGAAGCGCCTACCGCAAAAGAACTGACGACGTCGCTGCGCTGACAGCCGTCAGCGCGCCAGCAAGTTGACCAAGAGCCGAGCTGCGCCGGCGTGGCCGTTGCGCAGTTGGCGATAGATCACGAGCGAGCAGTAGACGAAATCGCCGCGCCCATACTGCGTGTAGAGCAAGGCGCCCTGCGTCGACTTTTCGTCAGCACTGTCCTTCAACTCGAGCAAGGGCGTCCACGCCGAGTCCCACTTGCTCGGAAAGTTCAGCCCGCGCTCCTGCACCCAACCCGCGAAGTCCTGGACGCTGATCGCATGCGGTCGCTGCCAGATGGGGTGCTCTGGCTGCAGCATGACCACCTCCGCGTCTTCCTCGGTCGCACGATCGTTGCCGATCGTCAATGCAAACGGCGCGAGCTGCGGATGCCCGGCGCGCTCATTCCACTCACCAGGCTTGTGGTACATCGAGACGACGCGACCACCTGCGCGGCAAAACTGCAAGATCCGGTCGCGGTGCTCGGCGAGTTCGGGCACGTGGTGATAACTCCTCATGTCGAGCAGCAACGTCGAGAAGTCCTCGAGCCGCGCAATCGCGAGGGCATCGCGATCGAGCAGCGTGTAGGCGATGCCGAGGTCACCGATTGCGCGCTCGATCGTGTCGTCCGGCCCGCGAACCAGACCGACCCGCAAGCCAGGCGGCACGAACACCTCTACCGGCACGATGCGCAAATGCGCCTTCTCGCCGGCCAGCTCGAGCCGCACAGATGGATTCTCACCAAGTTCTCCGCTATCAATCGCCGTGCGGACCAGCACCCGCGCCTCGGCGTGGTCTGGCGACAGCGAGACCCGGCCCGGGATCGCCTCGGCCTTGACGCCGGATCCCGTTGCGAGCCGAATCGGCTCCGCGAGATCCTGCAGACGGCGACTCGTGACGCTGGCGCTCAAGATGATCTCGACGCGCTTGCCGGCCGGCACCATGACCGCGTCGCGGTCCCACGCAAGAGTCACGGGATCGACCGGCGAGAACGCCAGCTTCGGCTGCAGGTCGATCGCGACTCGCTGCGTCGGCGCCACCAAGTAGTGCTTGTCAGGGTCCATCCTCGCCGGCACTCCGTCGAGTTCGAAGGCGATGTGCAGCGGCACGTAGTCAGGCAACGGACTGTCGGCGACGTTGTCACCAACGGGCGCCATCGCAAACGTCACCGCGAGGCGACCAGGCACTGGTTGTGGTGGCGGAGTCGGAGCGGAAGGAGCGGTCGGCGCGCCGTTGCCCGATGGCATCCCCAGGTCAGCCGGCGTCGCGCCTGTTGGAATCGCCGGCATCGCATCGAAGAACGTGCTGCGCAGACGCGGCACGACAGGAGTCGCCTCACGGTCGCCGCAGCGCACCTTCAGGTTCAAGACCCTCTGCATGCCGTGCACGACCACGAAGGCCTTGCCCTCCCCGCCGCGCGGCACCTCGTCCTGGTCGAGCCACACTTCGACACGCACGCCTGCCTCTGCGAGCAACACACGTTGCAAAGCAGCGATGCGGCGGTCGATCTCCGGCTCCAAAGCTGCACCGGCCGTTGCGCGCTGCACTCGCAGAGCCGCCAGCAGATCCGCAGCCACGAAGCCAAGAGACGCCTTGCTGACACCTGGTTGCAACTCCCCGAACGAACGCGCGAGATCGGGAGCCCACTTCTGCAACCGCGGGCGCACCCACTGGGCAAACACCGCAGCCTGCTCGCTGGCGATGCCCTCGGGCAACACGAGCTTCCAGTAGTCTTTGCCCACCTGCAGCGGTTCATGCGCACCCCAGGGGCCCTGCGTCACGTGCTGCGTCCATGCGCGGTGCGCGATCCTTGCGTACGTTTCGCCGCGAACCGGATCGAGTTCACTCGGGTCGAACACCAGTTGCGCATCTTCCAAGCCGCAACGGGAGTAGAGCGCCGGTGCGTAGCGGCCCTTCAGCTTCTGCTCCTCGATCACCTGGGAGATCGCCCAGAACGACGCGCGATGATGGCCGTGCCCGTGAGTCAGGTCATGGTTCGTGACCACGAAGTCCGGGTCGATTTCTTCGACGACCTTGCGCATCGCCACGAGCAACGCGTCCTTGCCCCAGACTGCCAGCGTCTCATCCAGCGTCTTGGAAAAGCCAAAGTCGCGCATCCCGAGCCAGCGCACTTCGACGTCCATCATCCCTGCCGCCGTCAACGTCTCACGAACACGGAGGCGCGCGAGATCCGGCCCGATCTCCTTGCCGATCGCATTCTGACCGCCATCCCCGTAGGTGGAGTACACGGTCACGACGCGCGTCCCGTACTTGCGCCGTAGCATCGTGTTGGTCCGTGACGACTCATCGTCAGGATGCGCCGCGACGTTGAGAACCACGCCGCTGGTGCTCGCATCGAGCCTCGCCTGGTGCAGCGCGACAAGACCTGCCTCTGGTTCTGGGGACTGCGCTGCAAGGACCTGGGCACCCACCATCACGGCAAGAGCCAACGCTGTGTTCTTTGACCGCATCACAAGCTCCGCAACCGGGTGCATGCTTCGAGAAGCACGGGCATATCCACTGCAAACTGGAACCGCATCGATCGCACGCCGCCGGCATCGCCGAAGAACAGATGACCGGGTACGGCGTTGATCTTGATGCGCTCGATCATCTGCAGCACTGCCGGATGCGGCTCCAAGTCACCGAACACCTTGGTGTAGTCCGCCAGCACGTAGTAGGCGCCTTGCGGCAATTGGAACCCGAATCCAGCGTCCCTCAGGGCGGCGCAGAATCGATCACGCTTCAGCTCGTAGCTCTGCTGGAGATCGCTGTAGTACGAGTCCGGCATCTGCTCCAACGCGCGCTGCACACCGCGCTGCATCGGCCTCGCCGCGCAGACTTCGATCTGATCGAACACGATGCCGCACTTCTCGACGATCGCCGCGGGGCCGGCGAGAAACCCGATGCGCCATCCCGTGATCGAGAAGGTCTTGCTGAACGAGTTCATCGTCAACGTGCGGTCCCTGAGGCTGGCGACACTCGCGGGCGACACGTGCTTGCGCCCGTCGAAACACATGTACTCGTAGACCTCGTCCGTCAGCACGATGACATCGGTGCCGTCGAGCACTTCACCGAGTTGCTGCAGTTCGGCGGCGCTCCACACCTTGCCGGAGGGATTGCCGGGCGTGTTGAGCACCAGCGCGCGGGTGCGCTTCGACAGTCGCTGCTTCAACGCCGCAGCGTCGAACGCCAGCGTGTCGCGATCGAGCGGAACCGCCACGGGCACGGCCGAGAACAGCGGAATCGTCGTCCAGTGATAGCTGTAGAACGGTTCGAACAAAATGACCTCGTCACCGGGCTCGAGCAACGTCATGCCCGCGGCGAAGAACGCGCCAGAGGATCCCGTCGTAACCGCAACGTTTTCGGGCCCGTAGTCGAGGCCGTTGTGCCGGCGCAGTTTGCTGGCGATCGCGGCTCGCAACTCGGGAAGCCCGGCATAGGGCGTGTAGAGCTGCCGGTCGCCACCGTCGATGCAATGCCGCGCGCCTTCGAGGAGTGGCTTCGGCGAGTCGAGATCGCACACTCCCTGGCCGAGGTTGATGCCGCCTGGCACACCGTTGATGACGAGCGTCAGTGAACGCAGCAGATTGCCGCGATCCAGGTGCGCGCGGCGCATCGCCGTGCGACGGAAGACAGAGGGCAACGTCGGATCAGGAACCACGCGGCGCACAGTAGCTGGCACCGCCTGCTCCGACGAGCCTCAGCGCGCACTGCCGTTGCTGGGCGCGGCGGGCGGGGCAGGCGGCGGTGCGCCGAACAACGGCAACACTGCCTGCACCACGTTGAGCAGGTCGCGCGTCGTGCCGATGGTCAGTCGCAACTTCAGCGCGTCCGTATCGACTCCTCGTTCGAGCTTCCCCAAGAGCGCATGCAACGGTTTTGTCTGCGGCGTCTCCGCCAACCGCTGCAGTTGCGCATCGAGCGCGGCAAGCAGCTGCTTGATCGAGTCCGCATTCGAGAACTGTCGGCAGGCCAGTTCGATCGCGAGAACTGGCTCCCCTTCGACCATCTCGGTGCACAGCCGCAGCCCGGCGCGGGCGGGCAACCACGACGGCGACACCGATGGTGGCAGCCGCGACGTCAGCAACGGACCATTGACGAAGCCGGCAATGCGAACCAGAGTGCCCGCCTCGGGGAACAGCTCGCGCAGCTCATTTGGCACCAAGCCTTGAGGTGCGCTACCGGCGATGCGCGGCGCCAGCGCGCTCTGGGCTCCGAACACCAGCAGACCGGGCTCGATCTGCACCAGCAGGTCGGGATCGCCAAAGGCGCCGCGCATCGCCCGCGCCTCACGCCCCTCGACTTCGATCGCGCGCAGTTCGGCAGTTACCGGCGGCAAACGCAGCGCCGCTGATCCGGCGAGAATGGCAATGCCGAGTGGGCCCCCGGGCGTCGACTGCGATGGTAGTTCGTCACTCGCTTCCTTCGTCTTTGGCATCTCCACGTAGACGGTCACGCAATCGAGCGCGTTGACGTCAATCCCCGACTGTGCTTCGAGGCGCTTCAGCATGCCAGAGAACAAGGAGCTCCGCAGGTCATCGAGCACATCGCCCTCGCGACACGCCGCGAGATCGACGAAGATCTCCACCGTCGTCTGCATCGGCACGAACGCGGCCGCCGCCGGTGCCAGCGGAGCTTGTGCCAGAGCCGGACTGAGCCCGACCATCCACATCGATGTCGCACGCATCCAAGCCAGCCGCTGAAGCGAAGTCATCGCCTCACCATACCGCGCGTCGCGAGTGATTCGGATCACGACTGTGACCCAAGAAACAGAAGCCCGCCCATGACGACGATCGGCATCACCGGAGCCTCAGGATTTGTGGGCACCGCGCTTGCCGCGCGGCTCCGGAACAGCGGACACGACGTGCTTCGCTTCGTTCGCGGGGACGCCACTGCCGTTGACGCGATCCGCTGGGAGCCTGCGACCGGCTCGATCGACATGGCCAAGGCCGCCACCCTGGACGCCGTGGTGCATCTAGCCGGAGAGAACGTGGCAGCCGGCCGTTGGTCCGCCCCGCGAATGCAGGCCATCCGCGACAGTCGCGGCCCAGCGACGGAGAAACTGTGCCGCTCGCTCGCTGCATTGCGACGCCCCCCGGTTCTGGTGAGCGCATCCGCGATCGGGTTCTACGGCCATCGCGGCGACGAAGTGCTCGATGAAGGCAGCGCTCCGGGTAGCGGCTTTCTCCCTGAGGTCGCAGTGGCCTGGGAACGTGCGACCGCGCCACTCGAAGCCCGCGCTGCACGCGTCTGCCACCTGCGCATCGGCATGGTCCTGGGAAAGGGCGGGGGGGCTCTGGACAAGATGGTGTTGCCGTTTCGCCTTGGTCTCGGTGGCCCGCTCGGCACCGGCAAGCAGTGGACGAGTTGGATCGCTCTCGACGACCTCTGTTCGGCCATCGTCTTCTTGCTCGAGGACCAGGTCGCCCGTGGCGACTTCTTGGGCGTATCGCCACAACCGGTGACCAATCGCGACTTCACCAAGGCGCTAGCCGCGGCGTTGCATCGCATCGCCGTGTTGCCAGTGCCGGCCTTCGCGCTGCGATTGCTGTTCGGCGAGATGGCGGAGGCGGTGCTGCTCGGCAGCCAGCGCGCAGTGCCGCGGCGACTGCTCGAAGCTGGGTTCCAGTTCGCGCACCCAGAAATCGGAGCGGCGCTGCGTTCGATCCTCAGTGGAAGTGCGGCAGCGCGATCGTGATCAAGCGAACAAGACCATTGCCTTGCTCACCACTTGCGCGACACCCCAAGCGAGCGGAACGAGCACGGCGCTCCACCACAGGAACAGCGTCATCCAGGGGATCCTGGCACTGACCACGATCGGCACATCACCCACGCTGCTCACGGCGCGGTCGCTCGCAGGTCGAGCCACCGCTCTTGGCCGCACGAACGCGTTCGCGAGCAACCCCACTCCGAGCAACGCGACAAGCCCGTAGATCGTGCCGGAATAGACCTCCGCCTTTGCCACTCCGCGTGCGATTTCATGGTCACGGACGTAGGCCATAGCGCTCGGCCCGACGATGGCGGCGAGAGACCACGCGGTCAGCAGCCGCCCGTGAATCGCGCCGACCTCGCGCGTGCCGAACAGGTCGCGCAGGTAGGCTGGCACCGTCGCGAAGCAGCCTCCATACATGCTCAGGATCACGCAAGAGGCGGCGACAAACAGCCATTGCGAGCCAATGGACGCGGCTCCAGGCAAAAGCGCATACAGCCCCATACCGAGCGAGAGATACACCGCGTAGGTGCGCTTGCGACCGAGTCGATCCGACAGCGACGACCAAAGGAACCGGCCGACGAGGTTGCTGAGACTGAGAAGCCCGACAAAGCCGGCCGCAGCGCCAGAACTCGTCGAGAACATCTCCTGAATCATGGGCGAGGCCTGGCCGAGGATGCCGATGCCTGCCGTGACGTTGCAGAACAGCACCGTCCAGACCAGCCAGAACGAGCGCGTTCGTATCGCCTCGCGCGCGGTCGAGCCGTCGGGTGGCGCCGTCATCGCGGGCCGTAGATCCCGGACACTGGCACCTGGCGCGAAGTTCGGCGGTGGCACGCGAACGATCGCAGCGCCGAACAACATCATGGCGAAGTAGATCGCCCCCAACGCCAGGAACGTCGCCGCAACGCCGTTCGAAGTTGAACTCGCGAAGTGCTCCATCAGCAACATGGCCAGCGGTGATCCGAGCATCGCACCGCCGCCAAACCCCATGATCGCGAGGCCCGTTGCCATGCCGGGTCGATCCGGGAACCACTTGAGCAAGGTCGACACCGGCGCGATGTAGCCAAGGCCGAGGCCAATGCCACCAAGCACGCCATAGCCGAGCAGCAACAGGGAGAGCGAGTGCAGGTGCACACCGAGCGCCGAGACCAAGAACCCACCAGCAAAGCACGACGCCGAGGCCACCATCGTGCGGCGCGGGCCACTGCGCTCGACCCACGTGCCGAACACCGCCGCCGACAAACCGAGGCAGCAGAACGCGAGGTTGAACATCCAGATCGTCGACGACTGTTCCCAATCGCCGGCGGCGGTGTGGTCAATGCCAAGGCCGCGCGAGAGTGGGATGCTGAACACCGACAGCGCATAGGACTGGCCGATCGACAGATGGACAGCGAGCGCGGCCGGGGGCACGAGCCAACGGCAATAGCCCGGCGGCGCCACCGTGCGCGACCGATCGAGGAGTGCAAACACGAGCGCAGACTATCGGCTGCGGCGATCGCTCTTGCCACGGCGCCACGGCAGCCGCACCAAGAACCTCGATTGCCACACGCAACGCCGGTCGCCGTTCACCAACGCGCACAGCGCCGCTGCAGCCGGCACGACCTCGCCCGTCTCGCTGGGGAGCTGCACCGATGCGGTCCGCGAACTCGGAACCGCACGGTTGCCCGGCGACGCGAGCCTGATCCTCGATACCAAGCAGCCCACGCACACCGCGGCGCGGAGATCGGGCGAGCCGTCGACCTCGAAATGGGGAACGCCGCCGAGGCGCAGATCGACGACCTTGCGGCCGATCCGAGCGCGGCCTCGCCCCCCGCTATCGTGGGAGTGGGCGCCGCCAGCATGGCAGCGCAGCGCGGCGCTCTGACGACAACGGGGCGCACGCGTCCGCGGCGGTCACCCTTCGTCACGTCCGTTGCTGGCAGCCAGCTGCCGAGCGGCCTCAGTTGCCGAGCGTCATGTCGACGGCATTGGTGAGCCCAAAGCCCGAACCGTTGATCAAGACCGCCTGCGTGCTGACCGTGAGTCCCGCCAGGAACGGGTCATTCGGAATCGACGTCGACCAGAGCATCAGGATGCCGAAGAACGGCGCCACGAACGGCGATTGGTAGACGAGCGTCGAGTTGAGGTCGACCAGCACCGTGTAGGGCGGGAACGGCGTCGTCGCCGGGCTCAGGTACCAGTAGACCGAAGCCAGCGTGTAGGTCAGACCGGTGACATTGGCTTGCGACTGGATCGTGGTGCCGAGCACCGGTGGCGGCGACGTGTAGATGTTGTAGTTGCCGGCGCCGTTGCGAACCGTGGCAGCCGCGATCGGGCCGCCAGGCACGCCGAGGTTCGGACGATAGTTGGCGAGCGTGCAACGAATGCGAGCCGCTTGCTCGGCTGTGAAGTTCGTCATGCACGTGTCGTCGGTGTAGTCCATGTAGTTGCGAATCGGGTCCGGCGTGCTGCAACTGACCGCTCCGACCGGGCACCCAAAGCGCTGCGTCTGCTCGGGCGGCGTGTCACACACGCGGTCGCCCGTCGTGTAGCACGAAGCTGTGCCGCAACCGCCCTGGAACGTGTGGAAGAGGCCAAGGAAGTGCCCAACTTCGTGCGTGCACGTTCGCCCCTGGTTGTAGGGCGCACCACCGAGGGCCGGACGACCAAAGGCGCTGTAGAGGATGACGACTCGATCGGCCGTCGTGTTGAGCACGGCGCCCCCTTGGGGCAGATCTGGCACGTAGCCCAGGGTGCCGCCACCCCCGGCGCTGTTGGTGTAGATGTTCAGGTAGCGCGCCGTGTCCCACGCAATCGAGGTCCAGTAGCTACCGCTGTCGTTGAACCACGTGGTGTTGGTGTAGCGGCGGATCCCGTTGGTCGGATTGCCCAGAGGATCCGTAGTCGCGAGAAAGAACTCGACCTTGGTATCGAAACCACCCGCACCCGGCGTAGCGGCAATCGCGCGGAAGTCCTCGTTGAGCACCGTGATCTGGCTCTGCACCAGAGTGTCCGACAGGTTGCCGGTGCCGCCCGTGTTGGAGATCACGTGCACGACCACTGGAATGCGCAGCACACTGACCGGCGCCCATGGCGCCGGGTTGGTGTTGTTGAGACTGCAGTCCGGAGCATCGGCTGGATTGAAGGTGCCGAAGTGGGTGGGCGTGCCACAACGATGCATGCTCGTCCCGGGGATGAGCGACTCTGGCTCAAAGACCGGACCCTGGGCAGCGCAAAGGGAAGCTACGACGACTGCGGCAAGCCGCGAGGCGAACAATGGCATGGTGAGATTTCGGGGACGGGCAGGCTAGGGCGGCTGGAGGATTGTGACTCTTGACGGCGGCTAGGCAACCCCCGGTTCCGTCGGGTTCGAGTTCTGCCGATGCCATCGGCGGCAGTCGCACCCACATCAGGAAACTCGGCGCCAAGGACACACCGCCAAAGCGGCACACCGACGCGTGGGACACCACCGCGCGGCAGCGCGAGGGGCGCCAAGAAACAGCGAACGGACAGCCGACCAATCCCGCAGACCATCGCGAGCGGGGCCGCCAACCCCGACATGCCTGCCACCGCCGCGCCGCGCGGCCTTTCGAGATCACTGCAGGATGCGACGGAGCGCATAGGACGTCGTGCGCCCCCTCCGAGCTGCACGACCGAAATGCCAGGCGCTCCACGCCAATGAGCCCCCCGCCGCCTACACAATGAACTGCTCGAGCTTGCTAAATGCGCCGCAATCTGGTCTCATAGGCGTGGGAGTCAGAGCCACGGTTTATCCTCGATCGCTGTCATTCCACCAACCCCGCGGCCTGGTTCCGAGCATTTCTCTCGCTGCTTTCCCTGAGCAGAACACCACCCCAATGCACGAATCCCCAATGGCCGAGGGTCTCTCGGCCCGTGACTTCCTCGAGCGCGAGTTGCGCGCCAACCCGGATGTCTCCTTCGCAGAAGTCCAAGAGCGCGGCCGCCGCAGCGGGCTCAACATCCCGCCATTTCTGTACGGCAGCGCCCGCCGAGCCCTTGGTCTACCATCGCGCCGCGACCTCATTGAGCCGGGATCCACGACAACGGCACCTGCGCCGGCCCGCATCGACCAAGACGCCCAGCCACGCCTCCAACGGGAGCCGGCCGAGGAGACCGCTCCAGGCGAAGCCCAGACCGACCGTCGCGACGGCGAAACCGCCGCGGTGAGCGATGCCCCAACCGCGGCGCCGAAGAACTCAGCGTTCCAGTTCGCAGTCGAGACGCTGAGGTTGTCGCCAGACGTGAACTTCCAGGACCTGAAGCTGCGCGCCAGCATGGCCGGCCTCAAGATGCAGCCCATCATCTACGGTCGAGCCAAGGCG
>CAMBXM010000144.1 GCA_945871815.1 Singulisphaera sp. GP187
GCCGCCGTCTGCTGCACGTAGGCACGATGCAGCGCCGCCGTCGAATAGATCGAACCGTTGGCGGTGTAGGACATCGGCATCAGAACGTCGCAGTACTGCGCCATCTGCTGCCAGTTCTGGCCGTACTGCGACGAGAAGCTGTTGGAGACCGACGTGTAGGACGCGAAGTTGCCGTCGTAGGTCGGACCGTCGAAGGTGAACCGACTCGCAATCAGGTAGCAGTGCAGCGACAGGCTGCCGATGCGCTGGCGCACGTCGGCAAGGAAGTTGGTCACCTGGGTTGGATCGTTGACCCCACCGGCACCGACGAAGCGGATGTAGTCGAGCGCGATACCGTCGAAGTCATAGACCGGTGTGCCGTCGAGCTTCCAGGCGTCGACGAAGTAGTCGATCACGCCGAGAAGGTACTGCTTGTGGGCCGCACTCGTGGGCTGCACGTTGTCGTTGAAACACTTCAACACCGGGATCACGCGGACGTTGGCCGCGTGGCAGGCAGTGATCAAGTTCTGCAAATGAATGCCGGCGCCGCCTGGGCGCACCGGACCCCAGGCGAGGTTCCAGTCGCCAGCACTGTCGGTGACCCACAAATCGCCGGCCGACGGCCCGGTCGCGCGGAACGCGCTCACGTAGAGCGTGTCGATGCCTCGGGTCTGGCAGTTGGTCACGATCTCGCTGATGCGCGAGTCCATGTTGCCGACCAAGAAGGGGAACACGCCGACGGCCACGTCGGTCGATGGCGATTGCGCAAGCGCAAGCGCCGCGGTGAGCGACCAAGTAAGGAATGTTGTGCGCATGGCGGGGGCATGATGCTCGCTGGCCACCGCCAAGACGGCAACGGCAGCAGACCGAAAACGGCCAGAAACCTCGCCATGAGACCGCATCCTCGGGCTCTCTCTCGGCGCAATGTCGCCGTAGGATGTCATCCCCCGATAGCCACGGAGTCCCATGCCTACCACGCACACAGTCCTGACGCTGACAGTGCTCGCGACGTCGCTCGTCGCGCAGAACTCGCTCGTCTTCACCGGCCGCTTCCCCTTCCAGAGCCTCGACACTGTCAACGAACGGGTCAACGGCAGCATCAACCGGCTCGAGGAGTACGACTTCTCGGTCGTGACCCCGGGGGCCGGCGCATTCGCTCGCAGCCTGCAACCTGCTACCGCGCATCAGGCCTACTACGGCGACGGCAACGCCGACGGCAACTACACCAAGCTCTTCAACTTCAAGACCTACTTCCAGAACGTCCAGATGGGCGGACTGTTCGTGAAGAGCGTTGACAAGGCCGTGCTCCGTTCGGATCGCGTCTACTTCACTGTGCGCAGCAACGTCGTTGGGCTGCAGTTCGAAGCGTTCCTCAACAACGGCACCGGGGTCGCCGTCGTTCGGCCCAGTGACTTTGTCCGCTTCACTGGCGGCGGCAACCTCGAGTACTTCATCACTGCCGACCAACTCGACATCGCCGCCGGCCCGCCGCTGCCCGGCTTCAGCAGCATCAAAGGCGCGAGCGCCATGTGCCAGGACGTCGCCGGCAACCTCTACTACAGCCCGGCACAAGGCGGTCAGTGGATCAACGGCAACCTCGGCGGTCCCTTCCTCGCCAATGACGGCTCGATCGTCATGATCCCGGCTTCGGCGATCACCTACGACGGCAACGGCAATGTGCAGGCCATCGCGCCGAACTCATCCCGCATCCTGGTCGAAGAGTCCGTCGTCGGCCCGGGCCCGCAGCCGATCAGCGTGCGTCAGATGGTCCTCAACGCACAGACCTTCGACCGCGCAGGGCTGCCGATCGCGGTGACCGGCGTCTACGGCCGCACCTCGGGCCTCGACCTCGATCCCAACGGCGGCACGTTCCTGCCGAACTTCCCCGATTCGACAGGTGCCTTCCCGCCGGCGCCAAACTTCGTGTTCTGCAGCGATCCAGCTTCCTACGGCGGCTCGATTTGGTCCACGACCAACAACGGCACAGCTGCGGTCATCAACGGCATCACCTGCGCGAGCACGACGTCGGGCGTTCCGGCCAACGGCAGCTGGCTCGGCGTCAGCCTCGATCTGGTCAACTTCCAGCCGTCGCTGATGGGCCTCGTCGTCACCGGCCAGATCCTCTACGAGCCACTGGTGCTCGACATGCCGAGCTTCGGCGCGATCCAGAACTCCGGCGTGCAGACGACGATCGACATCGACGTTCATGGCAACGCGACGAACTTCATCGTGCTGCTGGCGGACTTCAACATCCCCGCAATCGGCGGCTTCGCGCCCTCGGTGCCGACGGTGTTCCTGCCGCTCGCACTCACTCCATTCTCGCACTTCCAGTCGTTCCCGATCTTCGCGCCGACCGACCTCGGTCTGCAGTTGACCGATTCCAACGGCTATGCGATCTACTCGCTCGGCAACCCGCACGCGGGCCAGTTTGCGGGTATCCCGATGATCCTCCAGGCCGGGGCGCTCGACTTCTTCGGCTCGATCACGGTGAGCAACCCGGTACAGGCCCAATTCAAGTGACCTGAAACGGAGCGCGCTGGCCTGCGGCGGGCGCACAGTAAGGTCGCCGCCGCCCCCCGTTCGCAATCATGCGCATCGCTCCTTCCCTGCTGCTTTTGCTGGTCGCCGTCTCGCTCCTGCGCGGCCAGCAGCCCGCCGAGCCATTGGGCGAAGCCGCGAGCAAGACGCTCGCCAACACCTTTGCGACGGCGGAGTCCTGGTCGCTTCGCGCGATGGCGCTACTGTCGCTCGGCACCGATTGGCATCCGGCTGCCAGTGATGCCATCGCCGCAGCGCTGGCCAACAAGGACCTGCGGCTCGCCGCGTTCGGCATCGAACAGCTTCGGCACACGAACGAGCGCGTCCTTCGCAGCGTCTGCACCCAGGCGGTGCTCGATGAACTGATCGATCGTCACGTCGCCAGCAAGAACGCATTCGTCCGCAACCGGGCTATCGAGGTCTTGCAACGCGTCTTCCCCGACATCGACGCGGCGAAGCCGTCGATGCTGCCGCGCTGGTGGGCAGAGAAGCGCGAGAGCTACGAACCGCGCCCGTGGACCGCAGCAGACCGGACGGGCAAGGGAGGCGGCACGGTCGCCGGCGGCATCATGGACAAGGCGATCGACCTCCGCGAGGCGGGGCTGCAGGTGGCCTTCGTCGTCGATTCGACCGGCAGCATGCAGAAGGCGATCGATGCCGTTCGCGACGCCGTCGCCGAGATCACCGCGATCCTCACCGGCATCGCCCCCAAGCTCGAACTCGGCCTCGTGCACTACAAGGACTTCGGCGACATGGGCGATCCAGCGGAGATCCTCGTGCCCCTCAACAAGAACCCGAAGGCCGTTCGCGACCGGCTCGGCAAGCTGCGAGCGGGCGGCGGCGGTGACATTCCCGAACGCGTCGAGAAAGGTATCGAGTGCGCCCTCGGGAAAGGCATGGGCTGGGACAAGGACATGAACCGCATGCTGCTCGTCGTCGGCGATGCGCCACCGCACGCTGAGACCCAGGCCGGATTGCTGGCCATGGTCAAGGCGGCCTACGACAAGCCCTTCGAGGACCCGAAGCGACCGACCACCGGTCAGAAGGAAAGGCTGCGCCCTTTCATCACGTCGACGATCGCCACCAACCGTCAGGCGAACCCCTGGTTCAAGGACATCGCCACAGCCGGCGGCGGCACCATGGTGCTCCTCGATCTCGATGGCAAAGGCGGCAGTCAGGAGACGGCGCCTGAGCGGATCGCCAAGCACGTGCTCCGGCTCTCGTTTGGACCGCAGTGGCAGGAGCAGATCGACGTGTTCGTCGACGCCTTCTTTGACTACCGCCGCGCCGGCGTGTTCTGAGCAGACTGCGCCATCAACGCAGCACGAGCGTTGCCGCGAGTTCGTGTTCGGGCTCGGCGAAGTACTGCACGCCACGTTGCCACACAGCCATTCGAATGCGGACACGCTTGGCTCCGCCCAGGTCCTTCGGCGGCAAGGTGGCGCGCAGGTCCTCGACCGCTTGCGTCGTCACCTCGCCCATCGCCGGCTTCACGAGGCGCACCTCGACGTCGACCACGTCGCCATCCATCGTCGCCCGCTCGTAGTGCAACTCGTGCCCCCCGCTCGGCACGGTGACGACGAGTTGGTTCGCGCCACCGACCTCGCGCTCGAGCCGAAGCGAGACGTTCTTCCACAACACACCATCAGGAGCATCCGCGGCTTGCTTCGTCATCGGCAATGACAACTGCTCGATGCACGCCCGTCGGATCGCCTGCATGACCGGACCGGCGCTGTCGGTGTTGAAGGCCGCGATCGCACCCGTGCCCGATCCCGGGTGCACATAGAAGAACGAGACGAAACCGTGCTGGCCGCCGGTGTGCGTGTAGACGCGCTGCCCCGCGTGCTCCTGCACGAAGAAGCAGAGCCCCATGTGCTCACCCCTGGTGTCCGCACTCGTAGGAACGGCAGGCAGACACATCTCGTCGAGCGAGGTCCGCGCCAGCGTCGCCGCTGCATCGCTGCCTGGCTCACGCGCGCCAAGCAGGAAGGACACGTAGTTCGCCATGTCCGTGACCGGCGCGTTGAGCCCGCCGTTGCTGACCGTGATGCCGGTATCGAAATCCGCGCCGAGGTCACGCATCGAACCGTCGACACCGCGTTCGTAGCTGTTCGACCGATGGCGCTGCTGGTGGTACGGCGTGGCGTCGAAGTAACTGCTGCGCATGCCGAGCGGCCGCAGCACGTTCTTCTCCATGTAGACCTCGTAGTCGTCCCCACTCAGCTGCTCGATCGCGCGGCCGAGCAGCACGATCCCGAAGTTGCTGTACGAGAACCTGCTCCCCGGCGCGAACTCGAGGTTGGTGTACGGCATCATCGCCACGAGTTGCGACCAGTGCTTGGGCTCATGCGGCTGCCACGCCTCAGTTCCACCCCACGGCCAGGTCGCCATCCGGAAGCCTGCCGTGTGCTGCATCAGGTGACGGATCGTGATGGCTGGCAACGCCCCCGCCGCATCGTGCACCTCCCGCAACTCGGGCACGAGCGAAAGGACCGACTGCTCCAACTGTAGCTTGCCGCGATCGCGCAACTGCATCGTCGCGATGCCCGTCAGCGACTTCGTGCAGCTGGCCCAGTGGAAGATCGTGCTGTCGTCCACAGGCTGGCCCGTCGACCGATCTGCAAGGCCATGGTGCACGAAGGCCGAAACTTCGCCACCGCGGACGAAGGCGAGCGATGCCCCGACCACACCGGCTTGCTCACAACCGGCCTCGAACTCGGTCGCGACTCGCTTCCACGCCACAGCGAACTCGAAGTCTGGGACGCCAGCCTGCGCACGCAAGGCCGCGGTCGCACACAGACACACGAACGCCACCGACATCTGCTTCATCTCCATGCGCGCAGTCTACTCGCACCCTCGCTATGGTCTGCGATCCATGTTCGATCATGACACTTGGGAGGTCCTGAGCTACGTCGTCACGGTCTTCGGCCTGCCGATGGCCATCCTCGTGTTCGTCTGGGAGCAGCGGCGCGATCGTCAGCAGGAAGAAGAGGAGATCTATCAACAGCTCTCCGATGAGTACACGAGCTTCATGAAGCTCGTCTTGGAGAACGCCGACCTGCGCTTGCTGCAGCGCAGCGGTCCGTCGCCGATCCTGACCGACGAGCAGATCGAACGTCGCCTGGCGCTGTTCAACATCCTGGTTGCACTATTCGAGCGCGCCTACCTGCTGGTCTACGAACCCGACATGTCGCTGCACACTGCGCGCATGTGGCAGTCGTGGGAGGACTTCATGCGCGAATGGTGCCGTCGCCCTGAGTTCCGGGCAGAGCTGCCGGTGTTGCTGAACGGTGAGGACCCGGACTTCGCGACCCACATCAGCGCGATCGCTGCCGACGAAGCGGCCGCGGCAAAGACGGCGGCGACGACCTGAGCCCGTTGCGGATCAGAGACACTGGGCTCGGCGCAAGGCGCGGCGACGGCGGCCTATCCCAGAGTTCTGTCGAGGAGCCGCAAAGCCGCGAGCGCGCCAGCAGGGCCGGCGACCTCGGTGGCCAACTTCGCAGTCACCCCACTAGCAGAGGCCGTGGTCATCGCCACGAATCGGCGTACGTGGCAGGTGCACGAGGCTGAAGTCGGCGACAAGTTCTCGGGCCATACACGGCGCGCCACTCGCGCGCAGTCCGCTCGCCTTGGCCAAGAACCCCACCACCGCCGCCGCCGCCACGCCGCGCTCGCGGAAGTGCCGGAGCGACGTATCCCCGTGACGCTTAGCCAACCGCAACCCGTCGCCGCCCGTCACCAAGGGCACATGCAAGAACCGCGGCACCGTGAGTCCGAGCGCGCGGTAGAGCAGCAGTTGCCTCGGCGTGCTCGGCAGGAGATCGTCGGCGCGAAGCACCTCGCTGACCTGCGCCGCGGCGTCATCGACGACGACTGCGAGTTGATAGGCCGGCCCACCGTCGCGCTTCTGGATGACAAAGTCCCCGGCGATCGCGCCCGCCTGCGGCCCGGCAAAGCCATCGTCGAACGCCACGTTGGCGACCTCGACGCGAAAGCGAAGGGATGCATCCCGTCCGGTCTGCGCCCTGGCATCTTCGATCGAATCGAACCGGCCACGGCAGGTGCCAGGGTAGATCGCGCCATCCGGGCCCATGCCCTCGTGCGGCGCCGATGCCGCCTCTTCGACTTCTTTCCGCGTGCACACACACGGGTAAGCGATCCCGAGTTCGATCAACCGGGCGGCGGCCTTCGCATAGCTCGGCAGCCGCTGCGACTGCACCACGATCTCGCCGTCCCAGTCGAGCCCAAGCCACCGAAGATCCTCGACGACGCCGGCCGCTGCGTCGGCCTTGACGCGCGGTCCATCGATGTCCTCGATGCGCAATCGAACCGCTCCGCCCCGCGCGCGAACCGACAGCCACGCCAGCAGAAACGTGCGGGCGTTGCCGAGGTGCAAGGCACCGGTTGGACTCGGGGCCAGCCGTCCCTGCACCTGCGCCGCTGCCCGTGGGCTCGCCATGCTCGTCGTTCTACGCCGTTCTCGGCGTTCGCGCGACCGTCGAGAACACGCGCCCGCCGGCAGTCGGCAGGGAGTATCGTGCAGGGCCCTGATGACAGAACCTAGTCTGCGCGAAGGCCTCGTGCTCCGCATCGATGCCAAGGTGTGTCACGTCGAAGTCGACGGTGAACGCCACACGCTGCCCCTCGCCGGCAAGTTGTTCGAGGAGCGTTCGCACGAGAAGCGACCGCTAGCCGTCGGCGACCGCGTGCAACTCGACGTCACCGGCAAGGCAATCGATGTCCTGTTGCCGCGTGTCAGTCAACTCCACCGCCGTGCCGCCAGCGAAGGCGAAGAGCGCGCGCAGGTCATCGCCGCCAACATCACGCTCGTACTCGCCGTTGCGTCGGCCGCCGAACCGCCGTTTCAGCCCGAGCTGGTCGATGGCGTGCTCGCCGGCGCCGTTCGCCAGGAGATCCCGGCGGCCCTCATCGTGACCAAGATGGACCGGGACAAGAAGGGCGCGGCGCAGCAGTGGATCGACCTCTACCGCAGCATCGGCTACCGGGTGTTTGCGACGAGTACCGTGGCGGGCCACGAAACGACGGCTGAGTTCGAATTGGTGCGCGCGCTGCTCCACGCCAACCGTTCGGTGCTGTGCGGGTTGTCGGGCGCCGGCAAATCAACGCTGCTCAACACGCTGATTCCCGGCCTGTCGCTGCGCATCGGCTCGCTTAGCCACATCCGCCAGGGCAAGCACACGACGGCGCACACCGAACTGATCCCGCTACCCGGTGGCGGCTACGTTCTCGACACGCCGGGAGTGCGCAGCTTCCACCAGTTCCAGATCGGCGCGCAAGAATCGCAGTTCGTGTTCCCGGAGATCGCGGCACTGTTGCCCAAGTGCCAGTACCGCAGTTGCCTGCACCGCGACGAACCGGGCTGCGCCGTGCTCGCGGCAGTTGCATCGAGGGAGGTGCACGAGTCGCGCTTCCGCTCCTACTCCGTCATGCTCGATCATGCACTGCGCAGCGAGCGCCAACATTCGCGCGTCGACGGCGACGACGACGGCCAGCGTCAGGGCGGCAAGCGGCGGCGACCAGGCAGCTAGGCTAGGCCCAAGGAGGCCTTCGGGGAGCAGCGCAACTCAGAGCAGCCCTCGGAGTCGAGCCACCAAACAAAAGAGTGGCCCAAAAAAAAGCGGCCAGCAGTGCGATCCGCACCACCAGCCGCTCCTGCCACCGAGTGCGAACCTCGGCGCGTGCGTAGTCCTACAGCGGACTAGTTGATGTCGAAGGTCAGGACGATGGAGTCCGACACAACGATGTTCGCGATATTACGCGGGTTCGGCAGGCCGTTCAGCAGCTGCGCCGCCTGGGCGTAGACCGTGGCGCCAGCAAAGGCCGCAGGAATGCTCGGCAGAACGTTCCACGTGACCGTCGGCGTCGCCAACTGGAAGTCCGACGCAGCTTCTGGGAGCAGGACGTAGGCGTTGCAGCCCGGCATGTCGAGAACCGTCAGATCGATGCCAGGCAGCGGCGTCGTGCTGATCAGGCTGATGTTGAACACGCTCTGGTTGTCGAACGCGGTCGTCGTCAGCTGCAGGGGCTTGCCAACCTTCGGGCGGAACGTGGAGCCCATGATGGCCGCGCGGGCGCCGTCACCCGAGACATAGCCCGGGGGAGCCGTCGCAACGCTCAGGTCAGGGTTCTGGCGCGGCGTCGGGCCACTGCCCGCGTCGATGCTGTCCCCGTAGGAGAAGCCGACCAAGCGCGCGCAGTCGAGGTGGTTGGCACCGATCGAGCCGTAGCGGAAGTAGGCCGTGCCACCCGGGGTGAGCACGAGCTGGATGGTCGAGAGGATGTTCGGACCGGCGTAGGCCAGCGGATCGATCCACTCCCGGACGTTGTTCCAGGTGAACGCGACGTAGCTGGTGTTGTCCGTGTCCATCCAGACATCGCCCGCACCGCCAAGGAACGTGACAAGGTCAGCAGGCTCCATGTCTTGCCAGCAGGGAGCAAGCGTCACGCGCGCGGCGAAACCGGCGTAGTTGGAGGCGGGACCCTGGTCGAAGGCATACAGACTGCCTGCGGGTGGCGCGACGGCGAGCGACACGATGCCGTTCGACGAGACGTGCACGGACGTCGTGCCGACGACATTGCCGGGGTAGGGGAAGGCAAACGGCAGCGGCCGGGTCCAGTGGCAGTCGTCCGCTGGATTGGTCGGGCTGTCGCTCAACGTCGGCGCCAGGGCATTGAGCTGGGTCGGATTGGGGCTGGTGCCTGGGACAATGAAGAGGCCAGGCGTGCTGTTCCGCGTGACAATCCAGTTGTCACCGACGTTGAACAGGTCGAGGCCGTTGATGGCACCGGCCGACGTGTTCGGGTCGATGTCGAGACCGGCGACGGCAGAGAGATTCGGGTCCACGAAGGACTCGTAGAACGCGTGCGGACGGTTGTAGCAACCAGCGCCGACCTTGATGCTCGAGGCGACATTCGTGACCGCCGTGTTGTAGGTCAGTTCGACGTTCGGGCAGAAGGCCGAGATAGCCCCCGAAAGCGCCACCACGGAACCCACCGACCGGACCGAGTTCGCCAAGTGGCCAGTCGAGAAGCTGGTGCCAGTGATGTTTCCCGTGAGGGGCGCTGGTGCAGCGTTGATGGCAAACTCGATCAACAGGTCCTGCCCGCTGCTCGGAGCGTAGACGAACGGAGTTGTCAAAGTGACGTCGACCATGACGCCGCCAGGCGTACCAACCGGCGAGGCAATCGTGGTCACAGGACCACTGAAGTTGGCCGTGCCGAGCAGCTCCGAGCGATTGGCCGCGAACGTGACGGACGGCGAAGCAAAGTCGACCGCCGAGTCTTGCAAGAAGACGTCGATGCTCGGGTAGGTGACCACAACCGGTGGAAGGGCCTGCGCAGAGCCCTGGAACCACTTGATCTGGGTGATCACGATGGGCGCAGTGACGCCTTGGCTCGTGAACGTGGACGCGTCGTAGAAGCACTGGACGCGATTGGTACCGGCACGCCAAACGTTGCCGGTGGTACCATTGCGAGCCACGTTGGAGACCACCACCGTCTGCGCGAGCAGACAGGGCGTAAGGGCCAGCAATGCGCCGGCGGCGAGAGACAGGTTTCG
>CAMBXM010000145.1 GCA_945871815.1 Singulisphaera sp. GP187
GCCGCGACAGCGTGGTCGAGATGGGCACCGCACCCATCACGTTCCGCTCGGGCCCGCTGCTCGGCTACCGCGCTGCCGCTGCAATCCAGCGCAGTGTCGTCGCACCAGCTTTGGCCGCTCGCCACGAACGCACCGGCATTGCAGTGACTCAACCTGGGTTGCTGTTGACCTCGAGTTGGCAGACGCAAGAGCGCATCGAAGAGGCTTTCCGGCTCGACCAACGAGCACCGTTCTGGCTGACTGGTCCGATCAACACAGGGGCCGCCGGCGGCGGCGAACTCGGCAACGACCCGGTGTCGCGCTATCTGCCGCACGTCGTCGGCATGGCGTTCCCCAACGCGGGGCTCGGCCAGAGCCGCTACGCCTCGCGCGATTTGGTCGATGCGTCGATCCTCCCTGGCCCGGCGTCGATCCGACCGGCCGAGTGGCCGCGCAACGGCCCGCTGTCGGCGAGTGCGCGCTACGGTCACGAGGCGTTCTCGACCGCGGTCGATCCGCGCGGCCACGACGTCTCGAAGCAGGGTCCGTTCCGCGTACGGAACACCGGGCCGCGCGATGCCACCGCTGCAGTTGCACCACCAAACACCCACGAGCTGACGCATCCATTCACAGTCGCGGCGGCCAAGGGTGGCGCCGGCCGCTTCGCCACCTCGGCGTGGTTCGAGCCTCAGGCGCTCGGCAATGGCGTGCTGCTCGACTACGGCGACGGCCAGTCGACCCAGCGCAATCGCATGTCGCTGCTGGTGCGCGAGAACAAGTTGGTGTTCGAAGTGCTGGACGAGGCCGGGCTCGATCCCAATTGGGCGCAGTCGCCCGCAGGCGTGCCGCGTTCGTCCTTGCGCTGGGAGCTGCCGCTCGCCGAGTTGTCTCTGCCTGGTCGCGCTGCCGTTCACGTTGCCGCCACTGCCTACGGCGGCCGACCCAGCGATCTCGCCGTTGCCGTCGACGGGTTCGCGCGCGGCAAAGTTCGCTTTCGCACGCATCTCACGGCCGCCTTGCCGGGCTACGACCCGCAGCAGAGTCCACCCGGGCCGCCAGGGCAGGAGACCAACGACCCGCGCTTTGTGATCCTGCAGGTGGACAGCACCGAGGGCTTCCCGGCGCAAGGCATCGTGCGCGTTGGTCTCGAACTCTTCGAGTACGTCGCGGTCCAGGGCAACAGTCTCGTCTGTCAGGCCCTCGACTCCACCGGCGGTCGCGGCGCGCGCCAGATCGCGCGCGAACACCGGCCCGAGGTGCCGGTCGATGCCCAAGGTCGGCCGACCATCGACATCACCACATTGGCAGCGGGTGCGAATCTCGACCAGTTTCCGGACCACCCAGTGGGTTCGCAGGTCGAGCTCTACGGCTACTCAGCGCTGCCGTCGATCGACACCCTGCTGTACTTCGGCAACTCGACCGTCGACACCCTCGGTGGGTTCGCCGTCGCCCGCGGTTGGTTGACGAACAGTCGACCGATCGTGCTCAGTGGTCAGGGCCTGCCGCCGATCCGCATCGGCCAGGGACTCGACATCACGTGGACTGGCGATCTGGAGCTTGCCGACCCCAGGCCTACTGGCACGCAGCGCCCGCCCGCGGCGCAAGAAGCGATCGCCAACGCCTTCCCGCAACGCGGCGGCTACGCGCTGCTGGTGCAAAAGGGCTTCCGCTTCACGCCGCCGATCGGTGTGGTTGCCTCGCCCGTCTTCGTCGGCGGTATTGAAGTGATCCGCTACACGAGCCGGCAGGGCAATCGGCTGATCGGCGTGCAGCGCGCGGTGACGCTGCCGGGCAACAATAGTCAGATCCAGGCGCAGTGGTTCGACGGCACGGCGCACAACTTCGTCGTCGACTGGGACGACAATTTGGCCGACCCGCGGTCGCAGCCACCGGCCAAGTTCGACGACGATCCGTTGCGCCTTCTCAACGTCGTGCCAATTTCGGTAGCGCTGCAGAACGCGGCCGACATGCCGGATCCGGCGACGACCGGTACGACGGAGTGGGTCCAACTGTTCTCGAGTGGCGCGCCCAACGACACCGAGTGGGTGCGCTACGACGCGATCGTCGATCGCTCGCATCTCGTTCGCACGTTCCGCGGCGCCTGGGAGGGCGTCCGTTTCGTGCTGACCAACCAGTTCGCACTCAACGAGGTCAACGTCGGCCCGCTCGGTCCGAGTGGCGGCGATGCGGTCGTTACCAGCGGTCCGTGGCCGGCGGTGGCAACGACCAGTGGCTACATCGGCTACATCCCCAAGCTCGAGAGCGACTACCCGCAAATCCTGCAGACGCGACAAGCACTGCAGTTCCGTGGCGATCCCTTCACGCGCACCAGTTCGCACGCACACACCAACAGCCAGGCGCTGCCGTGCCATCGGTTCGATCTGTGGTGGGGCAACTTCGGGGCGATCACCGGGCGGCCCGGCCGCAACGATCGAGTCGCGATGATCGCGGGCAGCACCTCGACGGGGACCAACCGTCCCTCGGTCGAGTGGCATACGGTCAACTGGTCGTGCCGCGACTTCACTGGCGACCTGCAATCGCAGAATCCACCGCCTGAACTGACCGGTCCCGATCCGTTCCAGCTGGTCGCGTTTCAGGCCCCGGTGCAGAGCCTCATTCGCGGTCCGCAGCGCGGCCAACAGGTGACCGACATGCGCGTGCAAGACCGCATCGTCAAGTTCCCGAGCGGCGAGTTGCCAGCGGCTGCGTGTGACGCGGTGGTCTGTGGCGGCAATGCCGGCAATGGCGAGATCGTGAACGGCTTGGTCGACGAGATCAATGTCGCCGACCACTGTGCCTACGACCTCGTCATCGACGAGCCGTTCACTGATTCCTCGCAACAGTTCTTGGTGCGACCGACGGCCTATGTCGCGGCGCAGGGACTGGTCTACGCCGGTGCCGACCTCACGCCTGACTTCCCGGCCGGCGGTGGGCTGGTGCAAGTCGGCGACGAGATCCTGGCCTACCAGTCGCACGCCGGCGGGACCTTCACCGTGGCACGCAACGCGCGCGGCCTCCTTGGCACGCAGCCGCGCGGCCACGACCGCGGCGAGGCCGTGCACTTCTTGACCCATCGACCGTGCGGCATCACGACCGGTTCCGTGTCGGCACGCAACGAGAAGATCCAACTGCAGGCCCAAGGTGCGCTGCCGTCGCAGTTCGGCACCGTGTTGCTGAATCGCAACGAACTGCTGCACTACACCTGGACTCGGCGCCTCGGCACCGCCGTTTCCTTGGAGATGCCGCGCATGTTCCCGCCCGGCGAAGAAGGCGATGGTATGGCAGCGCGCGGTCTGTTCCGCGGCCGCTACGGCACGGCGCCGGTCGGTGCTGGTAGTGGCGAGCCGGTCATCTTGATGCCGATTCGCTATTGGGACCGATTCGTCGCGCGCAACGAGGATCCAGAACAGGCCTACTTCCAGTTCACGCTTCGCGAGGCGCCGGTCTACCTGCGCACACTTTCTTGGGAAGAGGAGACGACCGACCCCAACGTCGACGTGAAGTGCTTGGTGCGAGCCGATGCCCGCATGCCTTGGAACGGCGACACCAAGATCTCACCGTTCCTGCGCGAACTCGAACGATCCTCGGGAGAGACGGCGCCCAAGGTTCTCGACCTGCAGGCGACGCAGCTCGAACTGCGCTTCGTACATGTGTATCAGCCAGGCTGCCTCGACTTGCAGACGCATCGGTCGCATGGCTGGAAGACCGCGCCGAAGGTCCGCAACATCGTGGTTGAGTACGAAGGCGAGGGTCGCATCGTGCGCGAGGCGGGGACGACTCGATGAGTTGCCAGCACCACTGTCGCGGCGCCTCGGGCTTCACTCTGATCGAGTTGCTCGTCGTGCTCGGCATCCTCACTGGCTTCCTGGCGATGCTGGTGCAGTTCGTCGATTCGGGCGTGCGACTGTTCGACGAAGGCGAGGCCGGCCAGGCCTTGGCCGATCGCGCCGAGGCGGCACGCATCCGTGTCGAACGGGAACTGCGAGCGGTCACCGCCGACGCCCGCAAGCTCGATCCCGGAGTGCCTGACGATCGATTCCTCGTGCAGCGTCTTGGGATTGGTCTCCCTGCCCGTGTGGCGGCTAGCGACCCGCGGGCCTTCGTGCTGCGCGCTTCTGTCACCTTGCCGCCAATCGTCGAGGAACAGCTGCAGGGCGACGCGATGCTGGTGGCCGCAGCGATCGAACTCGGCGCCGATGCCGAGCCAGCGACGATCGCAGCGCGCGCGGCGCAGCTGCAGAGTTCCTCGGGCCTGCGCGGTCGCGGTCGCATCATGCTGGCGCAGTGGCCGCTTTCGAGCGATGGGGCGCTGCTCGAACTTCGCATCGGTCGCTTCTTGATCGACCAGTTGATCCCGTTCGACGCCGAACGATCCGTCGATCCATTTTCCGTTCTGCTGCCTGGCAGCGCCGAGTTGCCGTCGCTGGTGCTCCACGCCAACACCGAGGTCCTGGTATCGGACCTGCTCTACGCCGATCTGCAGATGTGGTCGCAGACGACGACGAGCTGGACGGCGCAGGGTGCCAGCGGTGCCGAGGAAGTGTGGGACTCAGCCCGGGGCGGGTTCCTCGAGGATCCAGCGCTCGGTCCGGTCTGGCGATTCGACCGCGGCGGCCAGAGTCTTGCCGATCCGTCGGACGACATTCACCCTCGGGCTCTGCGCGTGACGCTGGTGGTGGCGAGTGACGAGAGCCGGCCCAAGGAGGGCTTGCTCGACGACCCGATCGAGGCGGACACGACGGTGATCGCACTGATCAATGGCGATCGCTTTCCGGGCGCGAGCGATGGCGGCTTTGCCAAGATCGAAGGCGAGTGGATTCGCTACGTCGAGCGTGTGGGGGATGAGCTGCGCGGTTGCCGTCGAGGCCAGCGCGGCACCCGCGCGGTCCCGCATTCGGCATCTTCGATCGTTCGGGTCGGGCGCACGGTGGAGTTCACGATCGCACTGCCGCATGGCAAGGACGACTGGAATGGCTGAGCGCTCACAACCAACCTCGGCCGGCTTCACGCTGATCGAGATGCTGGTGGCGCTGTCGATCTTGACGGTCGGCGTGACCACGCTCTTGTTGGCGCTCGGCGACAGCATGTCGCTGCGCCGCGGCAGCGACGCGCGACTGGTCGCGCAAGAGGCGGTCGAGGACTTTGTCCACCGCATCGCTTTGACCGGCTTGCGGCTTCGTGCGGATGCGCAATCGCCGTTCGACCTCGAGCTCGATTTGCCGGCCACGACTCCGATCGAAGGCGCCAAGGGCATGACGATGTCGGCGACGATGGAGTTGGATGCGGCTCGCCCCGACGTGGTGCTGCTGCGCATCCAGGTGGCGTGGCTCGAGCGCGGCGAAACCCTGACTGAAGAATTCTTGCGTGTCGTGCCGCGGCAACTGCCGCTGTCGCAACGCATCCAGACCTTCCGCAATGAGCACAACCTGTCGAGGTGACCTGATGCGAGCCCTCTCAACGATCCCGTTCCTGTTGGCCTTTCTGCTGGCTGCCGCACCCGTCGCGGCGCAGACCCTGCAACTCGCCGATGGCCAGGTGCTTTTGGCGCAGGTCGACGATGCCTACGGCGAAGGCTTGCGCATCAAGCGCCTCGACAACGGTGGCGTTCTCGAGTTGCGTTGGGACCAGCTCACGCCCGATTGCGCGCGTCGCGTGCAGCAGTCTTACGCGCTGGTCGGCGACGACGAGGGGGAACTGACGGTTTCGGTGCGCGAGGTTCGCTACATGCTCAACGGCTCGCCGCAGACCGTGCTCGGCCGCGTCGGCGACGAGCAGGCGCAAGGCGTGCTCGTGGTTCAAGGCAAGGGTGTGCAGTACCGCATCCCGAGCAAGGAGATCACCAGCGTCAGGAAGATCGATGTGCCGGTGTCTCAGGTCTACACGCCGGACGAGTTCTACGTGCAACGGCTCGGCGCGATCGCACCCGGTGACAATGCGGACTTGCATGTGCAGCTCGCGGACGAGCTGATCCGAACGCGCGACTACGTCCGCGCCGCCGATCACCTGCAGAAGGCCAAAGACCTCGGCAACTCGCGCGCGCCAGAACGCATCGGGCCGCAGCTCGAGCGCGCCAAGCTCTACGTCGCGGCCAAGAAGGAGCGCGACCTGCTCGATGGGATCCAGGTGGCGCGCACGCGCGCGACGCCGCGCGACTTCAAGCAGGGGCGCGAGTTGATTGCGCGCTTCGACAAGGAGTTCCCACAGAGCCGCCTCAAGGCCGACTTCGATCGGGAGAAGAAGCGTTTCGAGGAGTCGCGCACGCGCTTCTTCAGCCAGCAGGTGGCCGATCGCTGGCGCGGCACGATCCAGGTTGTCGGCGACAAAAAAATGCAGGAGTCCGGGGTCACTCTGAGTGCGGCACGTGAGTATGCCGAGAGCAAGATGTCAGAGGACATCGCGGCGGCAGTCGGGAAGCGACTGGAGCTCGAGGTTCCCGAAGTCGAGTCGCTGTTCGCCATCCGCGACAAGTACCCGTTGGGGCGCCGCACCGAGCACTTCAGCTTCGGCATCGGTTCTTGGGTGCTCGGCGAGGTTGCGATCCTCAAGGGCACCAAGCAGGGTCAGGAGAATGCCAAGTCCGAGAAAGACCCGGCCGAGGCACGCGAGCTCGAGCGCATCACGCGCGCGATCCGCAAGATGATGGAGCAGCGCCGCAATGCTGCCGCTGGCCAGCCGGGCGAATCGCGCGAACAGAGCGACGAGGAATGGTGGGCCGACGCCGATCGCAGCCAGCAGACCAACTGGTTGCGCGCCTACTACGCCGAGTTCAGCGGCAAGCTTGTCGTCACCGGTGGCTACACGCAGCCGTGCTTTGCGTGCACCGGACTGGGGACGCAGACTGAACTCGAAGCGAACACCAACAAGGTGGTCAAGGTGAAGTGCTACCTCTGCCACGGCACGAAGCACGTCCGCTCGTTCAAGGCCTACTGATGCGCCGGGCGCTGTTGGTGGCCATGGCTGCTGCCGCCGCCTGCAGCGGGCCAAAGCCGCGACCTGTGGTCGTGCGCAGCCGGCCAGTGTCGCCGCCGCCGGTGGTGGTGCAGGCTCCCCAGGAGCCGAGGCAGCTGTCGGACTACGGCCCCGAGGTCCTGCTGCCGGATGCGAACCAAGGCGATGCCGAGGTTGCCCGCATCGGCGACACCGTGCTGCGCCAGAGCCATGCTTTTGCGCGGCTGCTGTCGGCCGAGCCCAAGCTGGCGCTGTCGGCAGTCGACCTGCTGGTGTCCGACGTGCTCGTCGCCGAACACGCGCGTGAGTTCGACATCCGCGTTCCGAACGAGCGTGTTCGACAACTCGCCGACGAGGAGGAGAAGCGGTTGCGTGAGCAGGTGCAGCAAGAACTTGCCGGGCAGGTCACCTTCGAGGACTACGTCTGGCGCATCTTCGGCATGCGACTCGATGACTGGCGCAAGACGGCCGAGCTGCGCACCGCGCAGCGCCTCTATCAGGGCTATGTCGTCCGCTACCTCGTGCTGCGCGAAGATCGAGTCATCGTTCGCTACATCGTCAACAAGGACGAGCAGGTGCTGAAGGAGGCGGCCGAGAAGGTCCGTGCCGGCGCTGACTTTGCGACGCTGGCGCTGCGCCTGTCCGAGGACGCGATGCGCCGCGACGGCGGGCTGCTACCGGCATTTGGCGTGAGCTTCCCGCACCCGGTCACCGACGTCGCGCTGGCGCTCAAGAAGGGCGAGCTGTCGCAGGTGTTCGAGCGGACGATCGGCGGGGATCGCCGCTACTACCTGGTCTATTGCCTCGAGCGGTTGCCCGGTCGCGACGTCCGCTTTGCGGAAGCACAGCCAGAGATCGACCACGAACTCGAAAAGCGGCCGCTGACTCCCATCGAGACCAATGCCTACACGCTGCGATGGCGCGGGGCGGTGGAGGCGAAGACCGATGACAAGCTGCCGTCGCCACGATAGAAGGCTCCGTCCATGGACGAAATCATGCGGGACTCCGCCGCGGACGCTGGAGATCAGCCAGGCGCAGCGCGCCAGCGGGCATTGTTGGACGCGGACCATCGCCGTACGGAATCGATCGACGATGCCGGTAGCGACGGTCAGCCGATGCCTTCCCCAAGCCTGGGACGTCGTGAGCTTGAAGCGCTGCTGCGTTCGCGCGGGATCGCGGACATGAGCGCCCTCGACCCCAGAGCGGGCGAGGACAACGAGCCTCAGGCTGCGGCACCCGAACAGGATCTCCAGGCGGCGACGAGAGCGGGGTCGCTGGACGAGTCCGCGGCGATCGCAAAGGAGTTGGCCCCCGCGGCATGGACTCCGATAGAGCTCGTTCCCCCGGTGCTGTCGGAGGCCGCTCCCATGGCGGCGTGCCTGCCTCCCGAGGTCGAGGATCCAATCCAAGGCGAGCGCGCGCCGGACAGCGAGCCGGACAGCGAGCCGGTCGTCGAGATGGTCAGCGCCGCGGATGCCGCGGCCGCTCTCGACGCGGCGGAAGACACCCTCGAGATCGACGAGTCGATGGTCGGCGATGGCGAGGATGGCCTGCCGCCGGTGCCCGAGCTTGCCGATGCCGATGCCGTGTCGCGGGTCGTTTTCGTGCTGCTGTTGTCCCAGCGCGAAGGTCTGTCGCTGTTTCGCCTCGCGCAGGCCTGCAATACGACGCAGAAGCTCGTGGAGCAGTCGCTGCCGTCGTTGCAGCAATGGCTCGACCAGCTGGCGCTACCGGTCGAGATCGTGCGCACGGGCGACTCGCTCAAGTTCCTGTCGCGCCCGGACGCCTTCCCCTTCCTGCAGCGTCTTCGCGGCGTGAAGAAGATGGAGAAGCTGTCGCCAGCAGCGCTGGAGACCCTCGCCGTCATCGCCTACCGCCAACCGGTCATGCGCGCCGAGATCGAAGCGATCCGCGGTGTCAAAGCCGGTCCCATGCTTCGAACGCTGCTGCAGCACAAGCTCGTCCGGGTCACCGGACGCGCTGATGTCCCGGGACGCCCGTTGCAGTACGGCACGACCGACCAGTTCTTGGAGCGGTTCGGTCTCGCGTCGCTGCAGGAACTGCCCAGTATCAAGGAGTGGAAGCAGCTCGGCTGAGCGGCGTCGGGCACCGGGCAGTGAGGGGAGGGGCTGCAACGAACGGCCTTGGTGCGGCTAGTCTGGTGCATCCCGCATGATGCCCACGTCCCACCCCCGTCTCTCGCTCCTTTCCCTACTGCTCGCGACCGCAGCCCTCGTCGGCGCGGCCTGCAGTGGTGGCGGTGGTGGCGGCTCGACCCCGGTCGTGATCCCCAATGGCGCGCCGATCGTGCCATTGCCTGCTGGGATCACCGGCACCGCGCCCGCCGTGGCCTGGACCGTGCCCGCCAGCGGTGGCGCGCAGATCACGTTTGTCGCTGCCGACCCGGATGGCGATGCGCTGCAGTGGGAAGTGGGAGTGTCCGGCACTGCGGCCCAGGTTCTGGGCCTGCGTCCTGTGACTCCGGGAACGGGTCCAAGTTTGCTGCTCGAGCTCGATCCGGTCGCCTCGCCCGCGGTCGCGACGGTCAATCTGATCGTGCGCGATCGCATCGGCGCTTCTCTCGCGCTGGCCTTGACGGTGCGTCGCTCCGGCTTGCCGGACCTCGTTGCCGTGCAGCCAACGTCGGCCTTCGGCGGCCAGCCGCTCGACGTTCGCGTGACCGGTTCGGCGCTCGCGCTAGGCGGCTCGATCGCGACGGAAGTGTCGTTTGGCGGCGCGCTCGCGACCGCGGTCGTGGCCGAGTCGCCGAATTCGTTGCGCTGCCGCACGCCCTCGGTCTTTCAGACGGGGCCGGTCAGCGTCGGCGTGACGACGCCTTTTGGCAGCGACCAGTTGCCTCCCGATGGTTTCGCGATGATGCCCTTTCCGCCGAGTTTCGCGGCGACGGACCGCCGCATCGACAGCCATGCCGGCAATGTCTCGAGCCTCGAACTCCGGCTCGACGATCGGCGTGCGCACGCGGTCTACATCGCATCGTCGACGATCTCGTACGCGCGTTCGGACGACGCCGGGCAGACCTTTGCCGCGCCGCTCGTGCTATCGGCAGCCGAGGTGGCAACGGAACCGCACACGCTCGCGGCCGGCGACGTGGTTCACGTGGCGTGGATCGGTGACGGCCAGCAGGTCTGGCTCCGGCTC
>CAMBXM010000146.1 GCA_945871815.1 Singulisphaera sp. GP187
AGATCGAAGCCGTTCTGCTGGACGCCCGTGCTGACAAACGCGCCCGGCTCGTGGACCACCTGCTGGACTCGCCCGGCTATGTCAGCAACGAATCGAACTTCTGGTTCGATCTGTTGCGCGTGAAGTCAAGGCAGCGGCAACTCAGCGGCGAGCCGTTCGCGCATTGGATTCGCGACAGCATCCGGACCGGGGTCCCGTACGACCAGTTCGTGGCGGCAATGGTGACCGCTACCGGTGCCGCGCACGAAGACGGCAACGGTGCCACTGGTTTCCTGCTGCGCGACATGAACATGCCGCACGATGCGATGGCGAACACTCTGCGGCTGTTCACCGGAACGCGGCTCGAGTGCGCGCAGTGCCACAACCACCCGTTCGAGTCGTGGAAGCAGCGCGACTTCTTCGCCATGGCTGCCTTCTACGGTGGGTTGCAGTACCGCATGGAGGTCGATCGCGACACCCAACTCGCGCTGCGCAAAGAACTGCAGAACGGCGACGACCGACAAAAGCAGCAGGCGCGGCGCGCCTTGCAGACCATGACTGCCGGACTGCGCGGCAGCGGCAGCGGCCAAGAGCGTCTACCGCAAGACTACGCCTACGACGACGCAGCACCGCGAACGCCGATCGCCGCCACAACGATCTTTGGCCCCAAGGTCGAGGTGCGCCAACCAAAGACGGCGGCGTCCGCGGGCCGCACAAAGCAGGCGCGAGCGGGCACAAAGCAGGCCGACGCCGGCTCGCGACGGGTCTTTGCCGATTGGCTGACGAGCCCGAACAACGAGCGATTCTCGAGAGTCCTGGTCAACCGAACGTGGCAGCGCCTCTTTGGCCGCGGCCTCACCGACCCGGTCGACGACTACAAAGAGGACTCGAAGGCAGTCCACCCCGAACTCGAGCGCTACCTCGAGCAGCTGCTCGTGGAACTCGACTTCGACGTGCGTCAATTCCAGCGCGTCCTGCTGTCGACTCGGCTCTACCAACAGCAGTGCCTCGCTGAGGACCCACCCGTGGATGCGGCCTACGCGTTCCAAGCGCCCTTGCCGCAGCGGTTGCGCGCCGAGCAGGTCTGGGACTCACTGGTCACGCTGGTCAACTTCGAGATCGATGCCACACTGCGCGATCCTTCAGAACGTGCCCGCGCTGTCTACGAGCGCCAAGCCAAGATGACGAGCGGTGACCCGGAAGCGATCCTCGCCGCCATCCAGCGCCGACCCGATCCGGAGGCCACCATCCGCGAACGGCTCACCCAGCTCGCCGCCGCCCGCGGCGGCAATCGAGCCAACGGTTCTCTGCTGCGCGCCAGCGATCTGGAACAACCGGCACCGCAGAGCCACCTGCTGCGACAGTTTGGTCAGTCGGACCGCGAGACGATCGATGGCGCTACCCGCGCCGTCACCGTTCCGCAGGCCATGACCTTGATGAATGGACTGCTGGTCGCCGACGGCGCGGACGCCGCCAAGGCCATCGCAGCCCCAGAGGAGGCTCCAGCCAAGATCCGTCGTGCGTACTACGCTGTGCTGGCGCGCGATCCCAGCCCCAGAGAGGCCGCTCGATGGACTGCAGAACTCGCCGCGCGCCCCCGCGAAGCGTTGGCCGATCTGCTGTGGGTGCTGTGCAACAGCAACGAGTTTCGGAGCCGCCCATGAACGCGCGCCGACTCCGTCAACTGGCCATCGCCGCCACTGCCGCCACGCGCCGCGACTTCGTCACCGGGATCGCCCGCTCGCTGCTGGGTCTCTCGATTGGCGGTCTGGCTCTCGGTGGCACGCGACCACGGCTTGCGCAGCCGGTGTCGCTGCCAAACCGCAAGGCCAGGCAAGTCATCTACCTATTCTTGCGCGGCGGCATGTCGCACATCGACACGCTCGATCCCAAGCCCGGCAGCAAAACGCAGGGCCCAGTGGAAGCTCTGCGTACGCGCGCTGATGGTGTCTTGCTGGGCCAGTACTTTCCGAAGCTCGCGCAACAGGCCGACAAAGTCTGCATCGTCAGCTCGATGTCCAGCAAGCAAGGAGCCCACCCGCAGGCTCAATACCTGATGCGCACCAGCTACGAGAAGCGCGGTACCATCCAGCACCCGAGCCTCGGCGCGTGGGTCAACCGCATGGCCGGCCGTCAGAACCCGGAGCTGCCGGGCCACGTGATCCTCGGCGGCGGTGGCGACATGCCGACAGCCGGCTTCTTCCCGCCAAGCCTCGCAGCATTGCCGATTGGTGACGCCAGCACAGGGCTGCAGAACGCCGCACTGCCTCGCTCCATCCAGGCGGCGAGGTTCGACCAGCGCCTGCGATTGCTCGCCGAGATGAACCGCGAGTTCCATAGCGCTCATCGCGAGCGCGATGCGTTTGCCCACGACGAGGCCTACGCAGCGGCGGTGCGGCTGATGCGCAGCGAAGACCTCGTGGCCTTCGACCTCGACCGCGAGCCCGAGGCCACGCGCGAGGTCTACGGCGACAACCCGTTCGGTGCCGGATGCCTGCTGGCGCGACGCCTCGTCGAGCATGGCGTTCGTTTCGTCGAGGTCGTCAGTGATGGCTTTGACACGCATGCCGACAACTTTGACCGGCTGTCGGACTTGACGCCCGCGATCGACCAGGGGCTCGCCGCGCTGCTTGCAGACCTCGATGGCCGCGGTCTGCTCGAGCAAACCCTGGTCGTGCTCGCGACCGAGTTCGGGCGCACGCCGGACATCGACCAAGACCAGGGCCGCAACCACTATCCGAAGGCCTTCAGTTGCCTACTCGCCGGGGGCGGCATCCGCGGCGGCCAACGCTATGGGCGCACCGACGACGAAGGCCGCGAAGTCCTCGAGGCGCCGGTTTCGATCCAGGATTTCAACGCCACCATCGCCTACGCCGCTGGCGTGGCGACCGACGAGGTGGTCATTTCGCCGAGCGGTCGACCGTTCCAAGTTGCCGACAAGGGCTACCCGCTGACCGACCTGTTTGCCTGAAGACAACGACTGCCTGGCTCCCAACCAATCTCGCCCAACCACTCATGAAACTGCTCCCCCACGCGTTGTTCGCCTTCCTGTTCTCGCTGGCGCCGATCCTCGCGCAGAACGGCGATACGCCAGCCAAGCCAGCGGAGAAACCGGTTGAAGAGAAGCCGACACAGGAACCAGAGGTTGCACCCGACGACAGCAGCAAGCCAGCCAAGCCGCAGAAGGACGACACCAACCCGAAGGCTGGCAACATCGACTTCGCGACGCAGATCCTGCCGATCCTCGAGAAGAACTGCGTCGAGTGCCACAAGGCGCCCTACACCGATGCCGACGGCAAGAAGAAGCGACCGAAGGGCGGCGTCATCCTCGACAGCAAAGACGGAATGACGAAGGCCAAGAAAGGCAAGCTGGTGGTCGCCAAGAAGCCGGACGACAGCCTGATCGTCCACTCCATTTCTCTGCCGGCCGACGACGAGGATCGCATGCCTCCTGCGAAGAAAGGCGATCCGCTCGCGCAGGACGACATCGACCTGATCAAGACGTGGATCGAGCAAGGCGCGGACTTCGGAACCTGGAAGGGAACTGGGGCCAAGACCGACGACAAGAGCAGCAACGATAAGGCCGAGAAGGGCAAGGCCGAGAAGGACAAGGACAGCAAGGAGTCGAAGGAGTCGGCGGATACGTCCGGCGAGAAGCCCAAGGACGACGACACAGGCAAGAAGGGCGGCGAGGATCTGGCTCTTGGCCTTGAAGCTCTGCCGGAGGCGACGCTGGCCACCTTTGCCGATCGCTTCACCGTAGAAGTGGTCGAAGTCGGGAGCCCGCTACTGCGCGTCACGTGCTACGGCCGCGAAGCCCGCATCGACGACGCTGCGATCGCAGCGCTCGTGCCACTGTCGGCTCACGTAGCAGAGCTGGTCCTTGCCCGGACGCCGGTGACGGACGCCGCGATGACCACCATCGCGGCGATGCCGCGACTGTCGCACCTGGATCTTCGCCAGACCGCGATCACCGATGCAGGCTGCACCAAGATCGCCAGCCTTGCCCACCTGCGCTCGCTCAATCTGCACGGTACCAAGGTTGGCGACCGCGGCTTGGCGGCGTTGTCCCAGTGCGCTTCGCTGCAGAGTCTCTACGTCTGGCAGACGCCTGTGAGCGCCGCGGCGGTCGTCGCTCTGCAGCATGCTCTGCCGACCGCGAGGGTAGTGTTCGCTGCGGATCTGCCCAGTCCGATGACGGAAGAGCAGAACCGCGGCGGCCGCGCCCGCCGCTGAAGTCCGCTAGCCACGCAATCAGCGCGTGCGAACTTCGGCAACGATCGGGCAGTTGACCACGAAGTCCGACGGACCGAAGGCCGAGCCGTCTGGCGCCGTGACGAGACCCGACTCCGCGAGATCCTCGACATCGTCGAAGGCCGTCTGACGACTGGCGAGAAGGCTCGTGCGCCACGCCGTGAGGTGCACATCCCACAGTGGGCTGTAGCGGCCTTGGTTTGGCGTCCACGCCAACACGTTCAGCGGATCCCCTTCGCCGAGCAACGCCGAGTTGAGACCCTGACGTTCCGGGTTCTGCAAACCCGTTGGTCCGTTGACAAACGCGGCGAGGCCTGCGCGCGCGGAGTTCGTGCCATCGCCACCGGCAAACGGTGCGGCGTTCAGGCGTGGAGTCAACGTGGCGCCCTCGAGTGCTGCAGCGACTTCGACAGACGCCTCGGTCGACAGGTAGATGACCCTGTTGCCGCGAGCGAAGCCATCCGTCAGCCGTAGCCGCACGGTGCGCAGAGCCAGATCGTAGGACACCACCTTGTCGTGGATGCCGGAGTCGTTGATGAGCTGCGGCGCATTCAGCACCGAGCCGTCCGTGAGTTGGACCAACGGGCTGTACTCCGCGTCTGCGACCGAACCGGCGTGGACTTCCAGCGGTGGGAAACCGGTGACCGGATCGCCGACGACAACGCGCTGCGGCGCGAAGTCGACCGTACCGGGCATCACCAGGACGTTGCCATCGAAACGACCTCGCTGCACCGCGTCGGTGCCGCGCGCGTTGGCCAGCTTGTTGGCGCGATTGCAGCCAAACCGATCGGCCATGCGGGAGTTCGATGCATCGATCACGAGGAACCAAACGGTCTGCGTACCAACGCGACCTTGGTGCAGCGGCATCGTTGCCGTGCCGTCCTGGTGTACGCGCACCGAGGAGAAGTAGGGGCGGACTTCATTCGTGCCGCCCTGGCCTTGCGGCAGTGCACTGAGGAGTACGGAGAAGAGGGTTGCCGACAGAGTCATGATTGGTGCTGTAGGTGCGGGGTGGTTGTTCGTCGAGAATCAGGAGGTGCCGGATTACGACCCCATGCCACGGCAGTTCCGCGCGTACCCCCCCGAGCACTGGATCTGCCAATCTTGCTCGAGTCACCGCCGTTCTTCACCTTCGGCTCAACTGCCCCGGTACGGCAACACGTAAGCAACGGCACCAGGCGAAGCATGCACGGGGACATGGCGCATCACCGTCGATCCTGCAGGCCTAGCGACTCATGGACCGCACCTGCATCGATCTGCAAACGGATCGCAGCCACTCGACCTGCGCGCTGCTGCAGAGCGTCCGGCTGCGGGTGTTCGTCCGCTTCCACCGCGAGCGCTCGGGTCGCGAGCCTGAAGGCACGCCGACGGCAAAGTCGCGGGACAGAACTCCCATTGCCTGAGATGCGCCCGTTGCCCGAGATGATGCCTCGACTGCGAAGGCATCTGCGCAGCCCACTCTGGCTGACAGAAGGCACGCGGAAGAAACTGGTCGGGGCGAGAGGATTTGAACCTCCGACCTTTGCGTCCCGAACGCAACGCTCTACCAAGCTGAGCCACGCCCCGACCTAGGGCCCTTGGCCGTTGCCGACCAGAGGGCGCGGCAGGGTAGCCAAGCCTACCTCACGGGTCAAGCACGCATCGCCGCCATCCAGCCGAGGATTCCCCCGCCCCGTTGGGATCGACAGAGTGGTTTCGCGCGGCGCCGACGCAGGTGCAACTTCGTGTGCCGCCAGAGCCGGGGCATCACGCCGATGCAAATCGTGGCAGCCACAGCCACACAACCAACGTCCGCCCGTTCGAAGCACAAGGACCGGCGCCGTCTCAACACGCGAAACGCCGAGGAAAGCGAGTGCGGAGTCCCACGCAACCGAGCGCTAGGATCCTCCGCCGCCATCGTCATGCGCAACCCGCTTCTCGTCCCCGAGGTCCGTGAACTGCTGCTCGAAGGCAAGCGGGAGGACCTTGTCTCGGTGCTCAGCGAGATGCACCCGTCGGACGCCGCCGCGACGATGAATGCTCTGGAGCCGGCCGAGGTGGCGACGCTGATGGCGTTGCTGCCAGTCGAGCTCGAACGCGACGTCTTCGGCTACCTCGACCCCGATGTGCAAGAGGAGTTCGTCGCCGGCGGCGGGCGCGACTCGGTCAAGAACGTCCTGCTGTCGATGTTCAGCGACGACCGCGCCGAGTTCGTCGACCGCCTCGAAGAGCGCGTGCGGCAGAAGATCTGGCCGCTGCTGTCCAACGCGGCTCGAGAGGACTTGCTGCACCGCAGCGCCTTTCGCGAAGACCAGGTCGGCTCGTTCCTGAGCACCGACTACGCCGTGCTGAGCCCGCAGTTGTCCGCCCGCTCTGCCATCGCCGAGCTCCGCCGACAAGCGCCCAGCAAGGAGACGATCTACTACAGCTATGTCGTCGACCGACTCGGCCGACTCGTTGGGTTCTTGTCGCTACGCGACCTCATCCTCGCCAAGGACGATCAGACGGTCGCCGAGATGATGCGTACGGAAATCGTCTCGACGAGCCCCGAAGCGGATCAGGAAGAGGCCGCACGACTGATTCGCGACTACGACCTGATTGCGCTGCCCGTCGTCGATTCCGAACAGCGATTGATCGGCATCGTCACGCACGACGACGCTGTCGACATCGTCGAGGAAGAGGCCGAAGAGGACTTCGCCAAGATGGCCGGCATGACCGGCGAGAGTGAAGGCGAGACCTATCTCGACGAGCCGGTGCTCCGCCAAGTCCGCCGCCGGGCGCCAGTCATCTGCATCCTCGCGATGTTCTGGCTCGTGACGGGATCGGTGATCCGTGGCTTCGAGCACCAACTGCACGGGGACACGCTGCTGTTGGTGTTGATGCCAATGGTGATGGCCATCGGGGGCATGGTCGGCAGCCAGGCGAGCACGCTGATCGTCCGCGCAGTCTCCTCTGGTGGCCTCGCCGGCTCGCTTTGGCTCGTGCTCTGGAAAGAACTGCGCGTGAGCCTCCTGCTCGCCGCCATCCTCTCGTGCATCGCGTTCGCAAACGCGTGGCTGCTGCAGCACTTCACCGGCGCCCAAGAACCCGTGCAGCTGACGTCGCACGTGGCAATCGTCATCGCCATCGCCATGTCAGCCACCGTGTTGCTAGCGGCGCTACTCGGGGCCACGACGCCCTACTTCGTCAAGGTGCTGCGGATCGACCCTGCGTTGATCAGTACCCCGGCGGTGACAGCGCTGACCGATCTCACGGGCGCTGCCATCTACCTTCTGGTCGTCACGGTGATGATCTGACCTGCCTTCTGGCGATAGTGAACCCCTCCTGGGATCCCCTTCTCGCGAAGTTCGCTCAGGGCTCGATCGACAGCGGCGCGTCCTCATTGGGCTGGTCCTTGCCCGACGCGATCAACTGGCGCAGATGCACGCGGAACTCACCGCGCTCCTCCGGCTCGGCCTCACGCCAGCGACCTTGCTGACGCCGGCGATCGATGGCCGATCCCTGTAGCACCACGGAAGTCACGTGGCGCGCCTGGGGCGTGAACACATGCACGCGGCCCTTCTGGCCAACGACGACGATCGTCGCCTTCTCGGTATCCCAAAGGATGGCCTGGTCGTGCACTTCGCTCGCATCCGGATACGCACGTGGCGTCGGTCGCTGCCCTTCCTCGCTTCGCGCGACGGCATGCTGGGTTCGGCGCGCCGTGCTGCGCACGCGCCCCGACAGCTTCTGAGCCAAGTCCTGCAGCAACGGCAGTACGAAGGCTTCGTCGTCGACGGAGCCGCCCCTTTCCTTGCCTTGCAGGCGTAGCGATTCGGAATCGAGGTGGTGCTGGAAGCGGGACAAGATGTTGAGCACACCTGGATCCGCCAAGTCCATCAGATCGACTTTGCCAACCGAATGCAGGCGCAGGCGGGGCTTGCCTTCGATGGTCTTGCCGCGCAGCAGCTGGAAGCTGAAGGCGCACTTCTGCTCGGCGCCGAGGACTCGGAAGAGGCCTGCGTCGACTTGGCCGAGGATCTTGTAGACCGCGGACTCGCCGCCAAACTCGGCCAACTGCTGCGTGCGCAGCACACGGCCCATCGACACATGCGTGAGCACCATGTCGTTGCCCGCAAGGAGCACGTCGATGCCCGGATCCTTGCGTTCGATCGCCATCGTGACGAAGTCGCCCCACACGGGTCGACCCGTCGAGTTGTAGCCCTCGAACACTTGGCGCGCTTCCGCGGGGCGACAGTGCTCCACGGTCGCGCTCTCGTTGAAGTAGCAGAACACTGCGCCTGGCTGCAGCGCGCGTTCGTGCTCGCGCACTTCGCGTAGACGCTGGAGGATCTGCTCCATGGCCGCAGAAGCTGCAGCGCGCGCATCGGCGCGATCATCGAGCGGAATGCGCAAGTTGAGTTCGAGCCAGCGCGGCACGCTGAACGGATCGACACCTTCGACGCGGAGCAACGCCTGCGCCATCTGACTCAGCGCCTTCACCGCGAACAGGGCGCTGTGCTCGTGGCTGTTGCGACCATCACGACCGTAGTCGCGGCCCCGGTCACGCGGGTGCTCACGACCGCGGTCGCGGCTCTGCTCTCGATCGCCACGCCGCTCGGACCGTCCTTGCGGACCACCTTCTCGCCGCTGCTGCCGATCCCGCGGAACTCGCGCCGCACCTGCAGCGGCCCCAGTTGGTGGAGTGACACCATCAAGCGGCGCGATCGCGCCGTCTGCAGGCGGGATCGAACCATCGCCGATCGACCCGTCATCGGCACCGCGACGCTTCCGCCGACGCCGACGCTTGCGCTTGCCTTCGCCCAAACCACCCTGACCGGGAGGGCCGTCGCCCTGGTCCGATTCGCCCCTCTCCGGGCCGGTATCGCCCGCGGCATCGTGCTCGCGTTCGCCAAGCGCCTCCCCACCGTCGCCAGCAGTTGAGGCAGCGGCCGAGGGGCGCGGTTCGGCCATTGGCGGGCCGCTATCGTTCGAAGCGGGAACGTCGGTCGGTTCTGGGTCCATCACGGGGGGACCACCATCCGAGGCGGCGGAGCCGCCAGCAAGAGCCAGCGCGCATTTCCTTTCGCCGCCCTCGCCTGCTTGAATCGGCTGACCCATGGGCCGCATTCACGATTCGATCCTCACGACCGTCGGTAACACCCCGGTCGTCCGCCTCGCCCGGCTCGGCCGCGATCTGCCGGTCGAACTGCTCGCCAAGTGCGAGTTCATGAACCCGGGCGGCTCCGTCAAGGACCGGATCGGCATCCGAATGCTGCTCGACGCCGAGAAGGCTGGCCGCATCAAACCGGGCGACACGCTCATCGAGCCGACGTCCGGCAACACTGGGATCGGCATCGCCCTCGCCGGTGCAGTTCGAGGCTATCGCGTGATCATCACGATGCCCGAGAAGATGTCCCGCGAGAAGCAGGTCGTGCTCGAAGCCCTCGGTGCCGAGATCATTCGCACGCCAACTGAGGCAGCCTGGGACGCGCCGGAGAGCCATATTGGCGTCGCGCGACGCCTGAAGCAGGTCATTCCGAACTCCCACATCCTCGATCAATACGGCAACCCGAGCAACCCGCTCGCCCATTACGAAGGCACCGGTCGCGAGATCGTCGAGCAGTGCGACGGCAAGCTGGATGCCGTCGTCATGACCGCCGGTACCGGTGGCACCATCACCGGTGTGGCACGAGCTGTGAAGGAACGCATTCCCGGGTGCCAGATCGTCGGCGTCG